>PLJR01000129.1 GCA_003140295.1 Acidobacteriota bacterium
CTGCTGGCGCATGCCGAGCCTCTTTTTCGCGATATCGACCGATTTGCCGCGGCCACGCGCATGGCCGATTCCTGCCCGATGGGGTCGGGCGCGCTGGGCGGCTGCGTCGTTCCGGTGGATCGTGTGGCTCTCGCGCGCGAGCTGAGCTTTGCGCGGATTTCCGCGAATAGCCTGGACGCGGTGGGGGATCGCGATTTCGCGGTTGATTATTTGTACGCGCTTTCCACGCTCGCGACGCATCTTTCGCGTTTGGCCGAGGATTTCGTGCTCTTCGCGTCGACGGAGTTTAATTTCATCGTGCTGCCCGATGAGTATTCCACCGGAAGCAGCCTGATGCCGCAAAAGAAAAATCCCGACGCCTGGGAACTGCTGCGCGGCAAGACCGGGCGCATTGTCGCGGGATTGGTGTCGCTTCTGATGACGCTCAAAGGCTTGCCTTCGAGTTACCAGCGTGATCTTCAGGAAGATAAGGAGCCTGTTTTCGCCGCCTACGATCAGGCTACGGTCATGCTGCGCATCGCCACCGGCGCTATCGCCGCCACGCGGTTGAATGAGCCGCGCTTGCGCCAGGCTGCGGCCGATGAGGCGCTGCTGGCCACCGAAGCGGCCCATTACCTGGTGCGCCGCGGAATGCCTTTTCGGCAGGCGCATGAAATCGTTGGTCAGATCGTACGGGAGGCGGAACGCCGCGGCGAGTCCTGGGCCACGCTTCCTCTCGAACGGCTGCAGGCGTTCTCGCCGCTGTTCGATGCTGATCTTCCGGCGGCCCTCAGGCTGGAAGCGGCCCTTGAAACCCGCGACGTTTCGGGAGGTACTGCGCCCGCACGCGTACGCGAAGCGCTGGAGGATGCCCGCAAGCGCTTGAAGAATTGCCTCGCGCCGTGGGAAGGCCAGGCATGAAGCCTGTCACCATGGCCGCGGTGCCGCGCGGATTCCGATTCGCCGCGGTGAATTGCGGGCTGCGCAAACCGCCGAACCTCGACTTAGGCTTGATCGTCGCGGACAAGCCCGCGGTTGCGGCTGCCGTCTTCACGCAGAATCTGGTGCAGGCGGCGCCGGTAGTGCTGTCACGCGAGCATTTGCGGGCGGCGGCCTCGCGGATTCGCGCCGTAATCGTGAACTCCCGGAACGCCAATTGTGCCACCGGCCCCGCGGGAGACGCCGCCGCTGCTGCGACCGCGCAAGAGGTGGCGCGGGTGATGGATTGCGCCGAGGCACAGGTACTGGTCTGTTCCACCGGGGTGATTGGGTTGCCGATGCGCGTCGAACGCATCATCGCGGCTGTCCCCCACCTCTTTCAGGCTACGACGCGGAGTCCTGCGGCGTTCGAAGGATTTGCCCGGGCGATTATGACCACCGACACGCGTCCAAAATGGGCGGCGGGCCGTTGCCGTCTCGGTGGGCGGCCGGTGCGGCTGTTGGGCTGCTGCAAAGGCGCCGGAATGATTCATCCGCAGATGGCTACGATGCTCGCGTATGTGGTTACCGACGCGGCCATCAGCACTTCCATGCTGCGGCGGGCGCTTACGACGGCGGTGCGCGGCACGTTTAACTCGATTACCATCGATGGCGACACTTCGACCAATGACACGCTGATGGTGCTGGCCAGCGGCGAGGCGGGTAATCCCGCGGTTGGTACTTTGGGCGCCGACTACAACCGGTTTGTCGCGGCGCTCGAGCAGGTCTGCCACTCGCTGGCCCTGCAAATCGTCTCCGACGGCGAAGGCGCGAGCCACGTAATTGAAATCGAAGTGCGCGGCGCTTCCAGCGATTCCGCCGCCGAGCAGGTAGCGCGCACCATCGCGGGTTCGCCGCTGGTCAAGACCATGTTTGCAGGCGCCGACCCTAACTGGGGGCGCGTGCTGGCGGCAGCGGGACGCGCGGGCGTGAAATTTGACCCGCACAAAACCAATATCTATTTAGGCGGCATTCTTACGTGCAGGCGCGGCGTCGAGCAGCCTTTCGACGAAGCGGGCGCGCATAACCGCCTCCTGCGGAACTTCGTTCCCGTGGTTGTGGACCTGGGCGGAGGTGGCGGAAAGGCGCGGGTGTGGACGTGCGATTTCACCACCGATTACGTACACATCAATGCAAGTTACCGGACCTAACGACCCGCTGCTTGTCTGTAGTTAGTCGGCGGTTAGCCTACGTAAATGCTTGTAAGGCGCTACAGGATGTTTCCTTGACGGGCGTCCGGCTTTAGCAGGATGATGCGATGGAGAGCTGAAGCGTCAATCTCACGCCGGAGTAGCCTGGTGCGGGTTCGGACTGCGAACGGAGTTGGCCTTGCCCTTCAGCCGTACGCCTGCGGTATCGCTTCGCCGCAGGCTCAAGGAGTGCGCTCGTGAAAAAATTGTACGTGGGGAATTTGCCGTTTCAGGCGACTGAAGAGGACGTTAGTAATTGGTTTACACAAGCGGGAGTTGCGCCGGCGAACGTGACATTGGTCCGCGATCGTTTTTCCGGGCAGCCTCGCGGTTTCGGTTTCGTCGAGGTAACCAACGATGATGATGCCAACCGCGCGGTGCAGGCACTCAACGGCCAGGACTTCATGGGCCGCAATGTTGTGGTTAACGAAGCGCGTCCACCACGTGAGGGCGGCGGCGGTGGCGGTGGAGGGCGAGGAGGCAGCGGTGGTGGCGGAGGCGGCGGCGGGCGTGGAGGTTACGGCGGCGGCGGTGGTGGCNNGGCGGGGGCGGCGGCCGGTATTAGTCTTTAATTTTTATTTGCTGAGTGAAGTTTCAAACGGGGTTCTTCCGGAGCGATGCACGCCCGGGCGGGGCCCCGTTTCTAATTTTACGGAGATATTCACGGATGCTTTTGGCTGCTTCACGACGAAATCGGCTGCTTCACGACACAATCGGTTGCGACTACTTGGGCTCCACCACCATAGGCGTGGAGCGCGCCTGGTCCTCCTCCACGCGCTCGACACGGCCGCGCGCAAACGTGAAGCGTTCGAGCGCCGCTGCCTTTACGCCTTCGTTGACCAATGCGGGTATGTCCAGGCCAGCTTCCGCCTGCTCCAGATCGGCCGCTGACGCGTATAGAGCGGGACTGCGCGGCAGAAACATCGGGCAGCAATCGTGGAATGGCTCCGAAGAAATCTCAAAGGTTCCGATCAGGCGCGCGATTTTCAGAATTTCCTGCTTGTCGTCCCCCGCCAGCGGGCGGAACAGCGGCATCGGCGAAGCCGCTCCCACGGCCACCATATTTTGCAGCGTTTGGGAGGCTACTTGGCNNATATTTTGCAGCGTCTGTGAAGCGACTTGCCCCAGGCTATCGCCGGAAACCACCGCCTGCGCGTGGTTTTTATGTGCGAACCGCTCGGCGATGCGCAACATCATTCGCCGGTAAAGCAGCAAGCGGTAACGTTCCGGCGCGCTGCCCACGATTTCCCGCTGGATCGCTTCAAAAGGAATCAGGTAGAGCTTGACCGTAAACTGGTAGGGAACCAGCCGCTCGGCGAGCGCGCGCGCGACGTGTACCGAAGATTCGCCGGGTCGAGCGCCTCCTCCCCAGAAGTGCACGAACGTGAGATGCGCGCCGCGTCGCATCATTTTGTAGGCAGCCACCGCGGAATCGAACCCTCCGGAGAGCAGGCACACCATGCGGCCGGTAGTGTTGGGAGGCAGGCCGCCGATGCCTGGAATTTTTCGCGCGTAAACAAGCATAAGAGCGGGGGTGATTTCGATGCGGCAGGTCATTTCGGGCTGGTCCAGGTTAACGCGCACGGCTCGGCCGGCGGCGCGCAACCGCTCGAGCAGGAAATGCCCGACGCGCCCCTCGATCTCATCGGTGCGCATCGGAAAGGATTTATCGCTGCGCTTGGCACGTACCGCAAAGCTCGAAAAGCAGAGCGGCTCCACTTCGGCCCAGGCTGCCTGGCACAAAGCCTCGAAATTGCCGGCCGCGGTGCGCTCGACCGTGGTGCGCTCGACGGGGCGCGCCAGGGCGAAATATGCGATTCCCGAGACCCGCTGTAGCCGCGCGATTACCCGCTCGATGTCCGCGCCTTCGGCCAGGTGAATCAGCACGCGGTCACCGGGCTGCGCGAAGCGCTTGACCGGGAAATCTCCCAGGGCGCGGCGCAACGCCAGTACCAGCTTTCCCAGGAAAAAGCTGCGGTTCCGGCCCTTGAGCCAAAGCTCGTGGTAATGAACAACAATGATGGGCATCGACATAGCTCAATTAGGAAGGCTTGCGGCCCGTATAACGGAGTATACCGTAACCCCAATGTTTCAGGCCGGCGTAATACCCATCTGGCCCCTGAGGATATGATTTCCTCAGGCCCGTTACGGATCTGGAACAATATTCACAGTAAAGGCATAGTACGGTGGACGCGGCAGCAGTTTTGTCGTATATCCGAACGCAGATCATATATCGGAATACGGGGCATTGAGAGGCGACCGGGCGAACTCGGAAGGCATCGGATATAGTGAGCTTCCATCTCGCCGGAAAGGCCGACAGAGCTATGTGGGATAAGCGCGATTGGCAGCAGTTTTTTGAGATAGCGCAGCGCCGCTGGCAGCGTCGCAGACCTCCCCGGCCGGTAGCGCCCTCCGGCGCCAACCGCGTGCTGCCTACTGCCGGCTTCAGCTTGTCCGAACTTAACGATGCGGGCATTAACCTCGATATTGCTGAACGTTTGGGCTTGCCGATCGACGCTGTTCGTATCGGGGCTTACGGTCCCAATGTATCGGCGTTACGGGATTTCGCCCGTAGCGCCCGACACCCGGGCTAATCGTTTTATTTCCTGCTGCCAGCTCGGACGTCGCTCCGCAACTAGCCGGCGTGTGAACGTCTGGTGAGGTACGAGCCCCAAGAACCCCTCGACGGGCGTTACACCTTCAGACCTGTTATGTCAGGCGTGGCAGCCCCGGTACTAAGGTGGAATGGTACTAGCCTCCCTCTTGACGGCGTCTCCACTTTCTGTAAACTGCACTTTTCTCATGTGGAGCGCAGCCATCATCACGGAAGAGACGCAGCGGGAGTTCGAGTACCCGCAGCGAGAAGCCGCCTTTTTTTACGGCTTATTTCTGCGTGGACATTCGGCCGACGAACTTCGCCGCGACATCGAGGTCCCGCCCCACGTGCTGGCTCGCTGGCATCGTGAAGCCGAACGCGAGCCCGCCTTGCGCGACGTTCTGGAGCGCATGGTCGAATATCGCCGCCACGTGCTCGCAATTTTCGAGTCGCTTATCGACTACGATATTCGCAGCACCCGCTTGCAATAAATCCTCTGCCCGCCGACACTTCCTTCGCGCCGCCATGAAGCTTCACCGCTGCCGGCAGTCCATGGGTAATCTGAACCTACAGCTGAACCTATGAATGTCGCCAATTCATGAATATTCTGCAGGTCACGCCCGCGTATTTTCCATTTCTCGAAAAGGGAGGCCCCGCGGTCAAGGTCCGCGCGCTCGCCGAAGGCCTGGCCCGCCGCGGCCACCGCGTCACCGTTCTCACCTCCTGGCATGGCCGGCTGCGCGTCGCGTTCCGTGACGAAATTGGCGGTGTGGAAGTGCTGTATCTGCGGCCTCTAATCAATTATCGCGCCACCGCGCTCAATGCCGGCTTGCTATCGTTTTGCAGGAAGCGCTTGCGCGATTTTGAACTCGTGCACATTCACGGTCTGTATGACCTGATCGGCCCCGCCGTTGGCCATTACTGCCTGCGCGGCGGCATTCCGTATGTGCTCGAGCCGCTGGGCATGTCCCGCCCTTACGACCGCAGTTTCCGTCTGAAGCGAGTATGGCTGCGGCTGTTCGGCGCGCCATTATTTCGCCATGCCGCCAAGGTGATCGCCACTTCACTGCAGGAGCAGCGCGAATTGCTCGAGGATGGATTGCCGCAGCCTCAAGTGGCCCTGCGTTACAACGGCGTCGATCTGGACGATTTCGCAGCTTTGCCCGTGCGCGGAGCGTTTCGCGCCGCCTGGGGGATTCCGCCGGACGAGCCTGTCGTACTCTTCCTCGGGCGGCTGATTCCGCGCAAGGGAGTGGATATCCTGATCGCGGCTTTCGCCCAAGCCTGTCCCGAGCGTGGGCGCCTGATAATCGCCGGGCCCGAGGGCGAGCCCCACCTCGTTGCGCAAATGCAGGCGCTGGCGCGCGCCGAAGGAGTCGAGGCGCGCACAATTTTTACCGGTCCCCTCTACGGCGAAGATAAAAAGTCGGTGATGATGGATTGCGATGTGTTCGTGCTCCCCTCGCGGTACGAAAATTTTGCCAATAGCGTGGCTGAGGCCATCGCGTGCGGCAGGCCGGTCATCGTCACGGATCAGTGCGGCATCAGCGAGTTTGTCGCCGGCGAGGTGGGCTTGGTGATTCCCCGGGAGCAGAACGCTTTAACCGCGGCCTTGCGCCTGATGCTAAGCGATCGCGATCTTTACGCACGCTTCAGGGACGCCTGTCCGGGCGTCGCTGCCCTTCTGAGCTGGCAAAGAATGCTCGACAAACAGGAAAGTCTGTACGCAGAGATTCGCAGCCCGGCCCCGACAACTGCGTAAATGCCCTTTTGCTGTAGTCCCACAAGGTCGCTAAAATTGAGCGCCGCAAGCGGCGTCCTTCTCCTGCATAATCAGTCCGCTATGTGCGGCATTTGCGGAACCATCGGTATACCCAACGCTGCGGACGCCGCGCGCGCGGTTGGCAATATGAATGCCGCGATGCTGCATCGCGGTCCCGACGAGCAGGGCGAGCTGATCGCTCCCGCCGCCGCCCCTTACGCATCCATCGGCATGCGACGGCTCAGCATTATCGATCTTTCCGGCGGCCACCAGCCTGTTTTCAATGAAGCGGGCGACGTCGCGATCGTTTTCAACGGCGAAATCTACGATTTCAGCTCTCTAAGGGCAGAACTGGAGCGCCGCGGCCACGTGTTTCGCACCCACTCCGATACCGAAACTATCGTCCACGCGTATGAAGAGTGGGGCGAAGCTTGCCTGGGCCGCTTGCGGGGGATGTTCGGCTTCGCCATTCTTGATATGCGTGGCGCCCCGAACGGGCAACGGGGTGCCGCGCAAGGTGGTGCCGCGCAAGACTCATCGGCCGTCGGCCCCCGCTTGCTGCTGGCACGCGACCGCCTCGGCATCAAGCCGTTTTATTACGCCATCGTCGATGGCGTTTTCGTGTTTGCTTCCGAACTTCGCGCGCTGCTTGCCAGCGGGAAGCTGCCGCGGCGCCTCTCGCAGGAGGCCCTCGATTCGTATTTGCTGTTCGGTTCGATTTGCGAGCCCATGACGCTCGTGGACGGCGTATTTTCACTGCCTCCCGGCCACTTCATGACCGTGCCTGCCGATAAACGCGTTCACGAAGTGCATCCCCGCCCCTACTGGACCTTCGGCGCCGCGGCGCAAAATGTAGCGCGGCAAAACGTGGCGCGAAATAACGATTCGTCCGCGCCAGTTACACTCGCCTCCGCCGCGAAACAACTTCGCCCCTTGCTCGAGGAAGCCGTAAGCTGCCACCTGATTGCCGATGTGCCCCTGGGTGTTTTTCTGAGCAGCGGCCTTGATTCCACGGCCCTGGTGGCTTTGGCAGGCAGCGCCCGTGCCGGCCTGCATACCTTCACCGTAATTTTTGATGAGCAGGATTTCAGCGAAGCGGAGCTGGCGCGCGCGACGGCGCGCCGATTCCGCACCTGTCACGAGGAATTCCTTTTGACCGGCGCGCAAATGCTGGCCGGAATTGACGACGCCGTGGCAGCTCTCGATCAGCCCAGCATGGACGGCATTAACACCT
>PLJR01000268.1:0-5592 GCA_003140295.1 Acidobacteriota bacterium
CACATGGACGGCATCGGCTGGGGCGAGGCCGCCAACGACGACGGATCGGGCACGGCCCTGGTGATGCAGTTGGCGCGCGTGTTGAGCGGTCCGGGCGTGGTCACCGAGCGCTCCATACGTTTCATTTTGTGGAATAACGAGGAGACGGGACTCAACGGCAGCCGCGCTTACGTGGATCAGCGCGCCGCTCTACAAGGCCAGGAAGACCCGCCGGGATCAGGCAAGTATCCGGAGCCCAGATGGCTCGGAATGATTCAGCACGACATGATGATNNCCTGAAGCGGACGTCAACATCGAGTTCCAGGTGAACTCGAAGTTGGCCGCCCAATCGCAGGCGCTGGCCTGGGCGCTCGAGCAGGCCAACGAAAAGTACGCAACTGAATACCCGGCAAGCGTCGGCAGCCATATGACCAATACCGATTCAACGCCCTTCATGGACGTGGTCGCCGCGATTAGCGTGCGCGAGAACGAGCGCGGCACGCAAATTGGAAATGGGTGGGATCCGCAGTGGCACCAGCCCACCGACGTTTACGCAACCTACTCCGACAAGGACTTCCGTCTTGGTTTGAATGCCGCACAAACGACACTGGCAGCGGTGGCCAAACTGGCTGGCGCAACCGTAACGAAGTAACTCCTCGCGCCCTTTAGATAGAAAGGACTGCTGCGCGCTCCAACTAATAGGATGACTGCGAGATTAGAGTAACGACTGCACCTGCTGGACGCCGATCCTCGTGGGCGCGTTGCAAACTCATTTATGCGCGCCGCGAGATTCCTCCGCTTGCCTTCATCGCGCTCAGGACTCGCTCCGGAGTGAAAGGCCCCTCGCGCAGACGCGCCCCGACGGCGTCAAAGATCGCATTTCCGATCGCGCCGAACATGGGAACAATTCCAGGCTCGCCGGCGCCGGAGGATGGATTCTGAGGCCGATTTTTCAAGACGATGTCTACCTCCGGCACATTCCGAAAGGTAATGACCGGATAACTTCTCCAGTCCACACTCTTGACTCCGGTTTCGTCGAACTTGACCTCCTCCATCACCGCACGGCTCACACCCTGTATGGCGTTGGCCTCGATTTGGAACTTAAGTCCGTCGGGATTGATGATCAAGCCGCAATCGTGTCCCACGGTTATGCGCTTCACCGCGACGTTTCCGGTGGATCGGTCCACTTCAACCTCGGCCACAGCCGCGACCAGCGTGTTGCCCCGCGCAATCAGCGCCACGCCTCTTCCCGCCGCCTTGGCCTGCCCTGCAGCCGGTGCAGGTGAAGGACGCTCCTTCCATCCCGATTGCTGCACGGTAGACTGCAACAGCTCCGCAGCTCGCTGGTTGCCGGTCAGTTGCCTGACCCGAAATTGAAACGCATCCACGCCGAGAGCGGCCGCTATTTCATCTACAAACGACTCGCTCGCGAACCAGCCCGCCGGCTCTCCGGGAGACCGCAGTGGGTTTGTCCGCAACGGCGTGGGATCGTCCTGCGGCCACGGCACGTAAGAAGCCATGACTTTCTGATTCAGAATATCGTACAGCTGCGCTACCGCTCCCGCACCAACAGGAGAGCCCGGGTAAGGCGCGGTGTTCTTCTGTCCAATTTGTCTTTCCCCCAATTGCGGTGTTCCCTGCGCTTCGGTCCACGGGAACGTGCGTCCTTTGAAATCCCATGCGGTGATCTTGCCCTGGTCATCGATGGCCGCCCGGACCATCATCAACTGCTGCGGTCCCTTCGGTTCCCAGACGTGCTCGTCCGCCCGCATCCACTGGACGCGAACTGGCTTCCCCACTGCCCGCGACATTAATACCGCGTCTTCTGCGGCGTCATCTGTGGTCAGCCGGCCGTAGCAACCTGAGCTTTCGACAAAGATGACATCCACATTGCGCTTCGCAACGCCCAGCATGTCCGATACCCGATCGCGCGTGGTGAAGGTCCCCTGCGCTCCCGTCCAAATGGTCACCTTATCTCCACGAACGTCCGCCACCGCGCACGAAGGACCCATCATGCCGTGATTCTGGAAGGGCCAGTGGTAGGTCGCCTCAAACGTTCTCGCGGCATTCGAAAACGCCGCATCCACGTCGCCTTTAGGTGCCGGGCCGTTGTCGGTGAAGCTCTTCGTGTTCATGATGTACTTGGCGACTTCTTCCCGATTTGCCGGCATTTTGCTGGCGGGAGTAGACCAGGTCACTTTCAGCTTTGCGGCTCCCTGAACGGCCGCCCACTCCGTCTGCGCCACCACGCCAACGAAGCTGCCGTCCTGAACAACCCTGACAATCCCAGGAATATGCGCAATCGAACTCTCATCGACCGACGTGGGTTTCGAAATCACCGTGGAGGGGCGCACCACGCGGCCGTGGAGCATTCCAGGCAGTCGAAAATCCGCAGTATAAGTGAACTCGCCGGTCAATTTCGGCGGAAGATCTACGCGCGGAACCGGCGTGCCCACGACTTTATAGTCCTGGTAACCCTTGGGCTTGACCTCCGGCGCGACCTGCATCGCTCCCTGCGTTCCCTTTGCAGTGATCTTGACGTTGAAAAGCTGGCCGCCGATCAAGTCCGCATACGATACTTTCTTCGCGGGATCGCCAATAACGCTGATCACGCCATCGCTGACCGCCAGCTTATCGACGGGCACTTGCCAGCGTGCCGCGGCCATCTTCAGCATCTCTAAGCGCCCTGCTGCAACAGCCTGGCGTACCTGCGGTCCCGCACGCTCGATCGTCGCACTGCCCGCCGTGCGCCCCTGGTCCACCGTTTTCGCCGTGTCTCCCATCACCATCTGTACTCGACGAAAGGGTACGTCCAATTCATCCGCCACGATTTGTGCCAGAGCCGTTTCCACGCCCGTGCCCAGATCGACTTTGCCGGTAAATACTTTCACGGTTCCGTCCTGCATGATCGCCAGCCACGAATCCAGCGACGTCGGATCCAGATAATCCGAATTGCCGTACGGATCGATATGGGCGGTCGCTTGACCCAGCGCGTCCGCTACCGATCCAAAAAGACTAAACGTGACCACCAGCGCGCCGGCGCCCTTGAAAATATCTCTTCGGGAGATATCCTTGTTCCGCATATTCAATCTCCTTAGACCTCCATCGATTTCGCCGCGCGCTGGATCGCTCGGATCACGCGCAGGTGGCTGCCGCAGCGGCACAGAATCGGATCCAAGGCCCGCTTAATGTCGTCGTCGGTGGGACTGGGGTTCTTATCGATCAGCACCTTCGCATTCATGATCATGCCGTTCATGCAAAAGCCGCATTGCGCGGCCTGTTCTTCGATGAAGGCGGCCTGCAGCGCATGAGGCTTGGCGACGCTGCCCAATCCTTCGAGCGTCGTCAGGTTATGGTTCTGTACGGCGCTAACCGGGGTAACGCACGATCGAATTGCGTTGCCATCCATGATTACAGTGCACGCTCCACACTGTGCCAGCCCGCAGCCAAATCGGGGACCGTTAAGCTCCAGGTTATCTCTTAGCACGTAGAGCAGCGGAGTGCTCGGATCGACGTCCACGACTTGAGTCTTATTGTTTACTTTTAGCGAGATTCTCGCCACGGTGCCCCCCTCGCTGAATCCAGCTTATCCTTGAACCTATCATGCCTCATCACACCCCGAGAAACTCAAACAAACCCGCCTGGTACCCGCTCGTGCCGACAAGCCCGCCAGAGGCTGCCTCTGCGTAATCAAACCGTGCCGCAATTCGCGATTCCGGCGGCGGAGATGGCGAGCGGGTTGGTCCACGTTCCTGACGCGCCTGAACGCCGAAACGGTATACTAGAAGTCCCAATTCTCAAGGAGAACGACATGCGCCGCCGACAGAAGGGCTTCTCGCTTATCGAGCTTCTAATCGTCGTAGCAATTATTTTGATTATCGCCGCGATTGCCATTCCGAACCTGCTCCGTTCGAAGATGGCGGCCAATGAGGCCTCGGCGGTCGGCTCGCTGCGCACCATAAATACGGCTTGCATCGAATATTCCACCACCTACGGCGGTTATCCTTCCGCGCTGACGAACCTCGGTCCCGCCGCCCCCGCAACATCCGCTGCGGCCGACCTGATTGACTCGGTTCTGGCCACCGGCACCAAGAGCGGCTACACCTTTGCCTACGTCGCTGGCGCATCGGATGCCAACGGCAACGTTCTGGCCTACGCGATCACGGCGAACCCCACCAATCGCGGCACAACAGGTCAGCGCGGCTTCTTCACCAACCAGACCGGCGTCATCCGCGCCGATGCCACCACCGCGGCTACCGCGACCAGCACACCCATCAGCTAGTTCGGCCATCCCGATTGCAGGGCGGGCAGTTAACTTGCACCAGCGGGAGCCGTGGGGGCTTCCCTTCTTTTGCGGATAACGCATGACGCTATCGGTGCGACCGGCGTTCGGCCTTTATCCAGTGCGGTACGCGCATAACCCGCCGGTTGAATCTTTCCTAACGAGGAACGCGACGCGGGCTATTTCGCCAATCTAAAAGCGCGGAAGCATGGTGTATATTACCCACATCGGGAGACCGACACTCACACCGCTATTGAAACGAGTTCGGTAAATGTAGATGGAATGCGACTCATGCTGCGGGACTGCCTATTCGTAGTGTATAGGGGGAGGCTAAAATGCCACGGCGACACTTAGACCGAACGCATGGGGACGTGCGTGACTTCCCTCGCTACAGTATCCCGCAAGCCGCATTCTATGTGCGCATTCCCGCCAATACCCTTCGTGCTTGGACACTGGGGCAAAAGTACATCGCTCGGACCGGGCGGCACCGAACATTCCAGCCATTCATCGACTTGGTGGATGAAAAGCATAAGCTGCTCTCTTTTTACAATTTGGTTCAGTATGCGGTTCGGGCTCTGTTCGGCATTTGCCTTTTGTCATGGACCTTGCTTCCGGCTCGCGCTCAGCGCCAGGACCCCGCCGATCCGGCCCCCCAGCGTCGGGAGGCGGTTCGGTGCGCATCGAGCGATGATGCGACACCGTACGGACTAGCCGTCGTTCTGCCTCCAGGAGAGAAGGGATACAAATCGGGGAATTTAGAAGCCTTGAATAATCCTTTCGTGAGCGGTGTCGCCGTTCAGATCAATTGGCGCGACATCGAACCAGTCCAGGGAAAACCGGATTGGTCGAAGCTAGATGCGCTCTTTGCTGCCGCGATATCATCCCAAAAATGGGTGCAGCTCGACATCGTCCCCGGTTTTTTTTCTCCTGAATGGGCCCTGGCAGGAGCAAAGACCGATTTGTTCCTCGTACCATATGGCCCTGACCATGGCACCGTCGCGAAGCTTCCCATGCCATGGGATCCCGTGTACCTCGACCGTTGGTTCGCATTCGTGAAGCAACTGAGCGAAAGGTATGGAAAGTCGCCAGCTTTTAGAATGATCGCGGCCGCCGGACCGACATCGGTTTCCGAAGAGATGACGTTGCCCAGCGACTCTCCGCCGGCCGTCAAAAAATGGCTCAGTGACGGTTATACGCCCGCTAAATATTTAGGCGCATGGGAAAAGGCTTTTCACGTCTATGCCGATTCCTTTCCCAATCAGTGTGTTTCTCTGGCGGCCCCGGGCCTCCCAATTCTTGAGCGGGGGAAATCCGGTCGTCCTGCGCGTTTG
>PLJR01000268.1:5669-8784 GCA_003140295.1 Acidobacteriota bacterium
GGCGCTGCAGGAAATCCTCCCCTTGCCTTGAGAAGATCGATCGATAAAGGGATGGCGGCGAACAATGCCGGTCAGCATGTCAGTTATCTGCAAATTTACCAAGGAGACGTGCTTCCAGCCGACATGCAACCCGTACTACAATATGCAGCGTCGTTGTTTCGCCGGCCACAGCCTTGACGGACCAGACCGCAAGGCCGGACGGAGCCGCCACTGGTAGTCTCCCTTCGCCTGCCAGAAATCGATTGGGCGCGCGCCCGACAGCCGCTCGCACCAATCCACCAGGCTCAGCGTATTCAATGAAGCATTAGGGCCCTCAGTGGCGGTGGAGAACGTCCCACAATCTTCCGAAGATCGGTCCGTGTGCGCATAAGTTGTGGGTTATCAAAGGCTGTCGGGCATTTCGCCGGCAAATCACTGCCGGTGGTCGCGCCGCAAGGTTCAATCTGGAAGACTGCGGTACGCGACAACGGTGGTATTCGAATGAAAACCGGTAACCAGGCCCCATTCGAAACCTCCCTTCGAATCTATTACCATGACATTATCATATCGACAAAGTGATCTTTTTGTGTTACTCTCGCCCGTGAAGCTTGCACTTCAATTCGAAATCCAGTACGAAAACCGCCCGTACCAGAAACGCTGTTCAGGGTATTCATCCCCAGCCCCGAATTTCCCAGCCTCCCCATCCCGTTCCCGCCTCCCAGCGCCTCCGAGTGTCGCCCTCGGCCGGCAATTCCACGCCGGACCTCACGACATTTCGCGAATGCTCGCGCGCACAGAGCGAAATTCGCGCGAAATATCCTCAATCGTTTCATGTAAATACAAACGCCTCTTTGCACAACATCCCTGTTTTGATAGAGATGCAAATGCCCGGGGGGTATGGCCCAATCGCCTGCTAAAATTCGGCCGAATGTGCCCCCTACGTCGATCCGGGAGAACCTCCCGATGGTGACCTGCCACCAGTGCGAAACGGAAATCAACCAGGCTACCGAGATCTGTCCGCACTGCGGCGCGGACCTGACGCTGCCGGTGCCGGGCGCGGAACCGATAAAAAACAAGCCCAAGCCGACGCTGGCCAAAATTCTGCTCCGCTGGGCGATCCTGCTGGGCGTCCTACTGGGGGCGATGTGGAGTTTCCTGTGGTTCGTGGTAACGCCGCGCACCGGAAATGTGGCGCTGCAGGCGGAAACGCAGGCGGTGCAAACGCTGGCCGACGTGCGCGCGGCGCTGGCTTCTTACGCGGCCACGCAAGACGGCGTGTTCCCCGCGACACTCGAGCCGCTCGGGCCGCCGGTGCGCCAAACGGCGCAACTGGCGCAAAGCAATGGCTACCAACTGGTGTATACGCCGGGGCCGCCCGGGGCCGACGGAGCGATTCACAGCTACTCACTCGAAGCGCGCGCAGGTAATTACGGCTACCGCAATTTTTACACCGACCCGAGCGGCATAGTGCGCGCCACCAGCGAAAATCGCCCGGCCACCAGCATCGACCCGCCCGCCCGCTAGGCCCAGAGGGCCACGCGAGTGCAACGAGAACGTGCGATGCGCAAGCGAGTTCGTTCAGACGCGGGATGAGGTGATCAGTTTTCGCCGTCTGCGCTGGGTTTGGACACTGCCGCGGGTTCGGAGTTTACCGTAGCTGCGGATTCTACCGGGTGGTCCTTTAGGTACGCGGAGATTTCGCTAGCGTATTTTAGGACGGCGCGCATGTAGAACTTGTTGGGGTCGTGATTGTAGTGGCCGCCGTAGTAGGCGTAGATGGCGCGTTTCTGATGTTCGGCGTCACGATCGAAGCCGCGGGTTTCGAGATAATGCGCCACACTCAGGATAGCGTCGTCGCCATCGAACAGATCGACTTTGCCGTCGCCGTCGCTGTCCACGGCGATATCGAAGTTTGACGGCTCGAACTGCACCAGGCCGATGGCGCCGGTTGGGGAGCCGGGAACTTCAAAAAGGTCCCAGCCAAATTTTTGGCTGCTGGAAAGCAGGTCTTTCAATTGCACGAGCGCGAATTCCTGGCGGTGCAGAAACCGGGAGTTGCTGTTTCTCAGAACGGGCTTGCGGACGTAGAGACTCACAAGCTGGTTGATTGCGGGGCGCGTGCCCAACGGATTGGGAGTCAGCCTGGTGGGAATGCCGAAGTTGGTTTCGATGCGCAGGTGGCCGCAAATAACTTCTTTGGGCACGCCATATCTTTGGTACGCGGCGTCGAACGAGTGCGCGTGCGCGGCGATAAACGTCCGGCAGCGCTCGAGTGATTCGGGCGTCAGCAGTCCGAACCTCGGGGTGAGATAGGGGTTTCGCTGCGCGCGCTTCCGGGCCTGCGCGGTCGCGGGCTGATCGGGTGCGGGTGGCGGCGGCTCGTAGAGCGTAAGACGCGGATCGGCAAAAAGCGCGGACACCGCGGCGCAGCTCAACTCCTTGTCGTCGCACAGGCGCTCCTGCAGTTTATGCAGGCGCTGATCTTCGTCGGGCGTGAAGTTTGCTGCATCGGAAGGCGTGGCCCAGCAGTTAGCCGCGGCGAGCGAAATAAGGCCAAGCGCAAAAATCAGCGTGTACTGCCAAGCGCGAAAACGGCGGGCCTTCCGGCGCGAGCCGAGCGGGTGCGCCTGTCGCGCGTGGCTTTCGGCAGCACGACAGGTGGACGTTCCAGACGTTCCAATAGGGGGCAGCGGCGAGGGTAACGGCATCGGTAGCATTCGCATCGGTAGCATTCGCATCGGTAGAGTTCGCATCGGTAGAGTTCGCATGGGCATCGTGCGACCTGTTTAGCGTGCGCTTTTCATATCACAAATCACCCTACTTAGTGTGAATGGTGGTGTTTGAACAGGCAATGGGCAGCCCGGGCTAGCCTCGGTAGTACGAGAGTCAGTACGAAAAGTTTACTCCGCGCCGTCTGTGTAATTCGCTCGCTGCGCGCGTTGGTAAACTGCTTACAAGTAATGTAGAGTAAACGTCTTCACAATCACGGAGAGGTGCTGGAGTGGCCGAACAGGGCTGCCTGCTAAGCAGTTGCACTGGCAAAACCGGTGCCGGGGGTTCGAATCCCCCCCTCTCCGCTTCGTTGGAGTTTTGACCGGTTTCACCGGCGAACACCGCGCCTGCAATTGCAGGCGCG
>PLJR01000274.1 GCA_003140295.1 Acidobacteriota bacterium
GCCCGGTATCCCTGGCTGATGTTGTCGAACCCGACGCGGAGGTGAAATCCCTGCAAATCCGCGGACAGCTGGGCCTGCCGATCGTTGTAACCAATCACGCCAGAACTCACGATTACGCTCTGCACGGCCATATCGAATAGTTCGGCCGCCGTCTCACCCGAGGAAGAAGTTTTGCCGGCATTGGCGGAGGCAGGCAAGTTGCTGCGTCCCTGCGCGTCCACACGCAAATAAAGCGCCGGGCGATCCAGGACGACGCGGCTCAGATTGATCTTACGCCGCAGGATCGAGACGATCTTCAGGCCGACGTTTAAATGATCGGCGGCAAAAAGCGGAGGTTGCGCCGGGGGTTCGATGCCACGAAGCTTCACGCCGTAGAAATCAACGCTCAGTTTTCGCCAATGAATGGCGAAACTCCCCACCTCGAGCCGGCCACCGGTGGCGTCAGAGGCGGCCTGCGTGATCTTTTGCAGCACGAACCGGTGAAACGCATCGGTGCGCACCAATAAAAATGCGGCCAGCGCTACCAAGCCCAGCAAGGCAAAAGCGGCGAGAGCAATTCGGCCTGCAGTTTTTTTCCACATCGTCAAGCCCCCCGCTCGGCGTTCCATACAGCCCTAAAAAGACTGGCCCAGCGTCACGAAATATTCGGTCGATTTAACTCCTGGCACGGGCGTAAGGCGATAACCGAAGTCCAGCCGCACCGGGCCGACCGGAGTGTTGTAGCGCAGGCCGAGGCCCACGGAATTCGTATAATTCGCGGTGAATTGGCTAAAGCGAATGGCGCTGTACACATTCCCTCCGTCGTAAAAAAGCACGCCGCCCAGGTTTTTTTTCAACGGAATGGGAAAACGCGCCTCGGAATTGAATATGAAGAGCATGTTTCCACCCACCGGCACGCTGATCAGCGTGCACGTCGAAATATTGCTCGGATTGCTGCAAACCTGCACAGGGCGCTGCGGTCCTGCGCCATTGATAGGAAATCCGCGCAGCGAATCCACGCCCCCCGAAAAGAAGCGTTCACTCAAGGGAACATCGCTGCCGGCAAAAGGAATCGCCAGCCCCAGGCGAAAATTATTTGCCCACGTGAGCCAGGGCCGTACCGGGAAGTAGAACGCGGTCTGGCCGAGCATACGCACGAAGTTGCTGCTCGAACCAACAGCTTTGGGAGTTACACCAAAATCAAATGTTTGGTATAGGCCGTGATGCGCATCGAGCGGCTTGTCCCGCGTGTCGCGTACGTACTGCGCCGAGACAGTGGAAAGGCGGACGTGGCGGTCCTGGGGCAGAACCAGACCGGGGATGATCACGTTCGAGAGGTCGGTCTTCTGGAAGTTGTACCGAAAAAAAACGTTTCGCGTGCGCTTCTTGTCCAGCGCCTTTTCCACTTGAAATGCCGCTTGGGCCAGTTGGGCGGTGAATACGGGATTCTCCGTGGTCCGCTCAGCCAGGATGCTGAAGAGCGAACTCCACGGCGAGCCCCAGAAATGCGGATCCGTGTAGGTGAATGTGGCGCGTTGGTCCAGGCGTGAACCGACTACGGCAATCGAGGCAGTCTCGGCGCGTCCGAGCATATTGCGGCGGTCAAATTGGATGGAGCCGCGCGGGCCAAAAAAGCTCTTTTGGCTGGCCGTGAACTTAGTGCCCAGTCCAATGATCGGCAAACCCGGCAGCGCCACAGCTCCCACGGGAATATTGCCGCTGCGCGGAATTACCTCGAGTCCGCCGCCAAATTCCACCGTGCTGCGCTTGAACTCGTGCACCGCCACGAGGACTGCCTCCTGGGTTTGGTCGCTGACAGGCCGCAGCGTACGGATGCTGGCCCAGTCGAATATGCCGAGGCTATACAGTTCGCCCTCGGCGGTCAGGAAATTACCTTCGCTGACCGGCAGGCCATTGCGAACCCCTGGCTGGGTCTCGCGCACAATGAAACTGGGGCGAGTTTGCTGATGGCCGGCCAGGACAACGTCGCTAATGTGCGCCTGCGGACCGCGGTCCAGTGTGTAAACAACGTCCAGCAAATGGGCATTGCCCGCAACGGGCGTTGCAGACGATTTGAATGCCGCGTTTCGGTAACCCTGATCCAGAGCAGACGCCAAGATTTCGTTGCGATCCTGCTCGAGAAGGTAAGGCGAGTAGGTCTTGCCGTTGCCGAGGTTCAGGGAGTGGCTCGCAGTAGTGGCTGCAACCGCATTTCCCTGGGAATCGGTGATGCGCAGGGTGTTGACGATATCGCGAGGTCCCTCGGATATCTCAAACGTGACGTCCACGGTTGGGTCGAAATCGCTAACCTGCGGGCGAACCGCGACGCTCGAAAAGCCGGCGTTTTTGTAGAAGGCGGTCAGCGCGGCTACGCTCTTGCGCAGCGCATCGTCGCTGAACGTCCCGTGCAAGAAAAACCGGCCTTTCTTTACCTGCGATAAAGGTTGCAGCTGGGTATCGTCAAAGAACTGGTTGCCCTGAAAAAACACGCCTTCCACGCGGTGCTTGGAACCGCGCTCAATCTGATATGCGACGTTCACGCGGTCGGGCTGCCGGTCCAGGTGCGAAGTCACTTGCGCGTCGAAAAAACCCTTGGACTCGAAAAAAGAGATCAGGTTGCGTCTGCCCTCGTCCACCAAGTCCTGGTCCACCGTGTTTTCCTCAAAAATCGGCACCAAGCGCTTCAGCGTGCGCTGCGACACTCGCGCGCCCATCGCCCGCACTGAAAAAAGCTCGCCCTCCTGCATTTGAAAGTTGATGTCGGCGCGGTTGGACTCGGGGTGGTACGCTGGCGCGTCCAGACGGACCACCGGGGCTAGCCGGCCTTCTTTTCGAAGATGATTGCGCACATACGCGGTCGCTTTCACAAGCCGCTGCCGGGAATATTTTTGTCCCGGTTTTAGCGAAGCCCCTCGCAGCCGGGCCCACCAGGTGCGGAGCGCACGGCGCGTGGCGTCGGCATCAGNNGAAAAAACGACGTTAACCATCCGGTGGGCATCGTCCCGTTGGGTGCGCGCATCGACCACCGCGGAAAAATATCCATTCGAAGTGAGGAACTTCGCCAGCGCTTCCTTTCCCGAGTCGAGCTGGGTTTCGACATAAGGAGACTGTTCGGGAATATTGACGGCTTGCAAAAGTTGGGTGTACGCAAAGGTCCTGTCCGCGCCCGGAAAAGAAATCAACCCGACGTAATCGGCGGGCTGCAATATGAAGACAACGCGCAGGCCGGCAGGCTGAGGAGTGACCTCCACTTGCACTTGACTAAATTCGTGAGTCTGCTGCAAGGCAGCGACGCTGTCGCGCAACGCGGCCATTGAAAATGGCTGGCCCGCCTTCAGCGTAACCATTGAACGGAAGGCCTCCACATCCATGGCGGGGTGCGCGGCGAGTTCGACTTCGGAGACCATACGCCCCTCGAATCCCGCGTAAGACTCCTGAGCCGGCTCCTGGCCGCCGGCCGGAAGCGAGCCAAGCAGGAGTTGTAAAAGCAGGAGGCGCGGAAGCAACAGAAAGAACCAGTACCAACCTCCGCGAAGAATTACTTTGTGACGGGACCTGGCGTGCAAAGCGCGGGGGCGTCGCCTGAATTTCACGTCTGGGTCCCGGCTCTAGGACGGCCCTCAATAATGCGGTCGGTTTCCGCTCCCACGAGCAGGATTAAGCTCAGGAAGTAAACCCAGACCATCAGCATGATGAAACCGGCCAGCGCGCCGTAAACCCTGGGAAAGTTAGAGAAATATCGAAGGTAGAGATTAAAGCACTGCAAAGATATAAAAAGCCCGAAGGCCACCACGAGCGTTCCCGGCGAGAACCATCGCCACCGGCGCGATAACTTGGGCAGAAAGTAATTCACGCAGTCGATGGCAAAGCACAGCAGCGCGAAGGTGGCCAGCCAGCGCAGCAGTACCCATTCGAGATGAAACGTGCCTGCGGTGGCCACCAGATTGGACAAGGAGAGCGCCGCACGACGCGTCGCGGCGAGCAGCCCAAAACTGGCGACCATGAAAATAGCCATTAACATGGTCGCGATCACCGCGATCCCCCGCTTTTTCCAGTAGCTGCGCGTATCCCGTCCACCGTAAGCCACGCTCAGCGATTCCATCATGCTGACAAAGCCGGAAGATGCGGTCCACAAGGTCGCCAGCAATCCGAAGGAAAGAAACCCGGTGTAGCCGTTCGAAAGGCCCAGGATCGTCTCAAAAATGACGCGGCGTGACTGCGTGGGAAGGTAATCGGTAATCCATTGCGCGAAGCTCTGCCACAACGTGGTGGATGGCAACCAGCCGATCAGGGCCGCGACTACGATAAAGAAAGGGAATATGGACAGCAGGAAATAGAATGACATTTGTGCGGCTAGATCCGGACAATCGTCGGCAAAAGAATCGGCCAGAATCTTTTTAACCAGATCCAGGTATCGAGCTGAGGCTGCGCGCAACGCTCGCTTCGCCCGGCCGTGGCTAGTGGTATCAGCCGCCGCTCGGGTTATGGAATCACCGGTTGTAGTCACTCGCGTGGATACCATCATTCACCAGCATGGCACTATTTGGGGCCAGATGGGTCTAAAGTTGGCTCGGCACCCATTTCCAACATATGTCAGCGCTCTAAAGCAATAGCCGCCCGCGTTGCGCGGGCGGCTATGCGTCTACCAAGCCCTTCCAGAACCCCGCTGCTACCGGCGCCGTGTCTTTCCGGCGTCCTTCACAGAACGCCTGTTATCTGTTGCACTGTCGGTGTTGCGGTCTCGATCTTGAGACGGTAGGCGACCGGTGGTCGAGTCCGGCTCGTGTTTCTCATCCGACAAGTCTGGCTCAGGATTGTCGATCGGGGCCATCCCCGGATTTCTGCTCAGGTCTTGCGACTTTCGCTGCCGAGTGGTCATGCCGACTCCTTTCCAAAAGGGCGCTCCTTGCCGGCTCAGTATGGAAAGCACTCCCTGGAATCGCCATCGGGCAGTTGCTGTAACGACGGGGCCTCGAACTTCTTAGCTCGCGCGCATACAGCAACTATGAGGAGCCTCTACAGTGTTTGCAGCATAGTTCACGTCTCGGCTATGAACGCATAATGCGCCGCACTTCCCCGATTGATTACGGAACGTTTCTACGAGGAGAGGAACCGAGATGCTCAGGACTATCCTGATTATTATCGTCATTCTCATGCTCTTGGGAACATTGCCAACGTGGCCCTACAGTTCCGGGTGGGGGTATTACCCCAGTGGTGGATTGGGTCTGGTCCTACTCATCGTGGTTATTCTCATTTTGGCCGATCGCCTATAATCGTATATTGTAGGTGGTATCTGTTGACCATCGAATGGCGTCCTGGGCTGATTTATAGCTCCGGACCGACGGTGGTTGTTGACCTGTTCCGCCGGGGGAGACATGGCCGCTTCAACATGGAAAGGTTACTTAACGTTTGGTTTGATCTCGATTCCCATTCGACTTTCGCCGGCTGCACGCACCGAGCGCATCAGCTTTAACCAATTGCACAAGGTTTGCAACACTCGCCTGAAGCAGCCGTTATTCTGTCCCACGTGCGACAGGATGGTCGAACGCTCTGAAGTTGAGAAGGGGTATGAATACGAGAAAGGCCAGTATCTGCTGTTCACGCAGGAGGAGCTGGACGAGGTCGAGCCGGAATCCGCGCGCACCATGGATATTTTGGAGTTTGTGAAGCTGGAGGAGATCGACCCGGTTTACTTCGATTCTTCTTATTATGTAACGCCAGAGGAAGCGGGCGAACGGGCCTATCATCTTCTGACCGAGGCTATGGAGAAATCAGGTTACGCCGGAATCGCGAAAATCACCATGCACAGCCGCGAAAATATCGTGATCATTCACCCGCGAGAACGCGGACTGACGCTGCACACCATGTTTTATTCGAACGAGATTCGCAAAGCCGAGGAACACGGCCATACCAATAAGACCGAAATTAAGGAGCAGGAAAGAACCCTGGCCCAGCAACTGATCCAAAGCCTCGCGGCCCCTTTCCAGCCCGAGAAATATCACGACACTTATCAGGACAGCCTGCAACAGCTGATTGAAGCCAAAGCCAGCGGAAGAAAAATTGCCGCTGTACCCCACCCCGCCAGAGCGCCTGTCGTCGACCTGATGGATGCCCTCAAGAAGAGCCTCGCCAGCAAGTCTGCTGCGCCGGCTGCGGCCGCCGCCGAGAAGAAACCCTCCTTGGTGCGCGGGCCCTTCCGCACCGAAAAGCCCGCCAAGAAGCCAGGGAGGAAGGTCGGCTAGCGGTTTTCTCCCAGCGCTTCGCGCGCTATTCGGAACCACCGCGCATCGCCGTTCGTGTTGCGGCTATTGAAGCATACTGTCACTCCGCCGTCGGTCGAGGCATCAGACTTCAGGGACCTGATCGATGACCCTGAAGCGATATCGCGAGAAGCGGCATTTTGAGGTAACTCCGGAGCCTTCTGGTCCCGATCCCGCCTCAACGCGGCTCTCTAAATCGACTCCCGTCACAAAGAAACAGCCCGCGCTCAAATACGTTATTCAGAAGCATCGCGCATCGCATCTACACTACGATTTCCGCCTGGAATGGAATGGTGTGCTCCTGTCCTGGGCGGTGCCCAAGGGGCCGTCACTCGATCCTGCGGTGAAGCGCTTGGCCATGCAGGTGGAAGATCACCCCATCGATTACGCCGATTTCGAGGGCGTGATTCCTGAAGGCGAATATGGCGGCGGCACGGTGATGGTCTGGGACAAGGGAACCTGGATACCCGACGATCCCGACGTGGACTCGTCTTTGCGCAAGGGAGAACTCAAATTCACGCTGCAGGGCGCGAAGCTAAAGGGCTCGTGGGTTCTGGTGCGCACGCACGGCTATGGCCAGCGAGCCGATAGGTCATGGCTGCTCATCAAGCATCGCGATCGCTATGCCGGGACCGAAGACATCGCTACCACCCAGCCACGATCGGCTACGAGCAAACGCTTGCTCGCGGAAATCGCTCGGGCCGGCGGCGGTGACGCTGAAAAAGCGGCCACCGGAGATCCTCCTGTAGCCAAAGCGCCTGCTACAGCCAAAGGGCTGGGCGCGCCACGCACCAAGAGGGCTGCCGCTGCAACGCGCAAGGCCGCCCAGCGCCGTCGTTAGATTATGCGATTACAGATTGTGCGATGACGCCTGCCGCGCGATGGCCGCCGCCCGCTGCCGGCCTGACATCGTGACCAACGCCATTCCATTCCGCGTTCAGCCCATGCTGGCTACGCTCGTGAGCGAGCCTTTTGACCGTTCGGGATGGACTTACGAGGAAAAATACGATGGCATCCGCATTCTGGCCTATAAGGAAGGCCGCCACGTGCAGCTTCTCTCGCGCAATGCCATCGACCGCAGTAGCAGCTTTTCAGGGATTGCCGCGGCTATTGCGGCGCTCGAGTGCTCGACGCTGCTGCTCGATGGTGAAGTAGTTCTTTTCGACAAGAGACGCGTTTCGCGTTTTCAACTTCTGCAACGCGGAGGCGCGGAAGCCATGTACGCGGTGTTCGATTGCCTTTACCGGCAGGGAAAAGACTTGCGTCGCGAACCGCTCGCTGCTCGCCGTGCCACGCTTGAAAAAAGCGTCGCCCCCGGCAAATTCCTGATGCTCTCGAGCCGCCTTGACGCTGACGGACTGGCAGCGTATCGGTTGGCGCGGCGAAAAGGATTCGAGGGGCTGGTGGCCAAGGACCTGTCATCGCCATACGTGGAAGGCCGCTCGAAATTCTGGCTCAAGGTCAAAGTCCACCAGGAAGACGAATTCGTGATTGGCGGCTTCACTCAGCCTTCCGGCTCGCGAAAATATTTTGGAGCGCTTTTGCTGGGAGCCCACGAAGGGAAGAAATTGCAGTATGCCGGCAAGGTGGGGACGGGCTTCAACACCGAAACGCTTGCGGCGCTGCACAAAAAGTTCGTTCCGTTGATCCGCTCGCGTTCTCCTTTCGCGCAACCGATACGCGAAAAGGACGTGACCTTTCTGGCGCCGCGCCTGGTCGCGCAGGTCTCCTATCAGGAGTGGACTGCCGACGGCCTGCTGCGCCAGCCCGTGTTTCTGGGCTTGCGCGATGACAAAGCTCCGGCCGAAGTGGAGCTGCCGAAGGTGACGGCATGACGAAGGCCAAGGTCACGCTTCGTGCCAAGGCCGCGGCCGCCGGCGGCTCGCTTTCCGGCGCATCGCTTCCCATCAGTCCTCTTCCCATCAAGGTACGCCATCCCGACAAAGTTTACTGGCCCGAGGAAGGCTACACCAAGCTCAACCTCATCGAGTTCTACCAGGCGGTTTTTCCTCGGCTCCAGCCCTGGGTGGACGATCGCATCTTGTCTCTCGAGCGCTGCCCGGACGGTATGGAAGGCCAGTGTTTCTTTCAAAAGGAAAAGCCCAAGGGCATGCCCCCCGGCACTCCCACAAAACGCATTCGCCATGTCGGCCGGTCCTCCGAATATACGAATTACGTCGTCGGAGGTTCGCTCGTCACCCAGTTGGCGCTGGCCAATCTCGGTTGTATCGCCGTGCACGTGACCGGCAGCCGCGCGGCATCTCCGCGCAAGCCCGATTGGATCTGCCTCGACCTTGATCCCCAATCTGGAAAATTCGCGGATGCGGCGAAGGCTGCGCAATACGTCAAAGAGGCGCTCGAAGCCCTCAATTTGGCCCCTTTCGCCAAAACTTCCGGGAGCCGCGGCCTGCACGTTTTCGTACCGATTCGCACCGGCCCCGAT
>PLJR01000176.1 GCA_003140295.1 Acidobacteriota bacterium
TTGCCCTAAAAAACTCGCGGGTTGAACCTAGAAAATAAGTTTCAGACCAAGTTGCATGGCGCGGCTGCCGCCTGACCCGAGCACGGGATTGCTCGCCGCGGTATCTGGCGTTGCCAATGCAGCACCAAAATTGCTGCCCGACGGGTTGTTGCTGCCTGCCCCGTTTACTCCTGGAGTGGCGAAGTTGGGATGGTTGAGAACGTTNNTTGAAAATCTCGGCGCGGAACTGGGCCTTGAGAGTTTCCCGGAAGGAAAATTCCTTCGTCACGGAAACGTCCCAGTTTTTGAATCCCGAGCCACGGAAAATGTTACGGCCGGCGGTGCCGAATTGCCCGATGGGAGGCTCAATGAGGACAGAACCGTTCTTTTTGTAGCAGCCGGAGGCTGCCAACTGTGCGGCAGGGAGTCCCACAATTGCGGCGTCGGCGGAACACGTTGGATCGGCTACGGCTGCAGCGCCGATTAATTGCGGAATTTGAGTAAGATCGGGTCCAGACCTGAAGTCCGCCGGGTTTCCAAAGAAATCCCAGCGGGCGCCATTACCCGTCAGGCTGAAATCGCCGCTATCCGAGCCGTTCCAGGGCTGTGGAGTCTGCACGGTCACGATCGAATTGACTTTCCAGCCCTCCAGCATCTCGCCGAAGCCCTTTCGGCCGGGGAGCGCGTAGGTGGTAGAGAACGTAAATCGATGCCGGATGTCAAAGTTGCTGGCGCCATAATCGAGCCCAGGACGGGTGCTGTCTTGCGGCAAGCCGCCTCCAAAATTACCGGAAGCGTCGTCGAGGGCATGTGAATAGGTGTAGCCGGCGGTAAAGGAAAGGCCGTGGGACGTGCGCTGGGTGAGCGTCGCCTGCAGGCTGTTGTAGTTGGATAGGTCTTGGTTCGAGAGTTGGAAAATAGACGACAGATATGGGAAGGCAGTATTGTACGGTCGCGCGTTCTGCTCGCAGGTAGTGCAATTGGGCGCTGCGGTGATGTTCATGCCGGTCGGTGGCGAAACCAAGGACGGGACCGGCTGATTGATGTCGCTAAACCCAATCAACTTTGTGCCGTGATCGCCGACATAGCCGACCTCAAGGGACAGGTTGTTCGTAAAAGCATGCTGAATTTCCATTGTCCAGGTGCTGACGTATGGAGTGCGCAGATTGGGGTCCACGGCCACAGTTTGGCACGGGCTGCCCGCGGTGTGGGTGACCGGATTAACGAGAGGACTGCAGTTTACTACTCCGGTGGGAAAGATAGTAGCGCCACCCACTGAGGATCCATTCCAATTGACGGCGGAGGCAGGGAAAGTGAACGAAGCTACCTGGATGTTCCCTCCAGCCGTCTGGCCAGTGATGTTGTTGATGACCGCTCCCGTGGGGACGGTACCGAGCCCGAGCGTATTGCTATAGGCCAGGAAAACGTTGTAGGACAACTGCTCGTAAATGATACTGCCGCCGGCACGGAGCACAGTCTTGCCGTTGCCAAACATATCCCATGCCAGACCTATGCGAGGCGCGAAGTTGTTATGGTCGCCGTTATAGGGAGTAGTAATCCCGTGGCCGACTTGCACTAGTCCTTCTGATGGAAGGAAGTTTCCAAACTGATCGTTCACTTCCTTGATCACGCCATCCACTTCATACCGAACGCCCAGGTTTAGGATCACCCGCGGCCTTATCCGCCAATCGTCTTGAAGAAATGCCGCATAGTCGGCGCTGTAGGCACGCCGTTCCGCATTGCCGACGAGTTGCTTTCCCTGGTTTGGAAGCCCAAGCAGGTAATCCTCGAGGGAAGTGGCGCCGCTGAAGGCCGTATTGTTGCCGAATCTTATGGATCCCCGAACGCCATTCAGCGCGCCACCGGTGAAGTTGTCGTCGATGATTTCGCCGCCGAACTTAAAGGAGTGCTTACCCGTCAAGTAAGAGACGTGGTCTTGCGCCACAAAGTCCGTCTCTGGCCCCTGAATCTTGGGCCAAGTGGCACCTCCAAGGGTGGTGAAACTCGTGCCACCGCCGGTAATCGAAATCTGGGGCATTCCGAAGAAGAGCGGATTGGTGACTCCGGTGTTCAGGCCATAAGTGGTCGGATTAACGGTGTGATCGCCGACGAAGGAAGGCTTGAACAGGTACTGCACACCGAACTCAGCTTCATTCACCACCCGGGAATTCGGCGTGAATGTCCAATCGACATTGCCTACCTGGGGTCTCTGCGTTTGAACCGTTAGGAAGATAGGCTGGAGGTAAGCGGAATCTTCATCATTTACGATGCTGTTCGCGATGAAGTACATCGCGCTGATATTGTTCTTTTCATTGAGGTGCATATCGAATTTCGCTACCCAGTTATCCGACGCAAAGGTGCTTGGGAAATTTGCGGAAATAATTGCGCTGGAGGTATTGTTCACCGGAAAATAGTTTTGTAACAGGTGCAGGCTAAGCGGGCTCAGATTAGCGATGCTCCCGTTGCAATAGGTCGGCTTCGGGGTTGCTGCCGCCGCGCATTTGGCATTCAATGCAGTCTCAGCATCGGGTACGCTAAGCGCCGCGTTTCCACCCAAAGTGCTAGTCACTGGCGTTGTCGCCAGGAAAGGACTGCCTACGGTGTAGCGCTGGCCTTCATAGCCGGCGAAGAAGAAGATCTTGTCCTTCTTGATGGGTCCGCCAACTGTGCCGCCGTACTGCTCGAGGGCCACCTCGGTTTTAGGGCAAGGAGCCGTGCAACCTTCGGTAGTACTATTGAAGAAATTGCGCGCATCAAAGGATGTTTCGCGGCCGAAAGCGTACCCGGTGCCGTGCAGCGAATTCGTGCCCGACTTGATTCCCACGTTGACGACCGCCCCGGGCTTCCAGCCATATTCCGCCCGCGGGTTTTCCTCAATATTGAACTCCTGGATGGCGTCAATCGGCAGAATCGACGCCGCGTCCCCTGCTAGCGCCGGTGCGTTCATGATGCTCAGAGCGGAGAACGCGCCGACGTTGAGCATGCCGTTCACGAGGAACACGTTGTCCTCCGGACGCACCCCGTTGGTGCTTTGCGTCCAGGACCCGCCGCCAGGCTCCGCCAACACGCCGGGACGCAACGACAGCAGGTTCTGATAATTTCGGCCATTCAACGGCAGGTCATTAATGGTTTGGTTGCTAAGCGTGCCGCCGAGCGTCGCGTTGGTGGTCTCGACGACGGGGAGCTGCTCGGTCACGGTGATGGTTTGGGTTTGCTGGCCCGGCGACAGCGAAAAATCGACGCGCATCTCTTTGCCCGTTTCAAGAAGCAGGTCAGTGCGTTCAGTGGCGCTGAAGCCTTTGGACTCGGCGCGAACTTTGTAAGTTCCGGGCAGAAGCTGCGGCGCCGAATACTCGCCGGCGTCGTCGGTGGTCAAGGCCCGCGAGACACCTCTTTGAATGTCCGTGACGGTGACCGTGGCTCCGGCAATGACGCCGCCGGATTGGTCGGTGACCGTCCCCAAAATGCGGCCGCTGCTGCCCTGCGAGTAGGCCTGCAGGCAAATCACAAGCATGGCCAGGCCCACGCCCAACACCGGAATAATTTTTTTGCTCGCAGCGCTGGATTTTATCCCCATCGTGTCCGTCATTAGTCTTCCCTCCCCCGTCGCTAAGGGCTAATCACAAATATCGTCGCCCGTCGAAGCCTATCGGCCAGGTCATGGGCTTTGGGACATGCGCAATCTTGCCCCCCCCCGCAGCGCTCGCGCCGCCGCAGAGCTCCGTTCCATGGTGGCCCGGAACAACGACAACCTTATAATTGGCCCCCTACTGTAGAAGGGGAGTTACACTGACCAACCGAATAAGTCAAGTTCAAATACAATCAGCTAGGGTTGCATCCAGCCAAACGTAAAGCGCCGCGAAGAAACACTTGAACGTGGCGCCCGCAAGGATAAGAGGAGCGCTCAGTGGTTCGATTACTAAATGGTAATGCACGTACCGAAGATGGGTGCGTTCTTTCCTATCGCGTGCAGCCGCGGAAAGGAAAACCGCGGCTCGCTCTTATCCACTCGCTCGCGCTCGATGCCACGATTTGGGAACAGGTGGCCGCCGAACTACAGGCCGATTTTGAAATTCTTACCTACGACTTACGCGGGCATGGACAATCGGAGCGCAGGCCCGGGCCTTATAGTGCGCGATTGTTGGCAAGCGATCTGGCCACCGTGCTCGACGATTGCGGGTGGGCTGGGACCATAGTGGCGGGATGCTCGCTGGGAGGCATCGTGGCCCAAGCTTTTGCCGCGGCCTATACTGCGCGCACGCTGGCGCTGGGCCTGATTGATACAACCGCATGGTATGGGCCCGATGCGGTGGATGATTGGCGGCGGCGCGCCCAGCGAGCGACTGAGATTGGATTTGCGGCGATGCTGCCCTTTCAACTGGGCCGGTGGTTCAGCGACGGCTTTCGCGAGGCGCGCCCAGACCTGGTGAAGACCATATCGGGCGTATTTATGGCCAACGACATGGCTTGCTACCAAGCCTCCTGCGCGCTGCTGGGAAGCGAAGATCTTAGAACCAGCCTGCAGGCCATTCGCGTGCCCGTATCCGTAATTGTGGGGGAAGAAGATTTCGCTACGCCGCTGGCCATGTCCCAAGCCTTGCATGCCGGAATACCCGGATCGACTCTAACCGTGATTCCCGGCGGCCGCCACTTAACACCAGTCGAATATCCCAAAGAGATTGCGTGGCTGCTCGGTAAACTCTCGCGGCAGATGTCCGCATCAGCGGGAGATTAAGACCTTGGAGGCGCGGAGTTCATTTGGCTTGGTGCGAGGCTTCTTTTTTTTAACCACTTCGCTTATCGGCTTCGCGCGCCGCAAAACCCGCGCCGTCGGTTCACGCGGGTGCGCGGCGCCGGTCCGGTTTTGACGTCGATCGGCCTGTGATTCTAAATGCCGAGCAAGCTTTCCGCGTTTCCGCCCAGGACGCCCTCCACTTCCTTCGCCGTCAGACCGGCTTCCCGCACGTACTCGACGCTGCACACGTAGGCATCGTCGTGCCAGAAGGGATAATCCGATCCGAATAGAATGCGCTCGGCGCCGACGGCCTCCCAGGCACAGCGCAAGGCCCAGGGATTGGAGTTCACCGAGTCATACCAAAAGCTTTTTGCCTGTACGCTCGGCAGCACCGCGGAGTCAGGCAAAAATCGCGCCCTTAGCCGGTCCAGGCGAACCGCGAGGAAGGGAGCAAACCCGCCCAGGTGCGGCAGGATAATCTTGACGTCGGGAAAGTGCGCGGGCATTTCCGCCTGCATGAGTTGCAACATGCAGATCGTATCTTCGAGCGGCGCCCCGATCGGCCAGGTCAGTTTGGCCGATTCGATCAAGGGCGACCCCGCATTGCCGCCCATGGGGTGGAGGAACAGCACCGCCTTGCGGCGATTCAACTCGGCGAAAAATTCGTGGAAGGCGGGATCGGCGATGCTCGTTCCGCAAACGGTAGTGCCCGCGGTGATGCCCACCATTCCCAGATCGTCGAGCGCACGGCCAATTTCCTCGATTGACGCGGTAATATGTGGGAGAGGCGTGCAGGCGAAGGCTGCGAATCGCCGCGGATATTTTTTCACGACCTCGGCGTAAATATCATTGCCGAGCTTGGCTGCGTCCACCGCATCGCTTTCGCCATCGAAATACGGCAGTTGGTTCGAAACCGAAAGGATCTGCACGTCCACGCAGCCCATGTCCATGTTGCGAAGCAGATCGGCGACGTCGAGCGGACCTTCGGCCACAAGTTTGTTTTTGCGAATATGCAACGTGGACTGAGTACTGCCGTAGCGATCCAGCCGATCGAGATACTTCTCCGGGAAATAATGCGCGTGTACATCGATCCTCAAGGCAGCTCCCATCCGCGCGGAAATTTTGCAAGTGACCAATATATTGTCGCCGCAATTTCAGTGCGGCGCTTCGCAGGTTCCACAATACTCTCGCCCGCCGCTATAAAACTGGGGGCCGTTCCAGCATATACACGAAGCCAGCTATCTTGGCCGGCTATTTCGGCCGCCGTTAGCCAATCTCGAGCGTCTTTAAGGGTTAACAAGGCGCGACGCGGTTCTGCCGCTGGCGTGTTAAACTCCACAGGTTCTGCCGCTGCGTTTTCGAATCCAGCCGGCGATTTAAACAAAAGGAGAACACGATTTGACTTATTACGGAGGCAAAGAGCTGGCCGAAAGCTTTCGCACCGTCCGCAAGAACACCATCACCATCGCCGAGGACATTCCCGGGGAAAAATATAGTTTCCGCGCGTCTCCGGACATGCGCAGCATAGGCGAATTGCTTGCGCATATTGCCATAGCCCATAGTTTTCAGCACCAGGTCCACGCTCTGGAGCGCCGCACGACTCTCGAGGGCTTCGATTTCCCGACGCTGATGCAACGTATGGTAGCGGAAGAAAAAAAGCCGCGAAGCAAGGAAGAAACGATTGAGATGCTGCGCACCTCGGGCGAGAAATGGGCGGGATGGCTCGAGACGCTTCCCGAGAACTTTTTGGAAGAGAGAGTTGCCATGCCGCCTGGCGCCACGCCGTCGTCACGCACGCGTTTCGATATGCTTCTGTCCGTGAANNCGCTTCGATATGATTCTTTCCGTGAAAGAGCACGAAATGCACCACCGCGGCCAACTGATGGTTTTGCAACGAATTAACGGCATTGTGCCGCATTTGACGCGCCAGATGCAGGAGCGCATGGCCGGAGCAGCCGCCAGACGGTAACCACGCGTAAGAGGCTGCGCCTACTTGGCGGCAGTCTTAAGACTCAATACATAAGCGACCAGCGGCTGCAGATCCGGACTGGACGCGGGCACGTCGGGCATTCCCTTGGCCTGCGCGTCGGCGCTGGGCTTTTGGAGAAACTTCGCGATTCCGGCAGCGTCGAGGTGCGTCCCGGTCAGGTTGGGAGCATCGTCGGTTCCTTCGCCATTCGCGCCATGGCAGTCGTAGCATTTGTAGGCGTTGAAACGCGCTTTGCCCGTGGCCACCAAAGGATCAGCCGCGGTCGAGGAGCTGCTTGACGCGGGAGCCACCTCGCGCGACGCGAGGTAGGCCACGATCGCCACAATATCTTGATTGCTGAGGTTGGCTACCACCGGTTTCATCAGCATCACCCAGTCGCCGGTGCGCGAGCCGTGCTGCATGTCGTAAAGCTGCCGCCCCAGATAGCTTGGCGAGCGTCCCGCGATCCCCGGCACCAAGCCCAGGCCTTGAAGATCGGGCCCATGGCAGATTGCGCAGGCGGTTGTTTTACCCGCGCCATTGGTGACCAGCGCCTCGCCTTTCTTGATGCTGCCCACCGGGGCGTAGGCGATGAATCCCGATCGCGCGTCGCGCAGCATCTCCGTGCCTTCGGTATTAACAGGCACTTCGATGATCCGATCGCCCAGAGGCTCGCGTTCCGCTCCATCGAGTGCGAGAAACATGCCGCCCGCGATGCGCGTTTTAGGAACCGTATCGGTTTCCACCACCTTGATCCAGGAAGTCCACTTCATGGTGCTGAAATATTGCGCGGCCGCTTTGATCTCCTCATCGGTCATGGCCTTCGCGAAGCCGGCCATCGCGTTGGTATTCGCTTTGCGCCCGTCCGCACTCTTTCTCGCTCCATTCTTGAAGTTGGCCATGGTTTGCACGAAATACGTGTAGGGAAGGCCCGCGACGGGCGCATTTTCCGGCCGGCCCTTGCCATTGGGATAGTGGCATAGCGAGCACGCGCGCACGTCGGGCTTGCGGCCATGCGCCACAATTTCCGGCATCTGCGGATGATCTTCCGGATACCAGTCCGCCGGCCCAAAGCCGTCTCGAATCTGCGCCAGTGTAAAGGCCAGCGTGCTGCCCGGGAGATGTTTCAGTGACGTGTCCTCTGCAGCAGGCGCCCCAGCCGCCGGAGCAGCGGCAGCGCCCGGCCCTTGCGGAGTGGGTCCCGCAACCGTGGTGAACCCGTAAGCCCATGGTGGAGGCGGCTCGGTTCCAGCTTGTTGCGGNNATCAGAACAACTCGAGCCCAATTTTTCATCGAGTTCATCGACTTCGTCGACTTCATTAGGGCCTCCTACGACACGTCCGTTACGTTGCGCCAGTAAAGCGCCTTCATTGCTGGCGCTGATTGAAACACGCCTGCGCCCATTCGTTCAAGCACACACCCTGTCCCCATGTTTCTGGGGTGGCCTGGGACAATTCGTCGACAAGTTTCCGATTTCGATATGTGGCCGGTAGCATTTTCGACAGTGGAAAAAAGAAGACCCCCACCCCCCTGGAATTTTGCAAGGATGTGAATCGATTGAGGTTACGCCGTGCTCCACGCACAAGGATGTGATTCCATGGTAGTTACGGCGCGGCGGGGCTGCGGCGAGGGATAACGGTCTTAGAATCTGTGATTTGTGCGCTCGTGCGGACGAGGGGAAATGAATTTTGATGGGCGGCAAGACCCGATCTGAGTACTGCGCGATCAGGGTTGCGATCGCGGACGACTTCTCGGGCGCAATACTTGGTGCAAAAGAGGGGAAATCGGCGAGCTTCAACGTCAGCATGTAATATGGTATCAGAATAGTAAATCAAAATCAATGGCTATTTACTGTATTCGAAT
>PLJR01000360.1 GCA_003140295.1 Acidobacteriota bacterium
CTGCCGTCAATGTGCAGATCTTCATTCCCAGTAATCTCACCCTTGACGTGCAGGCTGGCGCCCAGGCGAGCGGTCGAGCCAACCGGCGATGAGGCCAGCGGACGAATGGAATCAGTGCTCATAGAAATACCCTCCACGGGTTTGGTAACAGGATTGATGGGACTTGGCTCCGCAGCCCGGGGGGCTGGCGGCATAGCAGCTTGCGGAACTTCAGAGTCGGGTTTCTTGTTGCCCCACATTGGGCCTCCACGCTGGTTGATCCCCAGGCTGCCCTCACGGGGATCTTCAAATTCAATTGTTACGGGCTTCCGAGACGCGTGCCAGCACTTTATTCCGGCGCTACAAAGCAGGGCAACAAAATATGCGGGAGGCTGTTCGTAGGAGTAACTTATTTGAGCCGCGAGTGCTCCTTACGGGGATTGGGAGCCTCGTTTTCAAGTCCAAAGGTCGATTTTCCTTAGCAGCGCGGGTGACGCTTTGCGACAAGTTCGTCAATTTGGAGGGCAGGCGGGAAAAAAGAAGAGGCGCCTGGGAGCAAATCCAAGCGCCTCTCCTACTGATAGATCAAGATTTCGTGTACCTCAGGGATCACCTCCTTCTCGAGAGCATCCTCGATATCTCAATTATAAAACTGTTTATGCGCCAGCCGTCAATCAGGAAAATTCCTTACCGACAACAATTCAGTACGAGAGTGTGGAGACTTGGCGGCCACGCGACGCTATCCGATTCTTCTGATTATTATGTCCACGAGATACGGCAAAATGGCGTGTGGTCTTGTAAACTAAAGGAGCACCTCAAGTGATTGCGCCCCATGCGGGCGCCAGGGTTTTATCGGACTGGCTCCATGTAGAGCCCGTACTCGTTATTGAGCGGGCTCCGTTTATTGCACGGGCTCCAAGTAGAGCCCGTACCCGGTAGAGCCCGCACACGTTCACTTGGGGGCGTTTTAAGGCAGCCAGCTTGAACCAGTCCATGACAACTACGCAGGTCGCAGTAAGCGATTTCCCAGCGATCGAAGAGCCGATTCGCGCGGAGTTATTCAGCGTCGAGCGCTTGGAGCAGCACGCCGAGAGCCTGGCAGCGGCACAAACGGTGACCGACCAGGCCGCTGGACGCCCGCTGATTCCGCGGGTGGCTGACAATGGCCGCTCGCTTTTGGAAAGCTACCGTGCGGTGGCGCGCGCGATCAAGAGCGAACACGCTATTACCCCCGCCGCGGAATGGCTGGTCGACAACTTCTACATCGTCGAGGAACAACTCCGCGAAATCCGCGACGACTTGCCGCCCGGCTATTACCGGAAATTGCCCAAGCTGGCCGAAGGCCCGTTGGAAGGCTATCCCCGGGTGTATGGGTTGGCCTGGGCCTATGTGGCGCACACCGACAGCCGATTTGATCCGGATGTTTTGCGGCGATTTGTGGCGGCCTACCAGCGCGTGCAGCCACTGACCATTGGTGAATTATGGGCCGTGGCCATTACGCTACGCGTGGTGCTGGTCGAAAACCTGCGCCGCATTGCGGAACGCATCGTGAACGGGCGCAAGGCTCGCGCCGACGCGGATGTGCTGGCGGACAGCCTGCTGGGCGCCGGGGGGCAGTCGCCAGTCGCTCCGGCGGAGGTGCTGCGACGGTTTGAAAACAAGCCGCTCGAGCGGGCATTTGCCGTGCAGTTAGTGCAACGGCTGCGCGACCTGGACCCCAAGGTGGGTCCCATATTGCTGTGGCTTGACGAACGGCTGGCGGCGCAGGGAACTACGGCGGACGAAATCGTGCGCGAGGAACACCAGCAACAAGCGGCGATGAGCGTGACGGTGCGCAACATCATCACGAGCATGCGGCTGACTTCGGCGTACGACTGGCACTCATTTTTCGAGGGCGTCAGCATGGTGGATGCGGTGCTGCGCCAGGGCAGCAATTTCGGGGAGATGGATTTCGCGACGCGCGATCAATACCGGCGGGCCGTCGAAGATCTTTCGCGGGGGTCCGACCACACGGAGATAGAGGTGGCCGAGCGCGCGGTACACCGGGCGAAAAGATCGCGCGTGGACACCCAGAGCAACGGGCATCCACATGAAGACCGGCAATCGGATCCGGGATACTACCTGATCGCGACGGGCAGGCGGCCATTCGAGCGCGAGCTGGGATTTCGCCTTCCGTGGAGACGGAAGCTGCTGCGGATGTACGTAGCCGCCGCGGTGCCGGGTTATCTGGGAACGATTGCGGTGCTGACGGCGATCGTCCTGGCGCTGCCGCTGGCGCGCTCGCAGGCATTGGGCGTGAGCACGCCGCTGTTGTTCCTGCTGGGCCTGGTGGCGTTGGTGCCGGCGTCGGACCTGGCCATTACGCTGATCAATCGCGCGGTGACCGATTTATTCGGCCCGCGCACGCTGCCGCGCCTGGAATTGAAGGATGGGGTCCCCGAGGAATTGCGGACGATGATCGTGGTTCCGACGCTGCTGACTTCGCCGGAAACGATAAGCGAACAGGTGGAGCGGCTGGAGGTGCATTACCTGGCGAATTCGGATGGCGATCTGCGTTTCGCGCTGCTCTCGGATTGGATGGACGCAGATAACGAGACCATGGCGGGCGACGACGAACTACTGGCGGCGGCGGTGGCGGGCATCGAACACCTGAATCAGCAATACGTGGCGGCTCCGGGGGGAGGCAGCCGTTTTTTTCTGTTTCACCGCAAGCGTGTCTGGAACGAGTGCCAGCAGAAATGGATGGGATGGGAGCGCAAGCGCGGAAAGCTGCACGAGCTGAACCAATTCCTGCGCGGGGCGACCGACACGACGTTCCTGCCTCTGGCGGGAGCGCCGCCCGAACCGGTTATGGGCGTGCGGTACGTGATTACGCTTGACGCGGACACGCATCTGCCGCGGGGCGCGGCGGCGCGCCTGGTGGGCACGATGGCGCATGCGCTGAACCGCCCGAAATATGACGCGAGCGAAGGCCGGGTGGTGGACGGCTACGGCCTAGTGCAGCCGCGCATTACGCCTTCGCTGCCGACTGACCGGGAGGCGTCACGCTTCCAAAAAATATTTTCCGGACCGAGCGGAATCGATCCGTACGCCTCGGCAGTTTCCGATGTTTACCAGGACTTATTTCGCGAGGGCTCCTATACCGGCAAGGGCATTTACGACATTGACGCTTTCGAGGAGGCGCTGCAAGGCAAGGTGGTGGAGAATGCGCTGCTCAGCCACGACCTGTTCGAGGGCATCTTCGCGCGAGCGGCACTGGCGACCGACATCGAACTGTTCGACGAGTTCCCGTCGCACTACGAAACGGCGGCGGCGCGGCAACATCGCTGGGCGCGGGGGGACTGGCAACTGCTGCCGTGGGTGCTGGGGTTCGGCCGGGGATTCGGCGGGAACTTCGGCCGGGGCTCCGGCGGCACGTCGGGCGGAGGGGGCGCGGATAAACAGCGGAAGGTGCACATTCCGGCGATCAGCCGCTGGAAGATGATCGACAATCTGCGCCGCACCCTGTCGGCGCCGTGCATGTTTCTCACCCTGCTGGCGGGGTGGCTGACACCGGGAGTTTCTCCCTGGCTGTGGACCAGATTCATTCTGACGGTGATCGCGATTCCCTCGCTGATCCCGTTCCTGGCCGGGCTGAACCCGCGCATGGGGGGCATCTCCAAGCGCAGCCATTTTCGCGCGGTGTTGTCGGACTTATCGCTGGGCGGACTGCAGATTACGTTTTCCATCACCTTCCTGGCCTACCAGGCGTGGCTGATGACGGACGCGATTGTGCGCACGCTTTCCCGGTTGTGCGTTACGCATAAAAACCTGCTGGAGTGGATGACCGCCGCGCAGGCCAAGTACGCAGTGGATTTGAAGGTGCGCAGCATGTTCAAGAGAATGCTCGCAAGCCCGCTGCTGGCGTTGGGTTCGTTCGCTATCGTCTATCACGTGCGGCCCGCGGCGCTGCACGCGACACTCTTGTTCGTGATTTTGTGGATCGCGGCGCCTGAAGCCGCGCGGTGGATCAGCCAGATCCCGCCGCCTACCGATCGCAAGCCGGTCGTGGACAGCGACGTAAGAGTGCTGCGCATGATTTCCCGGCGCACCTGGCGGTTTTTCGAGAATTTCGTTACCGCCGAAGATCACTGGCTGCCTCCGGATAATTTTCAGGAAACTCCCAAACCGATCCTGGCCCATCGCACCTCACCAACCAATATCGGGCTGTACCTGCTATCGACGGTGGCCTCACGTGACCTGGGATGGCTGGGAACGCT
>PLJR01000264.1 GCA_003140295.1 Acidobacteriota bacterium
TCCGAAGGGGACAGCATTACGCTGCGGATTGCCAGTTTTTCATTTCATCGCGGCTTGCCGCAAGACGAGACAGGACATGGCGGCGGATTCATTTTCGACTGCCGCAGCCTCCCTAATCCAGGGCGCCAAGAACGCTTCAAGAGCTTGACGGGAAAAGACGCACCCGTGGTCGATTATCTTAACGGGCAAGAAGCCGTGCACCAATTCCTGGCCGGCGTCATGTCGCTCGTGGACTCGAGCGTTAGCAATTATCAATCCCGCGGTTTCAAAAACCTGATGGTGTCTTTTGGTTGCACCGGGGGGCAGCATCGCTCGGTATATCTAGCGGAACAATTGGCTAAATATTTCCGCCGCAAGAGTGGCGTCGAAGTGATCGTGCGGCATCTAGAGCTGGAGAACCTGGGTAAATGAAGGCGATGATCCTGGCCGCCGGTCTCGGCACGCGCCTGCGGCCGCTCACTGATAATCGGCCCAAGGCCCTGGTCGAAGTCGCAGGCCATCCGCTCCTGGAAATCACCCTGTGCCGGCTGCGCGCCTTTGGGATTCGAGACGTGATTATCAACGTCCATCACTTTGCCGACCTGATTGTCGAATACTTGAAAACGAACGGTAACTTTGGCATGAACATCGAAATTTCGCGCGAGGACGTTTTGCTCGACACCGGCGGCGGCCTAAAAAAAGCCGCGCATTTTCTGGCGGAGGACGGGGATGATGAAAAGCCGTTTATTTTGCACAACGTCGATGTCCTTAGTGCGATCGATCTCCGGCGTATGGCGCAATTTCATATGGACCATAAAGCTCTCGCCACGCTGGCTGTGCAGGACCGGGAGACATCACGATACTTGCTGTTTGATGAGCAGCACCGGCTTTGTGGCCGGCGATGTGGAGCGGCTGGGAGAATGGAGGTTGTTAGAAGTTCGCAACAAGTGCAGGCATTGGCTTTTTCCGGTATCCACGTCATTTCTACGCGATTTCTCGGGATGATGACAGGAACAAGCGCCTTCTCCATCATTACTTCTTATCTCGGTCTCGCTGCGCAAAACGAAAGCATTCTCGCCTTCAGGGCCGACGAATATTACTGGCGTGATCTTGGCAATCCGGAGAGCGTGGCGCAGGCCACTGAGGATGCGAAGGTCAAGCCTCTCCTGTGAATGTGCAATAAGGCTGGCTGGATACGCCGCCGCGATTTCTGGTGAGGCTCTCCGCGAAAGTTGCTGGACAATCTTATGGGTGAGTAGAATCGCTTTGCAGATCACTCGCCGGCACAACGAACAACAAATCGGCGTAGGCTACGTGGGCTACAGGTTTGTAGTGAGAACGGAGCCAGAGCATATGGTCTTGCCGGGGTAGGCCGACCAGGACATTGACGCCCACGAGTATGCGACCGGCGACTGGGACTGTCGGGTTCAATATGACGTCCGGGTTATTCTTCAGGAATTCCGCAACTACCCGCGCGTTCTGTCCCCAATCGAGGTTGCTGTCCGCGAGAATTTTGTAGGCCAGCTTCCGGTCGAAAACCCATTCATTCATGTAGGGGATCATATGGGGATAATAACTGGCCACCGAAACGCCCAGCCACAACACGAGCACGCAAAGAAAAGCTTTCCGCGCGCGTGACATCGCGCTGAAGCCCACAAACGCGGCGGCGGCCACAATAACGTCAATTGCAAAAAACGGCAGTATGTGACGAACGCCTATTTGTTCCCTGTTAAAAAACGATAAAAACACAAATAGTACGGCCGCAGGCGCCAGTAATAAACCCTCCCTGACGACGAAATCATGAAGGCTGCGATTTTTCGCAGCCCACACCAGGCCGAGCACCAATAAGATCTGGAGCGCGATGGCTTCCTTAAAGAAAAGAGCCACCGCGTAATAGGACTTAAAACCGCCAACGGAAGGATCCCGGGCGGCGCGCAATTGACCTAGCAGATAAATGTGGCCGAGAGTGATTCCTGCCTGTTCGTCGTTCTTCATCATGTCGAGGCCTTGAAGAAATGGGTAGGGGACCGGAACCGGAAGTGAACGTAAAATGGGCAGCCTCTGAAGGTGCACTAATGAGGAGCTCTCGAAGCGATACGCGCCCAGCGCAGTGAAGGGCCTATCAAAGCAGAAACCAACATTGAGCACGATCAAGCACAATACGAGAGCGATACCGAGATAGCTGACGATGTTTTTGCCCGTCACCCGAGTGGAGCGGTCTGGCTGAGGGCGGCCGAAAAACAACGAAAAAACAAGGAAACAGAAAACTAACCCATATAGGAGCAGCGAAAAAGGCTTGGTTAGCTGCGCCAAGGCCAGCGTAAATCCACTGAGGCAAGCGTTCCGCAACGTGGGCTGCAGCAGGTAGCGTCGAAAATAATACAGCGACACAATAATTCCCAGGGCGAAATANNCAGAGCGGGGCCGGGCCCGTAAAGATCGCTCGCCCACCGATAAACGAACAAAGTAAGCAGCAGAGTCGCCAGAACCGTCGGCAGGCGGGCGGCTAAAAGAGTGCGGAGCCACGTCACCAGGCTGGGCGCCACATGGCGATCGTCGAGGATTTTTGCTACGGCGCTGGGCAGCGCATTCAGCGCGCTTACGGGCATCTTGCTGTTATCCCAGAAATTCGGTCGGTCTGGTTGGAAGCGCAAAATTCGCTTGCCGTAATCGAGATGGTTCACTTCATCAGCAGTGTTGGCCATTGACGCGGCAACTACGGTGTCGAGCGCAAATGCAAGTGCCGCCAGTAGAAGAAGACACAGGACACGCGTCCTGTTGGTCGGAGTTTTCATTGGGCGGTGATTATCTCGTCTGTAGAAAGTGAGGTCAATCGCGCGAACAGGCGTAGATTCCTAAATTCCATGTGCGACGCGCCGCTGCAGGACAGGCGAGGCTTAAACCGCACGCACGCCGGCATAGGGGTTTGAGTTGGCGCCGTTCATCCATCTATCGCCGGCGGTCTGCGGATCTGCTCCGCGTCGTTTTATTTTCCTGCGGGAACGGATTCGGAGCCCGAATCGCGCGCGTAGAGCAGTACATGGATCGGGCCGGATGTGCCGGCAAAGACCTGTTCCTGAAACATGCGATAAGTTTCCTGCAGGGCTTCCTGAATTGCGCGCTTTGCCGCCTGCCTCTCGCTGAGGTTTTCGTAATGCTGCAAAATCAGCCAGATTCTCTGGTGATCGCCCAGCACAGCCCTGGCTTGCTCCTGGTTCGGCTCAACGTTAAATAGCTCTGCATTGCTCAGGTCCAGAGGGAAAATAATTGCAGGAGATGATGTTGCGCCATGCCCTTCGATTTCGCGGTGCGCATAATATGTAAACGGTCGGCTGCCGGACGCTCGGTAGAAGAAAGCGGCATCGCCGTCCTGTTCGCGCGCCAGAACGTACCGGGTAGCGAGTTGCCAGTCGTCCCCCTGCGAAATACGGCCGGCGTCATATCGATAGATACCCCACAGGGACAAACCAATGACCACGACGAGCGACGCGGCGAAAAGCAGGCGAAGGCGTGGAAAAACGACCTCGAGATCGACCAGGCCCTTTCCCACCAGCAACACGAGGGCAGGAGCGGAAATAGCCATAAAGCGGTCATAAAAAATAGGCCGGTGAAATGACACCAGCACGGTGAATGCGATTGGGAACGCCAGCCACGATACGACCAAGTTTGTGCGCCAACGCTCGTCCACCGTTGCGGGTGTGCGTTGTGTGTTCCGATAGGCGGCGAATATCGCAATCAGACCTAGCGCTCCATAGGCTGTCAGTAAAGCGCTGCCCCCGTAGCCGGTGAACAACTTTGCGAACTCGAGTAATAGGAAAACCGTTGGCCGGGGAACCCAGTTGAGCTGCGCCTTATCTTTAGTGAGGATGAACAGAGTCATGGGAGCGGTGAGCAGAATAAAACCGGCCGCGGTCTGAACGATTGTCCTGAAACGAAGGCTTGCCGGGCGGATGAACGCCATCGGCAACCACTGCGCCACCACAACCAGATAGAAAAAAATGTGCGTGTAAACGCCGAGCGCACTCACGACCACGTACCCAAACCAGTATCGCTTTTGGCCGGGCGACTCGATCGCGCGCACCAGGAAGTAAGTTGACAGGATAGAGAGCAAAAACAACAAGCTGTAGCCTCGCGCCTCCTGCGAATATCGAATCTGAAACATGTTTACCGCTGATAACGCCGCGCTGACGAGTCCCGCCTTGGTTCCAAACAGCCGCCTGCCGAGCAGGTAGGTCGCGAAAATGGACGCAAGGCCAAATAGCAGGGATAAGCCCCGTATCACCGCCTCGCTATCGCCAAAATGCAACCAGCCACGCAGCAGAAAATAGTACAAGCTCATATTCGCTTCGTAATTCGCGATCGTTCTCCAGAAGCTACTCCAAGGCAACTGTGCAAAGATCACGCTGGCGGCTTCGTCATCCCAGAAGTTCCTTTTTGTCAGCGCGTGAAACCTGAAGATAGCCCCGGCAACGATAATTAATGCCAGGAGAACCGAATTCACCGCCGAGGAAGTAGCGGAAAAACCAGACTGGTCCTTTACCAGCCCTGGACCGGTTGGTTTGAGGCCTGTCACCATGCGAGGGCCGCCACGCAAGTTTTACAAAAATAAACCGTCCACCGGACGAGGGTGCAATCGAAGAGGTTCGGCCTATTGCTGATTTTCGGCAGCATCAAGAACTAGTAGCCCATCCAAAGCGACACTAAACTAATGGAAGTGGCGGCTTCGTGTGTGAGGGCCTGATGAGGTGAGAATTCTATCTTATTTTCCAGCACTTATCATCCGCTATGAGAAATGAGCCGGCAACGCACGCTACCGCCGCGTCACAATTGCAATTTGTTCCCCGACTAGATCTCCCGGCCATTTCGCTGGTCAAATTCAATTGACATGTCCGGATGCCTGCCATATCTTCCATTCGTAGTCCTCGCATCCGCAAATTCCAGCTCACGAGGCGCCGAAATGAAAAATAAGTTGCTGTTGTCTTTTGCGTTCGTCGTCGGCCTTCTAACCGTTTGCGGCCCCGTGTTTGCGCATCACGGGAGTGCGGCATACGCGGACAAGATGATTGTTTTGAAACAGGCGACGGTGACGAAATTTGCGTGGGCCAATCCGCACTCCATTGTTATGTTCGATGTGAAGGATGACAAAGGCAACGACGTTCATTGGGCCGGCGAAGCTGGCAGTCCATCAGCTCTCGGCCTGATTGGTTGGTCAAAGGGTTCAGTGCAACCTGGAGACGTAATCACCGTTTACATGTTCCCGGCCAGATCTGGTAAGAATGTAGGACGTCTTAACAAGATCGTGCTTGCCGACGGTACGGAATTGCATGACAGTCAATTAGGGGGAGATAAGTACGGCGCGGACAACCCCGCTCAGTAATCTTCCGGGTTTGCTGCACGCTTCAGACTTTTGCACATTTCGGGCACCCAGCCAGTTGCGGGGACCTTATCTCCTCTTCTGCAAGCCGTGCATGCGCGACCCCCACCTGAAATCTTGCCTTCTTACCCAGTCCTCGCGGCGGCGCGATTATCGCTTCAGCTGTTGATTATTCTCGAATCACTACGCTTGCTTAGGTCGTCGGATCATCACCGGCCGGCGGGAATGGCAATAATGTCTGAGTACGCCAAAGCTTCCGACGGCACGCAGAGTTGCTCTTCCGTCTCCTGGTTTGGAATCCACCGGAATTTTAACACCGCCAGCGTAAAAGGCTTGGTATACATCTTGGGATCGTCAACCGTTACGGTCGCCGACAAATGGTTATGGTCCACACGAGTGTAGCGTTCCTGGACGCGCGCATCGACGCTATGCGGGTGTCCGGCGGTATCGAGCCAGCTTCGGTCATCGCTGCCGGTCGAATCGATCACGAACGTGTAATCCCCATCCCAATGGCCAACCGAGTATCCGTACCACCTTGCGTCTGGTCCGCCCTTGGTGTCCACATTTTTGGGAAGCTCTCGCCCGTCCGTCCAGATATCGCGCCATATCCTCTGGTACTGATGTAGCACCACCACTTTGTCGGGCATCGTCGAGAATGCAATGCCTCGTGTTTCGAAAACCAGGTTGCGTGGAAGCCCCAGCGGATCACACGTCTTCAGCGGGTCATTCCCGCCCGCGGTACCGAATGTGGCCTCGGGCTTATTGAGGCTGAACCGCTGTTTCCCCAACGCCGTCAAGGGAGGTATTTGTTCTGACGCTACAGCGTTCAAGGGTCCTGCCCAGACCCCATTAAGATCGCGTTTGGGCGCAGGCCCCCCGGTGCTAGGGTCCTTTTCCAATTTATTATACAAAGTATTATTCAGTGCATCTGCACCGGCTTGCACGCTGCCGGCTGGGACACTACCGGCTTCGCCCCTACCGGCTTGGCCCCTTACCACCGGCGGAAAAGCCATCCCCCCCAGCAGAGCAACGAATATGCCCAGAATCAGATTTCGCATTGCAACCGTCCTCCCCTATATCTCAGGCCGGAATTTTTCTTTATTCACAACCGGCGTTTCTATGAACCGTCTTGTTGCGAGATTGTGTTGTCTTCATTTTACTTTTGCAACA
>PLJR01000322.1 GCA_003140295.1 Acidobacteriota bacterium
ACGTGGTGGCCCGATCGGGGCAGCCGGCGAACATCCCCACGCGTCCCGCACAGGCACCGGTGTCCTATGCGGATGTGACCGTGGACGGCACGCCGTATCGCGCCGTGGTGCTCCGCGATGTGGCCGTGCTCGATAACGAAGAAAGCGTGAAGGTACCCGCCCGCGTGACCGTGGTATACGCCTCTTCGCGCGTGGCGATGCGCCGCCAGTTGACCCGCTTGGCGCTCTACGTAGCCGGCACGAGTCTGCTGATGTTACTGGCCGCCAGCGGCCTGGCGGTTTGGGGGGTGCGCCGCGGTCTGGAACCCCTGCGCGAACTGGCCGCTCAGGCTAGCGCCATCTCGGTTCGCAATTGGGATTTTCGGCCGCCGCCGCCGGGGGCCATAGCCAGTGAGCTGGCCCCGCTGGCGGGCGCGATCGGTACGGTGCTCGACAGGCTAAGAGACTCGTTTCGACAGCAGCGCGATTTCACCAGTGACGCCGCGCACGAACTCAAGACATCGGTGGCGATTTTGAAGTCTACTTTGCAATCGCTGCTGCACCGTCCGCGCGCCGAGCAGGAGTATCGCGATGGCCTGGAGGCGCTGCTCGAGGATTGCGGGCGCCTGGAAGATCTTCTCGACCGCATGCTGCGCCTGGCGCGCATTGAACAGTGGGCGGAGAACGGTACGCCGCGAGAGGTGGGCACCGCTGAACTCTCCTCCACCTGCGAAGCGGCGATATTGCGGATGCAGCGCATGGCCGATGCCCGGAATATCGGCCTGGAGTTAATCAACCCCCTGGCGGTGCGCCTGCGAGCCGATCCGAAGGATCTGGAGCTGATCTGGGTCAATTTATTGGAAAACGCGGTGCAGTATGGTCCGGTGGGTTCAAAAGTTGCGGTGCGAATTCAGCGTGATGGTGCGGCCGGGACCAGCGTTTCGGTGGAGGATTCCGGTCCCGGCGTTGAGCCGAAGGAGTTGCCCTACATATTCGAGCGGTTCCGGCGCGGCGATCCATCGCGCGCGCGGTCGACGGGAGGCTTTGGCCTGGGCTTGGCCATTTGTAAAGCGCTCGTGGAAGCGTACGGTGGCCGCATTGAGGCCGTAAACCGGCCCGAGCGCGGTACGGCAATTCGAGTCTCGTTCCCACCGCAACCCGTTTGATGCCGTTTGACACGGCATGCGCTAATAGTGTAAATCCTCTGCTGTTTCCTTTAAGGATTTCTTAATCTGCTTTTCAATAGAGTCTACGATTTCGTGCGCTCACTGGGCACGGGGGTCTTTGGTGAAACGGAGATCGTGCGCGAGTCGTCTATTCACCGGTGCGCATGCACGATGGGGCCACAGAAGCCGTTGTCAAGCTTAGCCGAAGCGGGGCAGCGGCGGACAATAGGGGGTTCAATGGTGTATTTGTCTCGGCTTAGCGGCCGTTTGAAGTTGAGTCCGCGTAAAATTCGTCGGCACGCTTCGGGGGCTGTGAGCCTGTTGCTTCTGGTCAGCATGGCGGCAATCGTCGGCCGCGCTCAAGGGCAGCCCGCGCCGGCCACGCCGCAGGAGTCCACCGTCGAGCTGATGCATCCGCCCGGCCCCGACCAGTCTGGCGCTCCGGTCACAGTCACGCTGAAGGACGCTATCGAGCGAGCGCAGAAAAACGATGCCCAATTTCTGGCGGCGACGACGGATGCCAAGGACGCCCATGAAGATCGGGTACAGGCCAAGGCTGCTCTTTTGCCATCGCTCAGTACCCGGTTGGAATATCTCGGTACGGAAGGCGACGCAATACTTCCCACCGGGAGATTCGTAACCAATGACGGCGTACACGTTTACCGTTTTTGGGGCGTCATTCATCAGGATTTGTCCCCCACTACCTATCTGGGAACGGCTTACCGCCGTTCGGGGGTTGCGGAGGCGCTGGCCAAGGCCAAACTGGAGATCGCGCAGCGAGGCCTGACCGCGACCGTCACCAAGAACTACTACGCTCTGGTGGTTTCTCAACGAAAGTACGCGACCGCGCAAGCTTCTCTCCAGCAGGCGCAAAACTTCCTGGACATCAGTAACGCTACGGAACGCGCGGGGCAGGCGCCTCACAGTGATGTGATCAAAGCCCAAATTCAATTTGAAACGCAAACCCAGGCCTTCGAAGAAGCCAAGCTTTCGATGGAGGAGGCGCGCTTAAGCCTGGCTGTAATCCTGTTTCCTACGCTGAACGAAAACTACACAGCGGTGGACGATTTGGATTCCCCGCGCGCCCTGCCTCCGTTCGAAGATATAAAGACCATGGCCGAGCACGAGAATCCGGATCTTCGCGTGGCGCTGCAGTCTCAGGCGGAGGCCAATCTGGATGTTCGAGCGGCGAAGGGCGCCTTCCTTCCAACGGTGAGTGTGGATCCCGTCTACGGTATCGAGGCAAATGAGTTCGCGCTGCGCAGCTTAGTAGCGGCCGATCCCGCCAGGGGCACGCAAAACAATCTGGGCTATTTCATTACCGCTACGCTAACGATGCCCGTATGGGACTGGGGTGCGCTGCGGAGTAAATTGCGGCAAGCGGAGTACCGCCAGCAGCAGTCCAGGGTGGAGTTGAGCCAAACCCAGCGGCTCCTGGTAAGCAATCTTTACGCGGCTTACAATGAGGCCATCACCGCGCAGGCCGCAGTCGAGAGGCTACGCCGCACCGCCGATCTTGCTACCGAAAGCCTGCGGCTGGTAAACCTGCGCTATCAGGGAGGAGCGGCGACCGTGCTCGATGTAGTGGATGCCCAGAATACCTTGACCACCGCGCGGAATGCGTACGACGACGCGCAAGTCCGCTATCGTGTGGCTCTATCGCAGCTGCAGACTCTCACGGGAACCTTCTGAATTTATGATAAGAGATGTGCACACTAACATGACCAAAACCGAATCGTTTCTAGGCATCTCGACCGGGCGTTCAGCCAAGGGCATTGCGGCGCACCCGCGGCCGTATCGCAATCTGCTGGGGGTCGCGCTCGCTGCAGGGGTGTTTCTGACGGGATGCGCCGCCAAGCCTGACGCGGAGGTCTCGCCGACGGTCACCGTGCAGGTCGGCGCAGCGGAGAATGAGGCTATCCAGCGCAAGGTGATTGCCGATGCGACCCTTTACCCCCTGGACCAGGCGGCCATCGTGCCGAGAATCGCCGCGCCCGTGAAAAAATTCTACGTGGACAAGGGCAGTAAAGTGCACGCCGGGCAGTTGCTCGCCGAACTCGAGGCCCCTGACTTGGCGGGCGCCGTCACCGAGCAGGAAGGCGGATTAAACCAGGCCCAAGCGACCTACGACACGCTGGGCCAAAAGGTAAAGAGAGACGAAGAGCTGGCGAAGCAGGAATTGGACCAGCAGCAAAAGCTTTATGACAGCCGCTTAGCCCTCTTCAAGCAGGGCGCTGTGGCGCAAAAAGATGTGGATGATGCGAAGGTTAACCTGTTGCAGGCGCAGAATGCCTACGACTTGGCCCAGAAGCAGCTTGACCTGAAGCTGGCGGAAGGGGCTTTTACGGCTGCGAAAGGCAAGACTGCCAGCGCCGCGGCGCAACTCAGTTATACCAAGATCGAAAGCCCGATCGACGGCGTAGTTACCGATCGTCCCATCTATCAAGGAGAGACGGCGGCCGCGGGTAGTCCGATGATAACGGTGATGAATTTGTCTCAAGTGGTGGCGCGAGCTCACGTGGCGCAGCAGGACGCCGCGCTGATGAAGGTAGGAGATCCCGCTACGATTTCCGTGCCAGGACAGTCGCCGGATGTGAAAGGTAAGGTTACGCTGGTAAGTCCGGCGCTGGACCCGAATAGCACAACCGTGGAAGTTTGGGTGCAGGGGCCCAATCCTGGCGACCGGCTCAGGCCTGGCGTGGCCGCGCGGGTGACCATTGTGGCGCAGACGATAGCCCACGCGGTCGTGGCTCCCGCGTCGGCCTTGCTCACCGACCCGGACGGGGTAACTTCGATGATCGTCCTGGACACCGACAATAAACCGCATAAGCAAAAAGTGAAGGTAGGCATTCGCAGCGGTGACGACGTGCAGATCACGCAGGGCTTGAAAGGCGGCGAACGCGTGGTCACCATTGGAGCGTTCGAATTGGCTAGCGAAGACGATCCCATCCTCGCCAAAACGAAAGTGCAAGTGCAGGCGCCCAAAATGCCTGAGGCCGATGAGGATGAGGACCAATAATTTAATGCCTATCCCGATCAACACGAAGATGGCTGGGTTGCCAGCTTTTCAGGCGAGAGCGTTTCGGCCACATCCGCGACAGGTGACTTTTCATGCATAACCGGACCGCGAGTTCAACACTGCCCCCCGGCGGTACTGAGAGCGTATCTACTGAACGCCCATCACACTATTGGTTTTCCCGCCACTCGAAGTCGATCATTTTTTTGATCATCGCATTGAGCATTGTCGGAGTTTACGAAGCTCTGTCGATCCCCATCGCGGTCTTTCCGCAAACCAGTTTTCCGAGAATCATCATCGGCGTGGACAACGGCGTCATGCCGATCAACCAAATGGAAGTAACGATCACCCGCCCTCTCGAGGAGGCCGTCAATAGCGTTCCGGGTTTGCAGGACGTGCGCTCGATCACCAGCCGAGGATCGGCGGAAGTGGATTTGTTCTTTGACTGGAGCGTCGACATGGTTCAGACGCTGCAGCTGGTGAATTCCGCAGTTGCGCGCATGCAGTCGACGCTCCCGCCGACGGCCGTGATCGACACTCACCGGCTGGATTTTGCCAGTTTCCCGATTTTGGGGTACAGCCTGACCTCGGATAAAGTTCCGCAATCGCAGCTCTGGGAAATCGCCACCTACAATCTCAAGCCGATTTTGAATCGCCTGAACGGCGTAGCCACCGTGCTGGTACAGGGTGGGCAAACGCCGGAATTCGAAGTCACGCCCGATCCCGCGAAAATGTTGCGATCGAAGGTGGGCCTGCAGGATATTTTAGATTCGGTCAACAAGACGAATATCATCGATTCGCCCGGCTTGCTCAGCCGCAACCACCAGCTTTTCCTGGCGCTGATCACCGCCCAGGTACAGACTCCCGAGCAACTTGGTGACATTGTCATCAAAAGCGTAAATGACGTGCCGGTGCGGATACGCGACATTGGCACCGTGGGGCCTTCTGCGCAGCCTGTCTACACGGTGGTAACCGCGAATGGCAAGCCTGCCGTACTGGTCAGCATCAATCGCCAGCCCGATAGCAATACCGTTCAGGTCGCCGACGAAGTACACCAGGAAATTGAGAGTTTGCGCTCCGGGCTGCCCGCAGGGGTCGATCTCAGCGTCTTTTACGACCAGTCGAATATCGTTAAGGCCTCGATCACCAGCGTCCGAGATGCCATCATCATCGGTCTGTTCCTCTCGGGCGTCATTATTTACTTATTCCTGCGGGATTTGGGAACCGCCCTTATGACCGGCCTCGTTGTCCCAGTGACCATCTGCGTGACGTTCGTGGCCATGAAATTGATGGGGCAGAGCTTCAACATGATGACGCTCGGCGGGTTGGCGGCTGCCGGTGGGTTGGTCATCGACGACGCCATCGTGGTGGTTGAAAACATCGTGCTGCATCGCGACGGTGGGGAAGGGCCTCTGGAAGCTACCAGCAGCGCGCTGAAAGAGCTCACCATTCCGTTGATCGGTTCGACGTTAACGCCCATCGTAGTATTTTTGCCGCTCATCTCGATCACCGGCGTCACGGGAACTTTCTTTCGGGCTCTGGCGATGGCCATGAGTGTTTCCTTGCTGACCTCGCTGGTCCTGGCTCTGGGTTGGACGACGAATCTCGGGACGTTCTTGATTCGCCGCCACAAGTCCGGTCACGAGGCGCACACTGCGGGTAATGACGGCCATGAATATGCTCCGCCGGTAATGGAGTCCGAATCCGCCGAACCTTCTAAAGTGGAGCAGATGAAGCGCATGATGGCGGCCGAAGAGGCCTCCTTAAAGGGCGGCTGGTTCGAAAAAATAGTAAAGTTCTACGAGCGCTGGCTGCGGCGCGCGCTCGAACACCCCGCCTGGCTGGCAATATTTTGTGCGATTCTCATCGTCACTTCTTACGTGTGTTTCAACGCCTTGGGTAGCGATCTTCTTCCGGCCATGGACGAAGGCGGTTTCGTGCTGGATTATGTGATGCCGCCCGGCAGTTCGCTTACGGAGACCAACCGGGTGATTACCCACGTCGAAAACATCGTTCGCGCTGTCCCGGAAGTGGAAAGCACTTCGCGCCGGACGGGGTTGCAATTAGGGCTGGCGGCGGTTACCGAGGCTAACACCGGCGACATCGCCGTAAAGCTCAAGGACAAGCGCAGCCGGGGCATTGATGAGGTGATAAGCGAAATTCGTGCCAAGGTGAAGACCCAGGAACCGGCTCTGGACGTGGATTTCACGCAGGTGCTGCAGGACATGATTGGAGATTTGACCGGTGCGCCGCAGCCCGTGGTGGTGAAACTTTTCTCTCCTGATGCCGATTTGCTGGCGACGTGGGCGCCCCGGGTGGCGGACGCGCTCGGCAGAGTTTACGTCAACAATAAGAAGCCTGTGGTGGACATAGAAGACGGCATCGACAACACCACGAGCGGACCAGCTGTGGTGTTCACTGTAAATCCCCAGGCCGCGGCCCGGGCCGGTTTTACTACCGATCAACTTACTCTGTCCGCCTCAGCTATGGTGGATGGCGAACCAGCCACCACGCCGGTGATCATCAACGATCATCCCTATACCGTGCGGGTGCGATTTCCGACAGCGAGCCGCTCGTCGCTGGAGGGCATGTCCAACACCATGCTCGTTAATCCGACTGGTGGCACTGCCACCCTCGGCTCACTTGCGAATATTCAGGAATTGCCGGGTCAAACTGAAATCCTGCGGGAAAACCTGCAACGGGACGTTGAGGTCACGGCACGCCTCGAAGGATTGGACCTGGGTACGGGAATCGCTGCCGTACAGAAGACCATCAACGAGCTGAAAATTCCGCCGGCCATCCGCGTGGAATACGGTGGCACGTACAAGGAGCAGCAGAAATCATTTCACGACCTGATCGTCGTGCTGCTCCTGGCTCTGGTCCTGATCTTCCTGGTTCTGCTCTTTGAATTTCGCACGTTTTCCGCGCCGGTTGCGATCCTGTCTTCGGCCGTGCTCTCTACTTCCGGCGTGTTCCTGGCCCTTTTGATTACTCAGACCACCTTCAACGTCTCTTCGTTCATGGGATTGATCATGGTGGTGGGTATCGTGGCCAAGAACGGCATCCTGTTGCTGGACGCCAATCAGAAGTTTCGCGGCGTAGGATATGACGCCGAAGAAGCACTGGTTCAGGCCGGCCGGCGCCGGCTGCGCCCCATCGTTATGACGGCGATGGCTGCGGTAGCCGGAATGATCCCGCTGTCTCTAGCCTGGGGCGCGGGCTCGCAAATGTTGCAGCCGCTGGCGATTGCCGTCATCGGGGGCATCTTGATCTCCATGGTGCTGTCGCTGATTATTACCCCCGCCATGCAGTTCTATCTCACCCGAGACCGCGGACCGATTGTGGAGGCCGAATAATGGCTTCGCAATCCTGCGGCGTTCGGTGGGGAGGGCCTTCTTAGGTTCGGGCACAGGAAACAGAGGCAAACGCACGAGAACTCGTTGGCACGATTGGAAAAACAAGTCAGTGAGGAGGATCTTTTCTATGTTGCGAAAGTCTTTAGGATTGCTTTGCTGGGCCTGCGTCCTGGCTTCGTCCCTGCTTCTTCTTTCTATTGCTACTCAGGCCGCACCAGACGGCACGACGTATCACATCGTGCGCAGAATGCCCGTGGCTGGTGACGGCGGCTGGGATTATATGCGAGTCGATCCCGATGCGCATCGCCTTTACGTCGCACGCGGAACACATCTGATGATCGTCGATGAAGTGAGCGGGAAAGTAATCGGCGACATTCCGGACACCAAGGGAATTCATGGGGTGGCGCTGGCCACCGATATGAATAAGGGGTTCACGAGCAACGGCGGCGATATGTCGGTCACCGTTTTCGACCTCAAAACGATGAAGACCACGGGCGTCATCAAGGGCGTCGGCGATAACCCCGATTCGATTATTTACGATCCCCAAACCAAGCGCGTTTTCACGTTTAATGGCCGCAGCATGAACGCTACGGCGATTGATGCGACCACCGAAAAGGTAGTCGGGATGGTCGCGTTGGGCGGCAAGCCCGAAGAACCCGCGCTCGACGGCAAGGGCAACATGTTCGTGAACATCGAGGACAAGAGCTCGATCACCGAGTTTGACACCAAATCCCTGGCTGTGAAGGGCACTTGGCCGCTCGCGCCTTGCGAAGGCCCCTCCGCCCTCGCATTCGATTCCGCGCACCGCCGTCTTTTCGCCGCTTGCGACAAGGTCATGGTGGTGATCAATGCGGACACCGGCAAGGTTGTGGCCTCCCCGCCGATCGGCGGCGACCCGGATGGCAACGGCTACGATCCGTCCACTGGACTTCTCTTTGCAGTTTGCCGTGAGGGGCTGCTGTCCGTCATTCACCAGGATTCTCCCGATAAATACAGCGCGGTTGGAAACGTCACGACCCAGTTCGGCGCCCGGACCATGACGTTCGACCCGAAGACTCATCACATTTTCACCGAGACCGCGGATTTCAAGGCTGCTGCGGCTCCCACGCCCGATAATCCGCGCCCACGTCCACAGCAGATCGACGGATCGTTTGTAATTCTCGAACTGGCTCCCTGATTCTCCGCAAAATGCAACTTCAGGTAGTCGCTGTTTCATGTTCGAGCGCGGCCCGTAAGGGCCGCGCTCGACGCAGCGACGCGAGAGGACAGACCTGGCGTTGGGCAGATTGTCTGCCGCCATTGTCGTAGGTTTATTTTCGTTTTCTTTTCGTTTTCGCGCCTCCAGTTTTCACTTTTGGCAGCTGTTGTGCCACTGTGCACGCCCCGTTCCTATTTCGAGAGAATCCGCTTGCGCCTCTTGCAGTCGGTGCGTAAGATACGCAACATCTGAGGCGCATTGGATGCCAAAAGAAAAACCCAAGGTCAACATCGGCCAAGTCATTCGGAGTTACCGCGGACAGCGGGGACTCTCACAAGGTGACATCGAGCGGCGCACCGGCTTGCTGCGCTGCTATCTCTCGCGCGTCGAAAACGGCCACACTGTGCCGTCGCTTGAGACCCTCGCCAAGATTGCCGAGGCCATGGAAATCAGCTTGGCGGATTTTTTCCCGGGCACGGAAACCATTCGCGACCGCGACACGCAGAAAATGCTCGGTGAACTCTCCGAAGACGAAATCCGCTTCCTCTCCGAAATAAAGCGCTACAGCACCAGTCTTTCCGATGGAGATAAGCGTCTGGTGTTGGCCATGATCCGTAAAATGGCCAGTATCATCCCCCCGCCACCACGCAAGGTCGTCGCCCGCCGCGCATTTTAGCTGCCGGGCAGGAATACCTGGCAAATCATTCCACTGAAATGGGGCACGGTTGAACGTTCCCGGTTCTTCGCCGCTAGTATCCCGCGCAGGTGTTATTTCGGTGCGTATTTGCGGATGCGTCGAGCGTGTCGAATCGTCAAGCTCCGGCCGCAATGCTCTCGAATCGCGCTAGAAGCACCACGGCATGGAAAATTCGTCCACGCCCGATCAGCACGGCGCCGGAGTGCGCCTCCACGTCGAAAACGAGAAACTGGCCATTGACCTCGGCGAGCCGCGCGCTGGCCACGACGTGGGCTCCTACCGGAAGCGCCTTCAAATGATCGACCTCGATGCGCGTACCGACGCTGAAAGTCCCGGGAGGCAGCGCCGCTTCAATAGCATTGGCGCAGGCCCCCTCCATCATCCCGATCATTGCTGGAGTCGAAAACACCGCGGGCAGATGCTTATCGTAGTGTGCCCGGGTCCATTCCGGCCGCACATCTGCCTCGTAGCGCCCTGTAAGTCCCGGCTTCAGCAGATCGCCGGCGGAAATAGCACTCATATTCGGTGCTAACCGCCCCCGCTGGCCTGCCGCGCCAGGGACGTACGGGGCCGCAGAAGGCTGGCCACGACCTCGCTCAGAGTCATGCCAAACTGCGTCCAGAGGCGCTGCTTCAGGCTCGAGTAATCCTGCGCGCCGCTGAAAAGGTCGGCCATCAGTGTGCGAAATGTGGCGCTGCGTGCGATGAACTGAATCATGCGCGTGGTCACAGACTGCCCCAGGAAGCGGCCGCGATACACCTGGCGCGCGACCCGCGTGGCGAATTCCAAGTCACCTGAAAAGTCCGCGCGCACCCGCGCCGGATATTCGCTGACGGAGCGGTCTAGCAGCGCTTCCGCCAGTAATTCTCCCGAGCGCAGCGCGTAGTAAAGCCCTTCACCGGTGATTGGATCAACCAGTGCCGCGGCATCGCCGGCCAGCGCCCAGTTGTCGCTCGCGATCCTGCGGCCCCGCAACGTCTGCATCCGTGGAGAGGGCAGCACGTGGCTATAGAAGCGCGCGCCCTCGGTCGAGATGCGCTCGTCCGCGAGGAATTGTGCCAGCGCCACGCGCAATTGCTGGCTCGTGTGCCGCGCCATGCTTCCGCAGATGCCCACCGAAAGGTGATCGGAGCGCGGAAACGACCAGATATACCCCTCGAAGCGCGGCAAAAACTTCACCAGGATAGTTTCCGCGTGGCAGGGCACGAAGTAACCCAGCGTCATTTCGAGGTCGCCACGCTCGAGCGGCGGCGTCCCAGGCAACAAGGCGTTTCGCGCGCCGGTGGCGATTACCGCGAAATCAGCCTCCACGGCTGCGCCTCCGGTGGTTAGCCGAACGCGCTTGCTTGAGGCATCCATTTGCGTCACGCGCGCTCCCACGACGCGGCACCCGGCTGCGGCGGCGCGTTCGAGCAGCAGGCCGTTCAGCACCGCGCGCGAGTAGATGACGATGGGATGATCGAGATCCAGGCGTGCGCGATGGCCGCCGCTGGAGATAAGCTCGACCGTATGAATCATTTTTTTCGCGTGGGGACCATGCAGAAGGAAGGGGTATGCAGACACGGCTTTGTGCGTTAATCCGCCGCCGCAAGGCTTTTCCCAGGCGAGGCGCTCGTCGTAGATCGTGACCTCTCGCCCGGCACGCGCCAGCCGCTCGCCACACATGGCGCCGGATGGCCCGCCGCCTACTACCGCGATTTGGTGCATCTCCACTTTTGCGGTTCCCGAAAACTCGCGTTCCTCGATCGTGTCACGCCTCGCCGGAATGCCCTGAGGAG
>PLJR01000261.1 GCA_003140295.1 Acidobacteriota bacterium
GGGCATTCGCGCGCGGCACGGAAGAGCTCACCGGCGCGGCACGCCGCGCTGGGGGGCTCGTTCTCCACAACGGGGCTGCAGCAAGGGCGGCAGTAGGCGCTCACGCGAAACCTCACCCAAGCCTGCACGCTCGCGGTAGAAGTCTCTCGCCGCCATCCCGTCCTCTCTGTGGCACTTGCCGCGCGGGACGCAAGAGCTCACCGGCGCTGCGCGCGGCGCTGCGTGCTCGCTCTCCCGACAGCGCAGCAGCAAGCCCGCGCGCAAGGCGCGCACGTAAGCTAGCGTTTTTGCGGTAGAAAGCTCGTGATCCTGTCGTCGTTCCCCCACTCTCGTCAGTTCTCCACTCTGTGGCCCATGCCGCGCGCCACAAAAAACCTCACGGCGCTGCGCGCTCGCTCTCCTCCGACGCGCGGCAATAGGCGCGGACGCAAAGACGCTCCTATTCGCGGGCTCGCGGTAGAAGTTTCTGGCCGCCATCCCGCGATATAAGATTGTCGCCGCCTCTTGTCGTTTTCCTCTCGCCGCCTTCTCGTTGTTTCGCCACTCTTGGTGGCTGCCACACGCGCCGGTCATTTTTCGCGCGCGGGACCGCTACCGGGTCACCAGATTTTGCATTGGGTGGCGGAATTGCGGGCCATGGCGTCGCCGGCTTGGCAGCCGAAGGCGCTGGCAAAAGCGGGCATGTTTTGCAGCGGCGCGTTGGCGCGGAAGCGCGGGAGCGGGTGCGGATCCACGGTGACCATCATGCGCTCGTACTCGGGTCGAGCGGTGGTGGCCCAGATGCGGGCGAAGGCCAGGAAGAAGCGTTGATCGGGGGTGAAGCCCTCGATCTTGCCGCCGTTCTTGTCTTTGGATGTTTTTTTGGCGGCCTGGGCCTGATCGAAAGCCATGTGCGCGATGGTTAGACCGCCGAGATCGGCGATGCTTTCACCGAGCACGAGCTTGCCGTTTTCGTGGAGGTCGTCGCCGACCTTGAAGGCGTCAAATTGTTTTTCGACACAGGTGGCGCGCTCTTCAAAGTTTTTTAGATCTTCAGGCGTCCACCAGTCGCGCAGATTTCCCTGGGCGTCGTACTGGCGGCCTTGATCGTCGAAGCCGTGCGTCATTTCGTGGCCGATTACGGCGCCCATACCGCCATAGTTGAGCGCGTCGTCGGCCTTGGCATCGAAGAAAGGCGGCTGCAGGATGCCGGCGGGAAACACGATCTCGTTCATCTCGGGGTTGTAGTAAGCATTGACGGTGGGCGGGGTCATATCCCATTCGGTGCGGTCGACGGGCTTGCCGATCTCGGCGAGGTTGCGGCGAAACTCGAAATTGCTGCCGCGCTGGGCGTTTTCAAGATAGGAGCCGCGCACTACCTGGTAGGACGAATAATCGCGCCACTTGTCGGGATAGCCGATCTTGAGGGCCATGGCGGAGAGCTTGGCCAGGGCCTGCTGGCGCGTGGGCTCGCTCATCCAGGGCAGGGTTTGAATGTCGGAGCGCAGCGCCTGGACCAGGTTCAGCACCATGGTGCGAGCGCGTTCCTTGGCCTCGGGCGGGAAAGCCTGCGCGACATATTTCTGCCCGAGCGCTTCGCCGAGATTGCGGTCGGTGGAGATGACGCAGCGCTTCCAGCGGGGCTGCAATTCCTTGGCGCCGGTGAGCGTGCGGCCGTAATAGTTGAAGTTCTCATCGACGAATTTTTGGGAAAGCTCAGCGGCCGCGGAGTGAATCACGTGCCAGCGCAGGTACACCTTCCAATCGGCGAGGGGCACTGCCGTAAGGCTCTTATCGAGGGCCTGAAAGAACTCAGGCTGGCCGACGTTAACGTCGTGAATATCGGGAAAGCCGATATCGCGGAAATAAGTGTCCCAGGAAAAATCAGGGGTCAGAGCTTTGAGCTGGGGCGCGCCAAGCTTGTGATAATTGGATTCGGGGTCGCGAAGCTCGACGCGGGTTTTGGAAGCCTGCGCCATCTGCGTTTCCATGGCGACCACCGTGTGCGACTCCGCGGTGGCGAGTTCGGAATCGTCACCGGCGAGCTGCAACATCTTCGCGACGTGCTGCTGGTATTGCTCGAGGAGCTGCTTGGAATGGTCGTCCGTCTTGAGGTAGTAATCGCGGTCGGGGAGGCCGAGCCCGCCCTGCATGGCAATGCCGATCACCTGCTCGCTATTTTTTTCGTCCTGGGTGGAGCCAAAACGGAATAGCGCGTTGGCGCCTTGCGATTGCATGCGGGCCACTTCATCCTCGAGCTGCGCCAGATTCGAGAGACTGGCGACGCGCGCCAGCTCGGGCTCGATGGGTTTAAGGCCGTCGGCTTCGATGCGGCCGGTATCCATGCAACTGCCGTAAAAATCTCCGATTTTCTGGGTAATCGATCCGGGCGTGGCCCGCTTATCGCGGGCGGCAGCTTCCAGAACCTGCTTGAGCACGAGCTGATTTTGGTTTTGCAAATCGTTAAAGCGGCCATAACTGGGATAGGCAGGCTGAATGGGGTTGTGGGCGATCCAGCCGCCGGTAGCGTATTGATAAAAATCCTGGCANNATCCAGCCTGCGGTCACAACCCAGATTCGGAACGTCCGCATGGAAGCCTCCGTGGCGCGACTTTGTCAATCTCCGCGCAAAATGCCAGCCGAATATGGTTAGACGACATGCGTGGGCCGGCGTTGCGGGCGCGACCGTGCTCGCGCCGCGGCCGGGCCGGTACGCAGAGAGTTCCAGCATAGGTTTGCGGGCCGGTGGAGTCAACGCGGAGCGGTGTTGGCCGGCCGGTGTTAGNNGCTGGAGGAGTCAACGCGGACCGGTGCTGGCGAGCGGGTGTTACATAATTCGGAGGCTATACCCCCCGGCAGTTTGCATGTGTTTGATTCTACGCGGGTTGAGAAATGAGGCGTTTGTATAATAATGATTCTGCACGGGTTACGGAGCGCGAGTTGGGGCTGGAGATGCAGTTTCGGGGAAAGCAGTCCCGAGATTAAATTTCGAGTGGCGAGGTGGTAGTTGCCAGACACACAAGATGTTACCATATTGGAACCAAAAAATCAAGCGTAACTAAGTCGTAAATTGCGTCCTTTGGAAGGCTCTTCCCGCGAACTGACGTTCTATGTAGCCGAATATCGCTGCGCTGTCTTTTGATTAGCTCGATTTCTGACGATTTTTGGATAAGGTGGGACGATGGCGGCGATCAAAGGCATCAGTAGGACATCACTATGGGACACGTGGAAGATCATTCGTAAAGAGCTCAGGAATGCGTTGATCCGGGATGTGATCGACTTCTTTGATTACGATATTGACCCTGAGAAGTGGATTCGAAGGTTACTTGATCAGATTTCTAGCGGCAGGTACGAGCCGGCATCGCCTTTCCGGTTTACCATCGGAAAATCAAGCGGCTTCAGCCGCACGATGACGCAGCCCTCCATTCCTGATCTAGTACTTTATCGTACGATAGTCGATGCAATTTACCGCAAGGCTCTCAATAGAGAACACGCGCACGTGTACTTTAAGAGGGAACATCTGCAGAGAGCACAGAACGTTGCCCAGCAGCAGGCGGCACAGCAGATGAACTGGGCTGCACAATATCGTATGACGAGTCAGCGCAGCTTTTACAATTGGCTACGATACTCACAGTACCGCAAGTACCTTCTCCTCCAAGCGATACATCCGTATCTTGTTGTTACTGACATAACAAATTTTTTCGACAGCGTGCTGCACTCGCACGTAGAAGAAACTTTGCGTGGGCTGCCTGTGCCATCGCGTATGGTGGGGCTATTGTTCTTCCTGCTTGAACGCCTCTCGATTCGCCAAGATTATGCTAGCTCTCACGGGATCAGTCTTCCAGTGGATCAATTCGACTGTTCACGCACCCTTGCTCATATGACTTTATTTAGCCATGACAACACCATGGTTAGGCTTGTCGGTGAGGACAACTATGTCCGTTGGATGGATGATCAAAATTTGGGCGTCTCGTCTAAGGCAGCCGGGCTGCGGGTTCTTTCTGAGGTAGGTCGTTCCCTAGCGGGGCTACACCTTTCGCCAAATACGAAGAAGTCCCTTATCCTCACGCTTGCCGAGGCGCGCCGTCATTTTCACCTTGATCTTAACAGCATGCTCGACAAGGCAGAGGCTGCCGCGAAGGTGGTCAAGACACGCAGGCAGCAACGAAATCTCTCTAGGCAATTGAGACAGATATGGTCAAGAGCTCAGTTCCACGAAGGGGAGGGTGAATTCGATAAGGTATTGAAGCGCCTATACAGATTGGGTGGGTTTGCACATCTGCGTTTCCTTCGGCACCGGGCATTCCGAGACGTGATAGCTCGTCCTGACATGGCGAATAACGTTTGTGACTATATGCGCTGCTCCGGCACAGTTTTGGAATACTTGAAATGGATGGACGGACTGATGAAAGCGGAAGAGCAGATTTACCCAGACGTTAACGCCGCTCTGACTGAGGGTCTTTTGCGTCTTGAGGCTAATGGATTTGAGGCCGGCAGAATCCGAATTCTCGCAACTGGATTTTTGTCGTCAAAGAAAAACGTTTCCGGTATCGGTGAATGTAAAACGCTGGCGCCCATCCTTATCTTGAGATTCGGGGATAAGCGATCCCTTCGTCTACTGAAGCGATGCTTCAACGATGACAAATCTGCGATTTCTGCGCCGCTTCTCCGGGCTGCTGCCGTTGTGTACTCGAGCTATGGGGCTAGAGAATTCCGGGAAGTTCGACGATCTGCGAGCAGACTAATGCGCAACCATTTGGCGGATGTAGTCCGCTTGCTAGAGCGCATTCGCAAATACACAGATGTTCCCGTGCGCTATACGGCTCGGTTGAGACCGCGGTATGACCCTGTGGCGAGGACGCAATACATCGATATTAGAGCCTTACTGACGGTGAGGTTGCTGCGTTTGGCAAAGGCGCCTCGGGTTATCAGATGGATTACTGATTGGAGAACCCAGGTCCTTAGGCAGGGCATCTCGCCATACCATCGGCGATTGGTTAAAAGGTTGCTTTAGCCAAGGCCAGGAACGATCAAAAGAGACGGCATTGTCTCAAAATCTTATACGGAACGACCTGGACGGGGCTAATAGGCGTAGGCTTTTAGGAAGGCGAAGACTACTACGCCGGTGAC
>PLJR01000117.1 GCA_003140295.1 Acidobacteriota bacterium
CCCAAATAAGCTGGGCCGCAGGATAAACTGGTTTTGTAATTGACTTCTTGAAAAACGAATAGTACAAGCGGGCTTGCTGTTACTCGCGAGAGAACCCGGCAAAATTTTATGCCGTACCAAGTCCTCTGGCTTCTACCCCTACATTTTTGAGATCGACACTCGTGTGAGGGCGGTACGGCTGTCACCGGCTACTCGCTAAAGGGAGAAAAGCGATGCGAAAGCTGTCGGTGCTTCTGTTGGCTGTCTTCTCATTTTCCGCTGCGGCTCACGCTCAATCGGATAATTCCAAATCCTTTTGCCAAACTCACCCCTCCCTATGCACTGAGCTATTGAATCCGTATGACTATGAGGGCAACTACACCGGCCACGATGAGCCCTCGGTGCTCTTCTACTCAGAGAAAAGCGGATCGGGAAATTCCAGCGTCTACTTCATCACCCTTCCGCAGGACCCGCCGGTCCTCCCTAATCAGAGTGGCACGGGCGGTACGTTCAATTTTCAATTGCATCCGGCCTTCTGGTTCGGTATGGCCATGTGCGACACGCAGGGATTCCCGAATTTAACGAATGTGTGTGAACCGGACAGTGACGAGAATATCTTTGATGATCCGAGTTCTTCCTCCCCGAAATGGATCGGCTATCATCCCGGCACAGCATTCATGGAAATGCAATTCTACCCACCGGGCTGGGTACTCTGGCCTGCTGGAAACAGCTGCGATCCCCTGCAGTGGTGCGCCGCCTTGAATATCGACAGCGTCGCCGACAGCCTGACGACGCTTAACAACGCAGACTGCTTGAATACTGTCGGCGATGAACCGGTGAATTTTGCATTCATCACAAAGAATGGAGTACCAGCCGGACCGCCCGATCCCCTAAATGCCACGCTGGCAACCTTCACTCCGGATGGCACCAAGATGCTCTTTATGAATTCGGGCGACACTTTGAAAGTGACCTTGATCGATACTTCGGAAGGCTTCAAGGTCGATATTCTCGACTTGACCACTGGCGCGCATGGCTTGATGGTGGCAAGTATTGCTAATGGTTTCGCACACGTCAAATTCGAACCGACCTCCACAGCTTGCCATGTTGAGCCCTATGCATTTCACCCCGAGTTTGCTACCTCGAGCGAGCATACGCGCGTCTCTTGGGCGGCTCACTCGTATAACGTGGCATTCTCCGACGAAATCGGCCACTTTGAATACTGCGACGGCATTACCGATGCGAACCTGCATGCCACCTGCCCGTCTACCGGAGGAGACCCGCCGGGATCGTTCGATGTTGATGATAACTACTGTTTTGGCCCAGCGGCCTCTTCGCTTATCCAGATTGGCGGATGTTTTGGCGACTTTTCGCCAGGAGGTTTGGGGGATCTCGACTTCGATGGCGTCCCGTATGGCAACAACTGGCCGGGGACATTGCGGAACGCGGACCGAGACAAACGGTTGCATTCCACGCCCGTGCTCTTTACGAGCCCCTTATTTTTCCCACGGAACGGTGATGATGGCCCCTATCATCAAGACACCACCAAGAACTACAATCGCGTCGCTTTCGAGGTGAACCTGCCGCGAATAGAACTCGCGACAAATCCTCCTTGCAATCGAACGACAGGGCTGAACTGTGTCAACCCCCCGCCAGGAGCAGATTTTTATCCCTTCTATACAACAACCGAGTCGGAACGTTTTGCAGCATGCGCCTGGCAGTTAGGTGGCCCTTACATTCCCGAAACGCTCAAAGAATTCGGCGGTACTTCGACAGCAGAGTTTGGTCCGCTGCTCTTGCTGGCCTACCCCTCCCCTGTCGACCCAGGCTTCACGGAGCGTTACAACAATTTCCGCCAAGTCCTACCCAACAATCCATGCAAATCGACTCTGGGTGACGAAGGAGACGAGTAACCCAAACACTGAGTCGAGCGACGATACCGCTAACATGAGACGGGCCGCGAGGATGCCTTGCAGCAAGGATCCTTCAGGCGCATAAAGCGCACCATCCTGACGCTGCGGTCGAGGTGCCACAGCGACCGGAGGGTGACGCGCTTTACGCTGCAATGGCCGCCTCTTGGAGGCACGATCGCCAACTCCAGTAAGTGTTGCGATCCCGCACGGTCGGCATCGCTCCGAATACTGTCGTCAGCGGCTAAGCGGCCAATCGTGAAAGGGTCGACGCCAAAACTTGCACGCCGCCGGCGATATCTTCCGGCGAAGCATATTCGTCAGGGCGGTGGCTGTAGCCGTTGCGGCACGGAATGAAGAGCATACCTTGNNAGGGCCTCGACCACCAGCGGGCTCGACTGAGCCGGGGCGTTGGCATTGATGATCTCCAGGCGCACTTGCACGTGCCTGCTTTTGGCTGCATCGGTACACGCATCGCCGATGGCCTTGATGATGGAGTCGCGACGAGCGAGATCGGTGTCTCGCACGTCAATCTCGAGCGTCGTGCGGCTGGGAATGCTGTTGACCGCTCCGGGAAAGACGTGGCAGACGCCGGTGGTAGCCACCGAATCGAGCGCGCCAGTGGCAAGGGCGGCAGCCTCGGCAGCGAGGGCTACTTCGGCGGCTGCAAGAAAAGCGTCGTGGCGATCGGGCATCAGGACTCCACCAGCATGCCCGCCCGCACCCTCAACTGAAATTTTGAGCGTCGCGGGCGCAGCAATGGCACTCACAATCCCGAGAGGAATCTTCGCTCGTTCGAGCAAGGGCCCCTGTTCGATGTGCAACTCAACGAAGGCATGGTAGTAGCCCTGAGGAAGAGCAACATCCGCGAGAGATCCGCAAACGCCTGCAGCATTTCGAATTTCTTCGAGAGTCCTGCCCTCCCCGTCTTTCAAGCGAGCGGCCGTTTCTGGCGCCAGGGAAGACGAAAGCAGGCGGCTGCCGAGGCAGCCAATGCCAAATCGCGTGGGCTCTTCCGAGGTGAACGCGAGCACCTCGATGGAACGACGAGGCCGAAATCCGGCGCGTTGCAATCCGCGGATCGCTTCGAGCCCGCCGAGAACGCCGACGGTGCCATCGTACCGTCCGGCGTGCGGGATGGCGTCGGTGTGCGAGCCTGTACCTACCGCTGCAAGTTCCGGTTCGGCGCCAATCCATCGCGCGAAGGTATTGCCAATGGCATCCTTACGGACGGCGAGACCAGCTTCGCGAAAAAGACCTTCGAGGTATGCGCGGCTTTCGAGATCAGCCTTCGAGAAAACCACGCGAGTAACCGCCGGTGCCGGCGCATCGGAAAATGAAGCCAGCGTTTCGAGTTCGTGCACCAGGCGTTCTTGATCCACGTGAACGGGCACGGGTCACTCCAGCGGATGCCGGTTCCAAGGCTTGTAGATCAAATATTTGGCAGGGACTTTCCCCAGAGCGCCAAACCATTGCGGGCAGTAAGGCGCCATCCAGATAAAATCGCCGGCGGCAACGGGGTACCAGGAATTTCCCAGACGATAAATGCCCTCCCCTTCGAGCATCAACAGGCCATGCTCCATCACGTGGGACTCGACCATTGGCAGAGTTGCGCCAGGCTGGTAAAGCATGGTGTTGACGGCGAAATCGTGGGAGGAATCGTCTGGCAGAAGCATACGCACGGCCAGCGAATCGTCGCCCATGAATGGTTGAGGGGCAGCGGCAGATTCCTCACTGATGAGGATGCTGGGGGCGCGCACGCCTTCCAGTGGCTGATATTTTTTTTCGATGACGGCGATGCGGCTGGACTTGGGCGCCGATACGCGCTCGGTCAGAGCAACAGGAAAAAAGGCGTAGCCGCCAGGTTGCAGTGCGTAATTTTTCCCCGAGGCCAGCACGCAAATTTCCCCGTCGAGCACGAACAGGAAGCGCTGCGAGACGCAGGGTCCAAGTTCGCCACCGGTTTCGAACTCGGCCGTGTACTGCGTGAACGCGGCACCCATGGCTGGCGCAGTATGAACAATAGCGGTCGCGTTCTTCATCCCCGGCAGCGGCGCGCGGACAAACGAGTCGGGCGTAAGCAGCGCGTGATCCGCATGCAGCGAAGTCCTGGTGTGCCCGAGGTGATGCTTGGTCCCATCCTTGCCCGGCGCGAATGCGGGCTTTTCAGGCGTATGAGCCATGAAGAGTCTCCAATTCACTTAGGAAGCACAATCCGGAACGCAAGGCGGCTGCGACATCCGCGGCAAGCACGCATTCATCGGGATGATGGCTGAGGCCGCCGGGGCTGCGCACAAATAGCATGGCAATGGGAACCTTCTCGGCGAGAATCATGGCATCGTGACCGGCTCCACTCATCATGCGGTGCAACGGGTATCCGGCCGCGATGACGGCTTTCTCAAGTTTAGCAACCAGTCCGGCATCGCAAGCAACAGTAGCCTGATCGTAACGAGCGGTCGAGCGGACTTCAAGGTTGCGGCGGCGGCTGATCTCGGCCGCCGCCTCCATCAGACTGCGCACCGCGTGGAGGCGTTCGCGGTCACTCGCATGGCGCACGTCAAGGCTGGCGCGAGCTTCGCCAGGAATCACGTTGCTCGCGCCCGGGAGTGCTGCGATTTCGCCGACCGTAGCGACTAGGCCGGGGATGGCCCGCCCCAAATTTTCCACGGCCACTACCCATTCGGCAGCGCCGGCCAGAGCGTCGGAGCGCAGATTCATTGGCGTGGTGCCGGCATGATTGGCACGGCCGAAGAAGACAAAATCGTGCCGGCTCTGGCCCACGATCGCTTCCACGACGCCGAGAGGAAGGTTCAGGTTATCGAGCACGGGTCCTTGCTCGATGTGAAACTCGAGGTAGCCGAGGACCCTATCCGTGTCCCCGATCTCAGCCGCGGGCAGGGCCGAGACGTCCAGCGTGAAATCGCGGATCGCTTGCGCGACGCTGACTCCGGCCGCGTCTTTCGCTGCCAGTAAATCGGCGTCGAGGCGACCGACCAGGGCTCTGCTGCCAATAAAGGGCACGCCGAAGCGGACGCCTTCCTCTTCTGAAAAGGCCACTATTTCCAGATCAAACGGCAGAAGGCGCCCCCGTAATGACTCGACCAGTGCCACACTGAGAACCACACCCAGCACTCCATCGAAAGGGCCCGCGCACGGAACGGTATCCAAATGCGAACCGATAAGCAGGCGCGGCGCGCCTAGTACAGCGGAGGCATACCGGCCGCGCAAGTTACCGGCGGAATCGACCGAAACTTGCATACCAAGGCGCTCCATCCAAGCGCCTAGGAACTGATGTACGTCGCGCATGGGTGGCGAAAGGAACGTCCGAGTCGTGCACCCGGGTTGCTCGCTGAACTTCGCAATGGTGCGGCAGAAATCGATGATTTCGCCGGGCTCCGCGATGCGATCGACCATGGCCTCCGCTCGACTCGGGTGAGAACGCGCCTGAAACGTATTCACGCGACGCAGAATTATACCTACGCGCGTGACTTTCGGATAATGCGCCGCGGCGATGCGTTGCATTCAAAGAACCGGGGGAGAATGTGGTGGTGAGGGGCAATCCTTACGGCTACAATCTTGTGCAGTCATTCGTGCGGAAAAAAGAACTTCCGTGGTGATAAAGATGGACGAGCGCTTCATGCGCATGGCCATTGATTTAGCCATCCAGAACGCCTCTGCGGGAGGCGGCGGACCGTTCGGCGCCGTACTGGTGCGCGATGGCGAGGTCCTGGCCACCGGCACCAATGGCGTGACCTCGGCGAACGATCCCACCGCCCACGCCGAAATAACGGCTATCCGGCAAGCTTGCCGCGTCCTGGGTGGTTTTCAGTTACAGGGTTGCCAGCTTTATACCAGTTGCGAGCCCTGTCCGATGTGTCTGGGGGCAATTTATTGGGCACGGCCGTCCGGTGTCTTTTACGCGTGTACGGCGGCGGACGCAGCGGCCGCGGGCTTCGATGACTCTTTCATTTTCGATGAATTGCGACTTGAACCAAGCCAGCGGCATATTTCCATGAAACAACTGTTGCGCTCGGAGGCTTTGGTGGCCTTCCGCACGTGGGAGCAGAAAGCCGATCGCATTCTCTATTAAACCCCAGGAGAGCGTAGCGGAGACCCCCATGGGCCATGCAGGAACGTATCTCGTCGGCCAAGGCGTGCCGCGAAAAGAGGGCCGCGAAAAAGTTGAGGGCCGCGCCCGGTATGTCGATGATTTAACGTTTCCGGGCATGCTTCACGGCGC
>PLJR01000307.1 GCA_003140295.1 Acidobacteriota bacterium
TCGTCCACCACCACCACGTCGCCGGCTTTGAGATTGTAAGTCGCTGCGCCGCGGATCGACGTGCCGTCGCCGCCCGGACCGTTCAGTAATCTCACGGCCTGATTGTCGGCGGGCCGCGGCTTCCATCCCAGGATGTCGGAGCCGGTCACCAGCGTGGCCGTGCCGTCGATGATGTGATAAACCTCGCTGACATGGTCATGCTCGGCCACCGGCGCGTCGCCTGTGACCTTGCCTCGATAGACCACGCCGATATCGACATGCCCTTTGCCGAAATCCAGGGCGCGGACCTGTTGGTCGCTTACCGCGGCGACGGTGGCGCGGGTGAGATAAGCCTGCATCTCTTCATTCGGAATGTAGGCCGCCGAACAACGGTTGCAGGTCGGCTTGGGGCTCTGGGCCAGAGCGATCAACGCGGTTGCCGCTACCAGCAGGAAGGGCCGCATTTCACTTTCCTCCGGATTTGGGCCACACCACGCCCTGATCCTGCTTGGTCAACGGACCCAGACCCTTGTACACGAACTTCTGCACGCGCTGGCCGCGATAGGTTTCGGTGGTGTAGATGTTGCCCTTCGAATCGGTGGCGATGCTATGCACGGCGTAGAATTCACCCGGCTGCCGTCCGCCGTCGCCGAAACTCGTCAAGATTTCCAGCGTATCGCGCAGCAGGATGTACACCTTTTCGTTCGAGCCATCGGCAACGTAAATGTACTTCTGCTGGGGATCCTTGGAGAAGGCGATATCCCACACCGACCCGTCGCCGAGCGTCCTCTTCGCGATGATCATTTCCTTCACAAAGGTGCCGTCGGGCTTGAACACTTGAATCCGGTCGTTCACGCGGTCGCAGGTATATAACAAACCGCCGTCCGAGAGTTCGGCGCAGTGCACGGGATTGCGGAACTGCTGGGCGAGCGGTGCATCCGGGTTGTAAGGACCAAGGTCGGTGTCGTCGGGCTTGTGTCCGTAAGCGCCCCAATGCCGCTTGTACTTGCCGGTCTCCGCATCAAACACGATCACCCGGCGGTTGCCGTAGCCGTCCGCGACGTACAATTCATTGGTCGCCTTATCCACAAACATTTTGGCAGGGCCCTTTAAGTTGTTCACGTCATTGCTGCCCTTGCTCTGACCGGGCTTTCCGATTTGCATCAGGAATTTCCCGCCCTGAGTGAATTTCAGGATCATATTGTCATTGAACGCGGCGTTGCTCGCGACCTGAACTTCCGCGGTCGGCAAAGCTGGTCCGCCGGCCGCCGCGGTTCCCCGGCCGTTGCCGCCGATCCAGACGTTCCCCTTATAGTCCACCGTGATTCCATGGTTGGAGAGTGGCCAGTTATAACCTTCGCCAGGTCCGCCCCAATGTGCGAGGAGGTTGCCTTGCTCGTCAAACTCCAGAACCGGCGGCGCTGCCGAGCAGCATTCAGAGGCGGGGGGATTCGATGCCGCGTAGTTTTCCATTCTTTCGAGCGAGCCCTGCCGATGAATGATCCAAATATGGTCCTGACCGTCGACCGATACGCCGATGGTCATTCCGAGGAGCCAATGATTCGGCAACGGCTTCGGCCACATCGGGTCCACCTCAAACATCGGCGCTTGAACGGCGGCGGCCTCAACCGCGGCCCTTTTATCAAGCAGGACGGATCCTGTGCCGAGTGCAGCCAGGACCGCAAGGAAGCCCGCCCCAGCATAGAGGTTACGCTTCATGGCTGCCCTCCTCATTTCTTGTTGTTATTCTATTTTCGCCACCAAGACTTCGGAAGATCCGCACGTCGCCAGCCGTGCCTGGTGCGTCTGTATCGAAGGTCGTCACCGAACAGATGTTGATGTTCCGTCTTGCAGGAACTATTTTCATGCGTGTGCTACTCGATCAATGACTCGCGTCGCATTATACAGCGACAGGAGCGCTGCCGCAGCGAAGAGTCTCCGGCTAACTCAGCTAAACTGGGTGGTCACTCGCTCCAGGCCCAGTCTTTCCGATAAGCGACTGGCTTTCGCTTCACCGGATTCGATTGCATGCAGTGGAACCTCTCGACTCTCTTCTTCTGACTCCACACCTTGAAATCGCGGGTGGCCCATTTTTGCGCTGTCCACAAAAGTGGGGCTCTTTCCTTAGAATTTGCGGATGCCCGGTCCGTCTCGTGGTTTTTGGAGCGGTCGGAGAGTTTAGGTTTTCCTGCGCCGTCGGGTGGCCAATTTTTGCGCCGTCCGCAAAAGTGGGGCTTTTTCCGAGATGGGCCGCGCCGATGCCATCACGCCGCATCGCAAGGCGGCGTAGCCGTGGAACGGCGACACACGTGTAGCCCCAAACGCAAGCGCTGGGACTCAGTTCAGCGAACCCCAATAGGCCGACCCCATTAGTTCCTTGCTATTCGAATTCACGCCAATCAGCTGATCAAGGGCGCAGATCGTCGCGACTACTTCGACTAAAGCGTCAGATCTACGCCTTCGAACGCCCCTATTCGAATATAACCGACTAGTAATCTATTTACAAATTGGCAAGTTGATGATAAAATGCACTGTGACACTCGAACATCGGCCCCCCTTCCGTCAAACAACGGCGCCTCCCGCGCATCCTCACGCTTCCCCGGTTAACCGCGCCAACTCCGAAATTCCCGTGAGCGACGCCGCAAACCCCTCGCCGCACTCAGCCCCCAACCGCGCGTCACAACTCCTTTACTTTCATATCAATACGAACTGCTCGCGCGGTATCCTCTTTGCTTTGATATCCTTACGAAAACATAGGGGGGTGGGGGCCAAACTGCACCACAATTGTGCAACTTTCAGCCCGCTGCCAGCTCTCAAAAATAACCCAGCCCAAAAATCGTCGCTCCCACCAACCCGTTTCGCAGTTTCGCTCTCGCCGCCTCTTCCGGTAGAGTACACGGGCCACGGCTGCGGACCTGGAGCCCGCGCAATTACGGGTGTGGGCTCTACTTGGAGCCCGCGCAATCAATGGAAAAAACCGCGCCCATGAATCCGACGAATCCGACAATGAGAATAGGCATCACCTGCTATCCCACCTATGGCGGCTCCGGAGTCGTGGCCACCGAGCTCGGCATGGAGCTCGCCGCGCGCGGCCACGACATTCACTTCATCAGTTACGCTCCGCCGGTGCGGCTGAATCCCGGCACGAAAAACATCGCGTTCCACGAAGTCGAAATTTCCAATTACCCGCTTTTCGATCACGCACCCTACTCGCTGGCCCTCGCCGTCAAAATGATGGAGGTCGCCGAATCCGAGCATCTCGACCTGCTGCACGTTCATTACGCCATCCCGCACTCGGTGAGCGCGCTGCTCGCGCGCGCCATGGCCGCTCCCCGGCGCTTGCCGTTCATTACCACGCTCCACGGCACCGACATCACTCTGGTCGGCAACAATCGCAGCTTCCTGCCCATCACCAAATTCTCCATCGAGCAATCCGACGGCGTCACTGCCATCTCCCATTACCTGAAAAAAGCCACGCTCCAGGAATTCGATATCAAGCGCCCCATCGAGGTCATTCCCAATTTCGTCAATTGCGATCTCTACTCCCGCAAGGACGATCCCGCGCTGCGTGCCGAGTGGGCCCCCAACGGCGAGCCCATCGTCATGCACCTGTCGAATTTCCGTCCCGTGAAGCGCACCACCGATGCCGTCGAGATTTTCTCGTTGGTTCGACAAAAACTACCGGCCAAGCTCGTCCTGATGGGCGATGGCCCCGACCGCGGCGCCGTCGAGTGGCTGATTCGCCAGAACAAATTGTCGAAGGATGTTTTCCTCCTCGGCAAACAAGACCGCGTCTACGAAAAGCTCGGCGTCGCCGACCTGTTTCTGCTGCCGTCCGACCTCGAATCCTTTGGACTCGCGGCTCTCGAAGCCATGGCCTGCGAAGTCCCGGTGATCGCCACCAACGTCGGCGGCCTGCCCGAAGTGGTCGAGCACGGCGTCGATGGTTTCCTCGTGCCGCCGCGCGACGTGGCCGCCGCCGCCAAATTCGCCATTGAAATCCTGTCGCGCCCCGACCGCGGCCGCGAAATGGGCCGTCTCGCCCGCGCGAATGCGCAGCGCAAGTACTGCGCCAACGACGTAATTCCCCAATACGAGGCTTATTACCGCCAGGTACTGGCCGAATCCGCCGCCCCGANNGAATACGAACAAAGCTGACGCCGCAGGCATCAGCCCCATCAGCGCATGAGCGCCATCACCGCATGAGCGCACGTCTCGCTACCGCCGGCCAGCCGGAGCGCCGCGCAAGCCAGCCGGATCAATTGGTTCGCGGCATGGGCCTGTCGAGCGCCGTCTCGCTCAACATGCTGGACATGATCGGCGTCGGCCCGTTCATCACCCTGCCGCTGGTGGTCGCCGCGATGCACGGGCCCCAGGCCATTCTCGGCTGGATCGCCGGCGCGGGTCTCGCGATGTGCGACGGACTGGTCATCGCGGAACTGGGCGCCTCTATGCCCACCGCCGGCGGCTCCTACGAATATCTGAAACAAATCTACGGCCCGCAAGGTTTCGGGCGCCTGGTGTCGTTTTTGTTTATCTGGCAACTGACGTTCAGCGCGCCGCTGTCCATCGCTTCGGGATGCATTGGACTCGCCGCGTATGCCGGATTTATCTGGCCCAATTTGCGCGGCATCCTCTTTCAGCATAATTTTCATTTGGGTTTGCCGGTGCTTGGAAGCCTCGAAGCCAACATCGTGATTACCCCGGGGACCTGGGTCGCGATGGGCAGTTGCTTGCTTGGCGTGGTGTTGCTTTATCGCGGCATTTCCAGTGTCGGCAGGCTCTCCAAATGGCTTTGGGGAGGCGTGCTGCTCACTCTCGCGTGGGTGATTTCCGCCGGTGTCACGCATTTTCACGCTGCCCAGGCGTTTAATTTTCCGCCGGGCGCATTTGCGTTATCCACGGGATTTTTCACCGGCCTGGGCTCGGCCATGCTCATCACCACCTACGACTACTGGGGCTACTACAACATTTGCTATCTCGCGGGGGAGGTGCGCCAGCCGGAGAAAAATATTCCGCGCGCCGTGCTCATTTCGATTTCGCTCGTGGCAGTGATTTATCTGCTGATGAACGTAAGCGTGCTCGGCGTTATTCCCTGGCAGGAGTTTGCCAGCCACTCCGGCGCCGACGCGCGCTCGTCGGTGATTTCCTTCTTCATGCAGCGCATTTACGGCGGCTGGGCGGGGAAAGTCGTCACCGGGCTGATCATCTGGACGGCGTTTGGATCGGTTTTTTCGCTGCTCCTGGGATATTCGCGCGTCCCCTACGCCGCCGCGCTCGATGGCAACTATTTCGGCGTTTTTGCGCGCCTGCACCCGCGCCACCGCTTTCCTTACGTTTCGCTGCTGATTTTGGGAGCCGTGGCCACAGCGTTTTGTGTGTTGCAGCTGGCCGACGTGATTGCGGCTCTCGTAGTGATCCGCCTGCTTCTCCAGTTTTTGCTGCAGGAAATTGGCCTGCTGATTCTGCGCCGCCAGCATCCCGAGATGCCGCGCCCTTTTCGCATGTGGTTTTACCCGGTCCCCGCATTGCTGGCGACCGCCGGATTTGTCTACATCCTGATTTCGCGCCCGAATTTTTTGAAGGAAATCCGCTATGCGGCAGTCCTGCTATTTTTCGGCCTGCTGCTCTACTTCGTGCGCGCCGCGCGCCGCGGCGAATGGCCGTGGAAGCCCGCCGTAACGGGTGGATCATGACCAAGCGAAAATCACCCACGATCGCCACAGATTTAGTTTCGCGCACTCGCAGCGCGCGTTATCCCGACAAGCTGCAAACCCGCGTTCCACTACCTGATGTTTTGGTTGGGATGCTAGAATCAATCTCGAACAACGATTCGGGCAGAAGTGCCAAAACAACTCGCAAGCTAAAGTAGCTTCCTCCAACGGCGATATGGTGCAAATGGTTAGCACACGGCCCTCTCAAGGCTGAAATCCGGGTTCGAGTCCCGGTATCGCTACCAAATTCCTTTCTGCCGAAATTACTTGAAACGGTGACAGTACCAAACTGGTCACAATTAGAACTCCTGGGCCATGGGCCGAAACCAAAATGGGGCCTAAGCTGGTAAGGATGACCAGCGAACTGCAGTCGCCCGAATCGGAAGTCCTCGAACACCAGGAAATTCAGCGGAGCCTGCGCCGGCTGGACCGGAGCACATCGTGGTTCTGGTGGAATACGATCACGGTATTCATCCTGCTGTTGGCGGCGCTGGCGGCAGTTTCTCTGCCACAGCTGCTGGAGCGCTACGCGCTTCCGCAGCATCTGGACGCAACGATAGTTGTGCGGGCATTGCTTATCGTGATGTTGATCTCCAACAGCTATACGCTATACCACCAGCGCCATTTCAAGCTCTTTCGGCATCGCCTCGCTGAACAGATGCAGGTGGCGGTGAAACAGCGGATGCGCGCCGACAAGTTTTACGGCATGGCGATCATCGATCCGCTTACCGGTTTGTACAATCGGCGATACGGAGAAGAATGTCTGCAGCGAGAGGTCGCGCGAGCCGAAAAGGAGAGCTACGACCTGGCGGTCATCGCGATGGATCTGGATCATTTCAAAGAGATCAATGACGAGTTCGGACACGCTGCCGGCGACTCGGTATTAAAAGAATTTTCTCGACGGCTGCGGAGGGCGATCCGCGCGTGCGATGTGCCTATACGTGTTGGCGGCGATGAGTTCCTCGTCGTGTTGCCGGAGTGTTCCAGAGAAAACGTGCACATTATCCTGTCGCGTCTCGGGCCGTTCGAGGTCATCGTGAACCGTCAGAAAATGAAGGTTTCCTTCTGTCGGGGACGTGCACAGTATCAAGTAGGTGATACGCCCCAAACGATCGTCCAGAGGGCCGACAAGGTTTTGTACGATGAGAAGGAGTCTCGGACAACATCCGCGGTTTGATCGTTCGACAATAAGGGATTGAGCGCCGCCATCAATGATAAAAACCAGGAACAGAGTGCTGAAGTGAGAGTAACGCAATGAAGGACAAGTGGATATCGCGTCTCGCCAGCATAAACAAAGAGTTGTTGCTGGTTTTGTCGATCATTGCCGCGGCCGCGGCCGTCAACTTCCTGGTGGCGGGCCAGCGACTGGTCCTGTCCTTTTACAACCTTCCAACCCTGCTGGCCGCGTACTACTTCGGGAGGCGCCACGCCGTTGCGGCGGCGGTCGCCTCCGTCCTGTTTGTCGTCTGGATGAACCTCATGAATCCCATGGTGCTGGGAGGCAGTATGGAGCCGGGCCAGCGCCTGTTGACGTGGTCGGACCTGGCCATCTGGGCTGGCTTTCTATTGATTTCTGCTTATGTGACCGGAACCCTCTATGAATCCAGCGCGCGAAGCCTACGCGAGCTGCAGGAGGCTTATTACGGCGTATTGCAAATTCTGACGCAATTCGTCGGCAACGACAAATTCACGCAAAATCACTCTTACCGAGTGTCCGTCTATGCGATGCATATCGCCGCGGAAATGCGATTGCCCGTATCGCAAATGGAAGATTTGCGAGCAGCAGCTCTGTTGCACGATATCGGCAAGCTCGAAACCAGCCGGGATATTCTGTATAAGGCCGCCCGCCTGAGCGACGACGAAATCAAGGAGATGAAGAACCACGTGGAAAAAGGGGTCGGATTCCTCAGCCCTGTCGGTGGCTCGTTGCGACGTGTCTTGCCCATTGTTCTGGCGCATCACGATAAATTTGACGGATTAGGCTACCATCCGACCAAGGGCACGGAAATTCCCATCGAAGCGCGAATTATTTCGGTGGCCGACGTGTATGACGCGTTGATCAGCGACCGTCCCTATCGGAAAGGGCTGTCGCCCTTTGAGGCACGAGACATTATTCTGAAAGGTGCCGGCTCGGATTTCGACCCGAAGGTCGTGAGTGCTTTCGAGTCAGCCTTTCACAAGCAAAAGATGGAAGTTCCTGAAATTCTGGTGTGAGCGCGCCGTCGCCGAAGGGCCATCCCCGCCGTGAGGCGGCCAACCCGTAGCCGCGTCATCCAAACCTGGTTACAACAAGAAGCGAGATGACGCCGCGGACGGTCTCTACTGGGCCTGCTGAAACGCCTGTTTCAAGGCAGCGCCGATTTGGTCGAGGCATTTTTTGCCGGCATCCAGTGCGCCGGCCATCAGAAAGAAGCCGTGAATCGCGTCGGGGTAAACGACTTCGTTGGCTTGAACTCCGGCGGTTTTCAAATTGGCCGTGTAGCGTCGATCCTCATCCAGTAACGGATCAGCCGCGTCGGTAACCATGAAGGCCGAGGGCAACTTGTGCAAATCGGCGTTCAAGGGCGAAGCATAGGGATTTGCCGGATTTGTGTTGACGGGCACGTAGGAGGCCCACTGCACGAGCATAGCGTCATTGGTCAGTATCGGATCGTGAGACTCCACCCAGGAATGAGTGAGCATCAGCGAGTCGAGGATCGGATAGATGAGCACCTGATAGACCAGGCGCGGACCGCCTTGGTCACGCGCCATGAGTGTGACCACGGCCGCGAGGTTTCCGCCTGCGCCATCCCCGCCCACAGCGATGCGATTGGCATCGCCGCCGATCTCGACGGCATGACTCGCCACCCATTTCGTAGCCGCAAAAGCGTCATCGGTAGCCGCGGGAAAATGATGCTCGGGCGCCAACCGGTAGCCCACCGAGACGACCAGGCAATTGCAACGATTGGCTATCGCACGTAAGGGTGGGTCGTGCGTATCAAGGTTTCCGGTGACAAAGCCGCCACCGTGAAAGAATACGAATACGGGCAATCCGCCGCCATCGCGCGGGGTGTACAAACGAATCGGAATATTTCCCGCAGGGCCGGGAATCTGGCGATCCTCCACCCGGAAGACGTGTTCGGCCGGCCCGGCAAATTGCGCATAAAAGAGGTAGGCCTTACGCGCGGCCTCGAGCGTCTGCGGACGCAGAACCCCAGCCGCGCTCATCTTGGCAATAATGGCTTGCACTTGCGGATCGGTGGGTTCTTTTGGCGGCGGAGGGGGCGTTCCGGGAGGCGCAACAGGCTGGCCCGGCAAATTTCGAGGATTGTCGCTGCCCGGCCCAGCCGCCTGAGGTGACGCACGAAGTGGTAACAGCAGGAAATAAAGTAGTACGAAAGTTAAGCAAAAGAAGAATACATTCCCATTAGTGGTTTTTCGACACATTAGAAATGCCTCCCCGCCGAATGCACGCCATAAAACGCCGGCGGCAGTTGATATGCCGACGCGACAGACCACACTCACACTATTAGATGCCGCCCGGGAAGACAAGGGCATCAACGCGGCAGGTCCGGGGGGCTTGAGGCAACCAGTTCGCTAGTGAATGAACCGGCTGGCGCCGAGCACGAGCCCCAAGGTCAAGGCTGCGATCACAACTTCACCAACTGCGTCCACCAGGAACGGGCGCAGTCCCTGCTTGCGCATCTCGCCGATGTTGGTGCGCAGGCCGACGCCCGCAAATGTCAGCAGGAAGGCCCAGCGCGAAAGATTTGCCAGATTCCCCAGCTGGGGGCCGGTGAAGAACCTGGCCGTGGCGAGGCTAGAGATCAGCAGGAACCCGAGCACGAACTTGGGAAACTTCTGCCACAGGAACAGCGCTTTATTGCCGATTTCGGCGGTGCGCTGCTTGCGCGCCCAGTGGATGGCGTAGCCGAGGACTACGAAGCCGATCATGGCGTTGCGTGCGGTCTTGGCCAGCACGGCAACTTTGCCCGCGGCGTCGGAGAACAGTGCGCCGGCTGCGGTGGCTTCCGCGGTGTTGTCCACTCCCAGGCCGGCCCAGATGCCGTAGCTGGTGTCGCTCATGCCGAGCGCGTGGCCGCATAGCGGCGCCACCAGCGGTAGAAGCATTGCCGGCTGATGCCGAAATGGCGACAGGTGAAGGCTGCGTTACGTCCGTGATGCAGATAGTGATTTATCCATTCAAGCCGCCGAATCGCGTCGCGGCTTAACTCCCACCCGGAGCGCGCAAGCCTGCGGACCCCGGGTGGCTTTCCCCATCGAATTTGCATGGCGACACTCTACTCCGAGTGTCACCAATCATTCTGAACGAGAACAGTACACCTCACTTGTGGCCGACAAGAGTTAAGTGCGCCTCGAAGCGCTGCTTCTTTCAGCACCAAGCGTAAGTTGCCGGTAGTCCGATGGCGGAGCGCGCAGCGATAATGTGAACATACTCTTTAAGGAGATCAATAAGTGCTGGAAGCGTTAAGGGGCCGAATTGCCTTTTATCTGCAGAAGGCCAGGATTGCGCGGATGTTCAAGCAGCACCTCGGATATGCGGGCAACTTTGAGAACCCGAAATCGTACCAAGAAAAAATACAGTATAGAAAACTGTACGGTAACCACGCGTTCTACGCATCGGTGGCCGACAAGTATCGAGTCCGCAACTACGTTGCCAAACGGGTCGGTGATAAATATCTTGTTCCTTTGCTGGGCGCGTATGACGGGTTAGACGCCGGGATATTTGAGGGGCTGCCGAACGAATTCGTGATCAAAGCAAATCATGGCTGCAAGTGGAACAAAATCGTACACGATAAAGAGCAGTTGGATGTGGACGCGACGGTGCGCCACTTCAATAAGTTGTCCCGCCAGCGCTTTGGCTGGGTGGCGGGGGAACGGCATTACAATTTCATTCTTCCCAAGATCGTCATCGAGCATTTGCTTCGTGACGACGACGGCGAATTGCCCTGGGACCATAACTTCTTTTGCTACCACAGTCCCGCGGGATTCGATTACAGTCTCGCCATCGGCTCTCCAGACGGCAATGCCGCGATCTTCGACAAGAACTGGAACGTTTTAGAGAGCCAGATCCCGGAGGCAGCTCTGGCTGCGCACATGAGACCGGAGAGCTTCGGCGAGATGCTAGAAGTGGCCCGGCGCCTTTCGGCGGATTTTGATTTCGTGAGAGTAGATCTTTACAACGTCGCGGGACGCGTCTACTTCGGCGAGTTGACCTGCACTCCAGGGCAGGGCTTCAGCAAAATCGAGAACCCGACGCGGCAACGAATGCGCGACGAGATGTGGCATCTCGACGCCAACAATCCGCTACTTTACTGTCATCCCGAGGCCAGGCAGTCGTGCGCGGGTGAGTGGCGCTCGCTGGCCACCGGCTTGGGCGCCAGACGGCGCGCGTTTTAGCCCCTTTAGGCTTTGATATTGAGGGGGCTTTGGAACAGTGGCCACTTTTGCACTCAGTGCAATCGCGAAAAGAAATTGAACTCTCTTTTTTCCGCTGGCGCCAGAGGGGAGGGCCGCAGCTGCTCAAGCAGAAAATCAAGAATTACATCGTCGATCTTATTGCTCGGCCAGGTTCACAGCCACGGGAAGGCGTTTTTTCGGCTACGAAGCGTTTTTCCTTTTCGCCGCCCAGCGTTTTTTCATGAGCACGGATAGCCGTTTGCGACCGGCGGCAGTCAGATGGTGACGTTTCCTGGGTGCTGGAGTGCCATTCCTGGAAGTCATATTTCGAGCTCCAACAGGTCGGTTGGTGCTTGCTCCGTCCAGCGCTGCAATAGCCTTGTCCAGGCGGTTTCTTTCGGCCTTCAGTTCTGACACGATTCGCTGCGTATCCAAACTTTCCTCCTCTTGAATTTAATATGCGGCAACTGATTGTATCGGAATTATGGCGGGAATCAAACAAACGGTACAAGCGGCGGCGCCGCTACGAGCTCTTCGCCAGCCTATTTTGCTGGACGAACTGTTTCAGTCTTCGCGAATTTCTGGCGTCACTCGAGGCCAAGGCGCCTGGACCCGGGCGGAACTAGCGCTGGGTAAGCGGGCGCCGGGGATTGGCCGGCGCGACTTTCGTTATCAGTGCAACTCTCGCGGCGACTATGAAGCGGCAACAATGCAGCCGTTCCCTCAAGACAGACATTCTGTTATTCTCTGGCGGGGTATTGGCATGAGGCTGCTCACCCGCATTTCCCTGCTGGTTATCTTTTTGGGCTTTAGCGTCGCTGTGTTTGCCCTGCAGCGCAATCGCTATCAGGACCGTTACAACGGCTATGATGGCGATCCCAACGAAAAGGCGGAGTTTTCGTGGTCGCGGCTGCATTACAGCGGCAATAATTCTGGCTTCAGTTTTGGCGGGTTCCGGCGGGGTGGGTCCTGGTCCACCGATTACCCGAAAGCCGACCGGCAATTTTTGATGGCATTGAAGCGGCTGACGCGCATCAATGCGAAATCCACCGAGCAGGTGGTGGATCTCACCACCGATGACATTTTCAATTTTCCCTTCGTATACGCCGTGCAGGTGCAAAGCTGGGCTTTTACCGATGAGGAAGCCAAGCGCATGCGCGAATACCTGCTCAAGGGCGGATTTCTGATGGTCGACGACTTCCACGGGGTCGCGGACTGGGAAAGCTTCATGCGCGGGATGCGGATGGTTTTTCCGGATCGCCAGATCGAAGATTTGCAGGACAAAGACGAGATCTTCCACGTGCTCTACGATTTGGGCGAGCGCTTCCAGGTTCCCGGTGAGCAGTACGTTTCGACCGGCAGGACCTATGAAAAAGACGGCGTCATCGCGGAGTGGCGGGGAATTCGCGACGATCGCGGACGGGTGATCGTGGCGATTTGCCACAACATGCATCTCGGCGACGCTTGGGAATGGGCGGACAGCCCAGAATATCCGGAACGCTTTGCGTCCATGGCGTTCCAGATCGGCTTGGACTACATCATGTATGGAATGACGCACTGACCGCAGGCAGCATCTGGGACTCGGACCGCGCATAGCGAGAAGTCTCCGACGGTGTCATCCCGAGCGAAACGAGGTATGTGAATTTGATTTTTCGCCGCCACCGTGGCTTTACGAACTTGCCCAAAGACCTCACACCTGTTATCCGGTTTCGAACGCAGTGAGGGTTCCGAATTTGATTTCTGTCGCTAGAGGCGGAGTGTAACGGTTTTCCGAATGTTTCAATTTCTTTTCAAGTATCCGGCGTTGATTTTCTCGAAGGGTCAATTCGTCCTGCTCGGCGCCTGGCCGAAATGGGTCCTGTATCTGCTCGTGCTGGCGGCCGCCGCCGGGTTAGCACTGCTGATCCGCGCGCGCTTGCCTCAAGCTGCTGCGCCGATTCGAAACTGGCGCGCGGGCGTCATCTGGGTTCTGCAATTTTTTCTGGCGACGCTGGTGCTCGTGCTCCTATGGCAGCCCGCGATCACCGTCGCCGAGCTCAAGCCTCAGCAAAACATCATCGCGGTGTTCGTCGACGACTCCCGCAGCATGGCCATCGCCGATCAGGGCAGCCCGCGCGAAGCGCAAGCTGAAAAGGCCCTCGAAAGCGGCACGCTCACAGAGTTACAGAAAAAATTCCAAACGCGCCTCTACCGCCTCGACACTCGTCTGACTCGCATCGCAGATACAAAAGGATTGCACCTGAAACCCGACGCGCCCTCCACTCGCATCGGCGACAGCCTCAAGCAGTTGAGCGAGGAGACTTCCGA
>PLJR01000003.1 GCA_003140295.1 Acidobacteriota bacterium
GTGGCAATCGGTGCACTGCACCAGGCCCTCGTTCACACGATGATGAAAGGGCATGGCGAACTGCGGCTTCTGTTGCAGGTGGCACGAATAGCAAAGATCCGGCTGGGATTTAACCAGCAGAAACTGGGCTTCTTGCGCATGATGCGGAGAATGGCACGAAGTGCAGGAGACGTCGTTTCTTGCATGCACCGAATTGATAGCTTGCATATGTTCGGTGTCGGACGCATGACATGTCAGGCACCGCGCATTGATTTCTTTGGTTGAGTGATTCTTGAAAACGAATATTTTTGTTATATCTCCGCCGCCCTCGACGTGAGCGGAACCGGGGCCGTGGCAACTTTCGCATCCTTGGTGTGACGGACCGCCTTTCGTGTCGAGTGTTGTCTTCCAGTGGGGAGTTTTTTCCCAACTGTTATAGATGTCTTCATGGCAGGCCTTGCACGTTTCTGAACCCACGTAATCTGGCGACTGCGAAACCGTCGGGCCGGGTGCCTTTGTGCCTTGAGACGATTCACTCGTCTTTTGTTGCGGTGAAGCCTGACCGAAAGCCACAATGGGCGCCGCAAACGCGATGGCAAGCAGAATAATGTGGCTTGCCTTCAGGCCTCCCGACTTTCGCATTGGCCTTTGTCCCCCTACGGGCGCGTCACGTACATTCCGTGCAAAAATGTAAAACGCGCGAGAATTATTGACTAGACGATTGCGCAAGGTATGTGACGAAGGTCACAAGGTGATCTGTCCGAGAAGGCTCAATGGCCAACACAGTCGACCTATGATGCGAACGTCTTTTCGAGGCCAGCTTTGTTCGTAATAACCAGTGAGGAACCATGAACTTCTATCAGATTCTTTCGCTTAAAATCAGCGAATAGTCTCGTGACGGTTTCACGAGACGACCCAATCATCTGCGCAATTTCATCATGTGTGAGGGTTAAAGCAGTGCGATCGGCATGCCCGTCCTCGCTGGTTTTGGTGTCTTCCCTGGCAAGATCGAGTATGAAACGCGCCAGTTTCTCTCCGGCAGAGCCCGAGAGCCCGAGATAGCGAACTTCCCGGTATGTCGCGTGGTAAATGTCGCTTAGCATTTCTGCGACTCGCACAGCCACTTCGCCGTGTTCACGGAGGAATTTCAAGAAAACGTTGCGCGGAATGAAGTTGGGTTGGATAGGCTCGAGCGCTTCCGCTGTTACCTCATATGGCTTTCCAGATATGGTTCCTGGAAGGCCGACCACTTCTCCGGGATTGGCAATGCGCAGGATTAACGATTTCCCATCCGCCGAGCTCGCAGAAAGCTTAACCCGACCGTTGCAGATGACAAATATGCCGCGAGCTTCCTGACCCTCGACGAAGAGAATTGCGCCTTTCGGATAGGTTGCTGAGGACGAGATCGCGTCCAGCCCCTCGAGCACCCGTGAAGACAGATCGCAAAATAGCCTGTCTTTCATCATGGGGCAGGTCAAGCAGCTTTCAATAACCTGTAATCCGTAAGGTGTTTTCATCGAATTAGGCTGCGTTATAGCGGCTTCTTCTTCTTTGGGATAACGCGAATCCGTTAAGCCGTATGCTCACCCCGGAGAAGCCCTTGCATCTTGGCTTTCTCTGCGTTTCATAGTGTGCTAACAGCACAGATTTGCCCGTGACATGGCTCACATCGGAGGGTGATCTACGTCACTGCCACACTCGAATGAAAGGAAGAAGCTCAGGGCAACACAGGGAGGCACGTATGTACAAGTGATGACGGTAATCTTCTGGGTCTTCTGAAATTTGAGCTTGACTTACTAGTGAGAGGCGGTGATGCCCGTTCGGCGCGTGAGCCGTGGAGATGCCAGCTCATTTTCGACGATTCTCCAGCTTGTATGAATTACGATTCCAAAGATGGGTGCGGGCCGTGCAGCGAGGTGTCTTAATGCCCCTTGTGCCGCGAAGCTCCCGCGACGAAAAGTTTCCCTGTCGGATGCGATAGGTGTCCGATGTCGATTTGAGAAACTGTAAAGTGAAGGAGAAGGTATGCGCTATGTAGTTCTGTCCACTATTTTGGTGTGCGCTTTCTGTGTAGCAGGCGTAAAGAGTCAGCCGGCCGCCGTGGACGACACGCTTCCGTCGAATTACGTGCCGTCAGGTAAGGTTATGTTCAAACAGTATTGCGCCACATGTCATGGTTCTGAGGCCAAGGGCAACGGCCCTCTCGCATCCTTGCTCAAGGTGCCGCCTCCAGACTTGACCAAACTCGCTCAGCGTCATGCAGGCAAGTTCCCGTATGACTATGTTTCGACCGTGCTCCAATTTGGGCCCGGTCCCTCGGCGCACGGTTCGTCGGATATGCCCACATGGGGCCCAATCTTCGGATACTTCGACAAACAGAACCAAAAAGCGGTGCAGCAACGCATCAAGAACCTTTGCGACTATCTGGCATCTTTGCAGGAGCCATAGCAGTCGGCCGCTCCGCGCACACCTAATGGAGCGAGTCAGGACTTCAGGCTTACAAGCCCAAGACACCGTTGCGGCGCGGTGCCGTGATCTTGCGGTCGCGCCCGAGCGCTCTTCGGCGCTGCCTCGACTGCCGGCCGCGCGTTAGTCAACGGAGGAGACTGTGAAGATTCTACTGGCAATGGATCACTCAAGATTTTCGGAGGCGGGAAGTCAGGCCATAGCCATGCAAGTGCATCCGCAAGGTGCGGAAGTGCTCGTCGTGCCATGTGATTGAACCATCCGGATTCTTGGAGCAGGACGCAAGCCTTCGCGAGCGAACCGCACAGGCCCAAGGATTCCTAACCCGAGCGGTTCAAGTGCTCCGTTCCGCCGGCTTCAATGGCGTCACTACCCGCGTGGTTGAGGCCGAGCCGCGAACGGGGATCCTTGAGGCCGCAGCGCAATGGCATGCCGATTTGATTGTACTTGGATCGCATGGACGAAGGGGGCTGCAGAAATTGATGCTGGGGAGCGTCGCGGAATCTGTTGCTCGACATGCCACCTGTTCGGTCTTGATTGTTCGGATTCCTGCGACGGACTGAAGCGGCCTGATTTTGGTACGAATAGGACCGCCTCTCGATTTCGCTGAAATAGTCAGTCTCTGATTCACTCAGACTGGCATCTCCCAAGGGGCATGAGACATCAAAAACGTCGTCACTGGAAATGTAAGGTCGCAGAACAGAAGGGTCCGACTAAATAGGTCCGGCCATTCGCTCAGGGTCGAATTGCGACCTTGAGTACTCCTTGAAGGCGGCTGGCAAATAATTCATATGCCTCGGTGATTTGGTCGAGCTTGAAGTGATGCGTGAGAAGCGGCGTGAGGTCGAGGCGCTTGTGTAGGACCATCGCCATCAAGCGCCGCATGCGCTCTTTGCCGCCCGGGCAGAGCGTGGTGACAATCTTGTGATCGCCCAACCCTGCGGCGAACGGCTCGATCGGCACGGAGAGTTTTCCCGAGTACACTCCGAGACTGCTGAGCGTGCCCCCGGCTTTCAGCGACCGCAAAGCACTCTCGAAGGTTTCCTGCGTGCCCAGGGCTTCTATGGCCACGTCCACGCCACGACCATCTGTAAGACGGCGAATCTCCGCCACGACGTCACACTCTTTGAAGTTGAGAACGACATCGGCGCCCATGCGCTTCGCCATCGCGGCGCGAGCCGGATCGGATTCAACCCCGATAATGAGGCTCGCGCCCTTGAGCCTGGCGCCCGCTGTCGCGCAGAGCCCAATCGGACCCTGGGCAAAAACGGCCGCGGTGTCACCTATCTTGAGCTCCGCGCTTTCGGCGGCCGAGATTCCCGTAGAAGCAATGTCGGCAAGCAGAATCACCTGCTCGTCCGTCAATTCATCCGGAATCTTGGCCAGATTTGCTTGTGCGTGGGGCACGAGCAAATATTCGGCCTGCGCGCCGTGAATCGTGTTGCCGAATTTCCAGCCTCCGATCGGGCCGCCGCACTGCGACCAGCGGCCACTGAGGCAATCGCTGCACTGACCGCAAGGTGTTATAGCACCTACGAGCACGCGTTCGCCTTCACGATAGCCGGTTACGCCCTCGCCGAGTTCGTGAATCACACCGACCGGCTCGTGCCCGATCACGAGTCCTGGGCGGACCTTGTATTCACCCTTCAGAATGTGCACGTCTGTACCGCAAATCGTTGTAAGCGTGATGCGTATCACCGCTTCGCCGACACCAGGTTTGGGAATTGGCACGCGTTCAAGCGAAATCTGGTTCGGGCCGTGGAATACAAGGGCCCGCATAGTTCCATTGGGCTTTGGAATTTGTGCCATCTTCTCTACCACGTTTTGATGCGTTCCCATGACTTTGCTCCTTCTGCAGGCTACGATCTCAGGATCACAACGTTAAGTTTCAACCGAAACTCGTACACAAAGGGGCACGTCGTTCCGCCGGGTGTGGTGCCAATCCTCCGATCGGTCCTCACATCCGTCGCCACCTCTAGAAGACGACGAGGACGCACGCGCCCCTTTACGGCTCCTTTTCGAGCTAGCCGCGGACGGTCAGAACCGGGCACGTAGCATGAGCGACGATCTTATGTGCGACGGACCGCTCAAAATGCGTGGCAACGGTAAGGCGTCCCGCCGCATTTCGCACTCCCATCACAATCAGGTCGGCGCCACGCTCGATTGTTGCTTCGAGGATCCGCTCGGCCGCGTCTCCATACTCGACAACCGCTTCGGGACGGCACCAAAGCTCAGCATCCTTTGAAACAAGGCCATAAAGTTGGTGCATGACATCGGCTACCGAATGCCCAATTGAAGGTGGGTTCGCCTCGGAACGGGGGTGAGGAATGACGTTAAGGAGCACGAGCCGGGCTTGGTTTTCCTCGGCGAAAGACACGGCGTAGGGAGCGGCAGCCAGAGATTCCGAGGTGAAATCCGTAGCAAAGAGCACTCGATTGAAGTGCGCTCCGTTGCGGATGTTCTTGCGCACCGATGGACCGATAGTTAAAACCGGCACTCTCGCCCGGCGAAAGATTTCCTCTGCAGCCGAGCCGAGAAGCACCTTTTGCACGCCGGTGCGACCGTGCGTGCCGAGAACGATCATATCGGCATTGCAATCGCTTATCGCCTTTTGGAGCGCCGACCAGATGCCGGCGGAGCGTACTACGGCGACCTCATGAGGCAGACCTGCGAACTGAGAGTCCACGCGTTGCATTTCGACCTGGGCGCTCTCCTCTTGCGCCTTAATCGTGATGGCAGCCGTGTCTGGCGTCATGTAAGTATATGGAGCGGGGATTAGCACATGCAGCACATGAATCATGGCACCGAATTCCCGCGCAATGGCTGTTGCGAACGGCAGTGCCGCCTCGGACGGTTCCGAAAAATCCGTAAGGAACAAAATGTTCTTTAGCGCGATTCGAGTGCACTTAATAGTGGTCTTCATCGTTCCTCCTGCACCTAGAATGCATTCGCCCCTGCTTTGCCGCTGTAACCAGGGTCACCCCTCTTTGTGACGTTCGTCACGAGTTTGTTGCCGTCTATTTCGGCTGCGTGAGCAGCCGATAGGTGTGGCGGGCAATTTGCGTTTCCTCATCACTCTGCAGAATGCAAATACGCACGCGACTGCCAGGGGCGCTGATTGTTTGAAGACCACCGTGGTTTGCGTCCGAGTCGAGAATGACGCCGAATGACTCAAGTCCGCCGCAGATTCGTTCCCGAACGTCCGCGTCGTGCTCACCGATCCCTCCGGTGAAGACCAAAAGGTCCAGCCCCCCCAGGATGGCGATGAAAGCGCCCAATGTTTTCTTTGCCGTTTGGCAAAAGATTTTAATCGCGCGCTGGGCGCGAGGTTCGGTCGTCGCTTCATGCAGTTGGCGCATGTCGCCGGAGATGCCGGAAATTCCCAGAAGCCCCGACTCTAGATCAACCACCTTCTCAAGATTGTCTGGGTCTATGCCGGTTGTCCTCAGAATATGTAAGAGCACGCCTGGGTCGAGGTCTCAGCGAACTCTTCGTCCAACCAGTCCGCGCCAAATGATTTGGGCTGGTGAGCTCGCCTTGCCACCTCTCGACAGCTCCGTCGTCACTCCGCACCTCGAAAAATACCAGAACATGCGGATTGATAAACTGGAAGTCCGTGATGGTGGCCTTCACCGAGACAGTCTTAGATGTGTCGTTTGCTGCCGCTCCATGGTGGGCAAATGCTGGAATCGAGAGTACGAGCAGGCCGACAGTTAGAGCCAAAATGTTCGATCGTCTAATTTTGATAAAGCGCCTCCATTAAAACTTTGTTCGTGCTCTTCTTCGCCCTGGAACCGGTTCAACCTGTGTTTACCCACCACATAGCAGTTGGATCGTACCGCCGCAGATGGGTCGCTTGATGTGACTTGAGTATCAGGTGCGCTGTAACACAGCGCACATACCCCATTCGATCACCTGTGTCTGTCCACCAGGATTTGTCGTGAGGTTGTAGAAATGGCCTGTGCCTGCGTCTCCTGGCCAAGACTTCACCCCAATTGTGATGGGCGTCACAACCGCACGTGCTGCTAAACACTGAAACAGATCTTCAGGGGCAGCAATATCAACTTGCAAAAAGGAACCGAAGAATCAGACCTAAAAGGAGGAAATCATGGGCGGAATACCAAATACGCTTAGAAAGAAGGGAGCACGTCGATGAGCCTCAACAAAGAGGAAATGATTGAGCAGTTGAAATTCGAGATTGAGATGATCGAAAAGGGGCGGTATTACCCCTCGGTTCGAGTACCCCGCCAGCAGCCAGAGATATTTCGCGACACAATTACTTGTCTGAATATGGGACTTACAGAAAAGAAGTACCCATGCTCGAGCTGCTTTTTGAACGAGTTTGTGCCGCCCCAATTGAGGAACTACAAAGGTGAAAGCTGTCACAAAATTCCCTTGAATGAAAGGGGAGACACCATTGAGTCACTCAAGACCGCTGACGATCCGTTTAGGCTCCAGGAAACCGTCCTCGGTTGGTTAAAAAATACCGTCACAACACTCGAGCGGGAGCTCACAGCAAGCAAGTAGAGGTAAATAAAATGCCACAAGCGCGATCTGCCAAATCCACCTTCTCCCTGAAAAACATTTTGTTCGCCACGGATTTCTCGCGGCAATCGAGTTTGGCCCTGACGTATGCGTTGCCGATCACGCGCAAATATGGGGCAACGATATACGCGGCACATGTAGTGCCCGAGCAGATTGGTCTTCCTATATCTGCACGCGGAGGTTTGCACGCGATCTGGGTACAAAGAGGAAACGACACTCAAGAGTCTGTAGCGAGTCTCAGAGCAGAATTGTATCCCGCACGAAATATTATCGCGAAAGGTGATCTGATCGTGACAGGGACGCACGGACGCAGTGGTGTGGGGAAGTTGCTCATGGGGTCTGTCGCCGAGAAAATCTTCCGGCGAGCTTCATGTCCAGTGCTCACAGTAGGACCGGGGATTTCCGGTGAGCCCGACAGCGTTGTTGATTTGCACCAGATACTTTTCGCGACAGACCTCAGTGCAGTTTCTGTGGCGGCGCTGCCATACGCAATTTCACTTGCAGAAGAGAATAATGCGCGCCTCTACATCTTGCACGTGTCTGAGAGCCCGATGAAAGCCGCGAACGAAAACGCGTTGAGGGAAAGGCTTCGTAACCTTGTCCCACAGGGAGCAAAGCTCACGAGCCAACCGAAGGTAATCGTTGAATATGGGCCCCCCGCCGAAAGAGTTCTTGCCGTGGCCGAAGAGCTGGCGATGGATTTGATTGTGCTGGGCGTAAAGCGCACACCCGTGCATTTCGAAGCATCGCCGCACCTTCCGCTGGCTACAGCGTACAAGGTTGTGAGTCAGGCCATCTGCCCAGTGTTGACTGTGCGTGGATGAGGAGGTTGGGATGAGCGATGCCATCTTGGTGCGCGATTGGAATGTCAACGACTTTCATCGACATGTGTTGGACCTTGAGACCCGGGGCTATATCGCCCGCCGAGAAACCTATCGCATTACTCCCGAAACAAACCCTGAAACGGGCGAAGTCGTTCATTTATATACGATCGAGATGTTTCTTTCCGAGTCTGCATGAAAGTGATCATGATTGGGGTTTATTCTGAGCTGCTGCTGTACGGCCAAATCAATCCACTGAATGACAGGCAAAGCGAACAAGCAGCAGTAAGGACTTCAAGGAAAACGCGAGACATTACCGAATCTGGATTTCCTACCCAGATGTGCTTGTTTGGCAGATCAGCGGTCGAAACCAGGGTAGAATCGGAACGATGACGTTTCGCAGATAAGCCTTTTTAAGGCGCGACGCGCCACAGGCCGCCAACATTGAATGCATCTGTTAGAAAGCTATCCTATTGGGGGGCAAACCGCGTCGCGGCCTGCGGCATGGTTGAAGTGAGCTTTTTCAAACTAGCGCTGCGTTAGGCTGCGAATATATTACTGCCGCCTCGCTCATCAGAGGCATATGCCCCGCCCTCCTGCCGCCGATCGTCACAGCCTTCTCATGCGTGCCGTCGGAGTATGGGTCATCCTCATCGCCGTCGAGTTCGTCCACGGTGTTCTGCGGGCGGTGTTCTTGGTACCGGTGGTTGGAGATTCGCGGGCACGTCAGATCGGCGTCTTCACGGGATCGGTTTTGATTCTTTGCGTCGCCTACCTGCTTGTCGGGTGGCTGCGCGCCGAAAATACGAAATCTCTAATAATCGTGGGTGCGCTTTGGCTAGTGGTGACGGTAGTTTTTGAATTCGGCTTCGGCCATTTCGTGTTCGGTCGTTCATGGCAGGATCTTGGGTCGGATTACAATATTGCTCACGGTGGGTTTCTTGCGATCGGGATGCTAGTGCTGGCTTTTTCGCCCGTTATCGGAGCAAGATTGCGCCGCTGAGACCTGCTTGCTTTACAACCGTCCAAGTCATTCCATGAGAAGACCGGTGAGTGTCAAGGATGGTTTTCTTTTCTCGGTTCTCGTTCTTTGAGTTTGCTTTGAGCCAAGCCACCTCTGTCGCCATCCTTCCATCCGCACTCTATACCGGGAGTAGTTGAAGATGCAGCCGGAACTTTCTTGACCTGTTTTCCTTGGGCGGCATGAAGGCTACCGGCAGTGTTCATATTCCAGCGGCGCGACTCCTGTAAGATGCGTACAATGGCCCCTCGCACCTCCTTTTCGAGGCTTCCCAAAGAGACGTACATCGCCGGGATCACGCTTGTTGCCATAGCATTACATCTCGTGCTGCGGTATGGATTGCATGCACCGCTGCGGGTTGCTCTGGCTCCCTTGATTGTCGCACTGCTGGTTGGCGGAACGCCGCTAGTTTTTGATCTGACGAAGAAACTGGTCAAGCGGGAATTCGGGTCGGACTTGCTCGCGGGAGTGTCGATTGTCTCCGCTGTGGCGCTGGGGCAGTACCTGGTGGCGGACATCGTGGTGCTGATGCTCTCAGGCGGGGCGGCGCTGGAAGAGTTTGCGACGGCTCGGGCATCGTCGGTGCTGGACGCACTGGCGAGGCGCTTGCCGGGCGTTGCGCACCGTCGATGCGCAGACGGCCCGACAGATGTGAAGCTAGAGGAGATTCGAATCGACGACGCGCTAATCGTGCTGCCGCATGAGATTTGCCCGGTGGACGGCGTTGTGATCGAGGGGCGAGGAAAGATGGACGAGAGGTATTTGACCGGTGAGCCTTACGAAATCTCCAAAATGGCTGGATCGCAGGTGCTTTCTGGCGCCATCAACGGCGATGCGGCGCTGGTCATCCGCGCCGAAAAGCTGGCCGCGGATTCGCGATACGCGCGAATCATGAAAGTCATGCAATCCACCGAGCAGCAGCGCCCGCATTTACGGCGACTGGGGGATCAACTAGGGGCCTGGTATACCCCCTTGGCACTGACTCTGGCCGGGATCGCCGCGTTTGCGAGCAGAGACTTGCAGCGCTTCCTGGCGGTGGTGGTGGTGGCGACGCCATGTCCTTTGCTGCTGGCGATTCCCACGGCTATTATCGGGGCGATTTCCCTAGCGGCGCGGCGGGCGATCATTATTAAGAATCCGGCAGTCCTGGAGCAGATCGATTCCTGCCAGACGCTGATCTTCGACAAGACCGGCACGCTGACGTACGGACGACCTACGCTCACGGAAATCATTTGCGCCGAAGGATTTGAGAGGCAGGATGTGTTGCGATTGGCGGCCAGCCTGGAACACTATTCGAAGCATCCATTGGCTGGAGCGATTCTCAGCGAAGCGAAAGAGCAGGAGACGCAGTTCTTGGCGGTTACAGAATTGAGCGAGGCGCCGGGAGAAGGACTGCGGGGCACTGTCGAAGGGCACACCGTGCGAATAACAGGGAGGAAGCAGGCGGAAGAGATGCACACAATTTTGCCCGCGATGAGCAGTGGTTTGGAGTGTGTCGTGTTTATCGACGAGCGTTACGCAGCGACGATGCGATTCCACGATGCGCCGCGTGGCGACAGCCGCGTTTTCATTCAGCATTTGAAACCACGGCATGGGGTGCGCAAAGTAATGCTGATTTCGGGCGACCGAGAGTCCGAGGTGCAGTATTTGGCGAGCAGCGTTGGCATCAGTGAAGTGTTTGCTGGCAAGAGTCCGGAAGAGAANNGCCTTTGGATCACAGAGCGACATTATTACCGAGGCGGCGGATGCTGTGATTCTGGAAACGTCGCTCGGGAAGATCGACGAACTGATGCACATCGGGCGGCGAATGCGCCGAATCGCGCTGCAAAGCGCGCTAGGAGGGATGGTCGCGAGCATCGTCGGTATGATTGCCGCCGCGATGGGCTATTTGCCGCCGATTGGCGGAGCGATGGCGCAGGAGATCATCGACTTATTGGCAGTGCTGAACGCCGTTCGCGTTGCGCTGCCAACTGACGATTTGCAGGACTTCTGAAGCCGCGGCGAGACAATATTTTTGACAGATGCAGTGAGAAGGCGGCCCTTGTTAAATGCATCTGAGTACATTCCCCCCTAGCCGAGAGTCTGCATCATCATGTCTTCTTCGGTTTTGTTGAGACAAATCCCTTCGTCCTCCCTTGTGTCCAGGGCATTCCCGTAGATCACAAGAACCACCAAAACCGCGCTGGCCGCGCTAGCAGCCAGCAGACAAATAGGCCAGTATGCTTGTCATGATACTCATAATCTTTTCCTCATAATTCCGATCTGTGACTTGGCCCATGCGACTCCAAGATGCTAAGTGATCGCTTTCCGAATAGAAGATTGCATGTATTGTTGCTCCTCTATGAGTGACCCGCAACGGTTCAGCGGTCATTTGCGACAGCACAATTTCAGGTCGGAGCACCGGCCACTTGACGCGATTTTTCAGCCAAAGAGCGTGGCTGTAATTGGAGCGACGACCCGCGAGGGTAGCGTCGGGCGCACGGTGATCGAGAACCTGAGGAAAGGCTCTTTCCGCGGAAAACTGTACCCGCTTTTTGCTACATGTGGCTCTACAGCTATAACTTGCGAGGTCTTTACGAGATGCCGAGCCTTGCAGAAGAAGTTCAAGAAGGAGACGACTCCTGCGAAGCGGTGGCGCGGATTATCGAGTCTGTCCGAAGGAACGGTCGCACGCTGCTTACCGAAGCCGAGTCAAAACAGATTCTCGGCCGCTACGGCATTCCAACTGTGGACACGCGGGTCGCACGCTCGCAGGACGAAGCGGTAGCTCTTGCGCGAGCAATCGGCCTACCGATCGTCGTGAAGGTACACTCCGAAATGATCACACACAAGGCTGACGTTGGAGGAGTCAAGCTGAATTTGGCGGATGAAGATGCGATCCGCCGCGCCTATCGCGAAATTGAGGCTTCCATGCACGAAAAGGCGGGTATCGACAGATTCCAGGGAGTGACCGTGCAGCCGATGGTTTCTCTCGAAGGGTTCGAACTCATTCTTGGAAGCAGCGTAGACCCACAGTTTGGGCCGGTGATTCTGTTTGGTTCGGGCGGCCAACGTGTCGAAATTTATCGCGATCGCGCCCTTGCCTTGCCGCCCATGAATGCGACGCTAGCACAACGCTTAATGGAGCAGACCCATATTTTCTCCGCACTCAAAGGTGTGCGGGGCCGCGCTCCAGTGGACATCAACGCCCTGGAACGAGTTATTGTTCGCTTCAGCAGGCTTATCGTCGAGCAGCCCTGGATCAAGGAAATCGATATCAATCCACTGCTTGCGTCGAGCAGTGGCCTTCTTGCCCTGGATGCACGGATTGTGCTTCATGTCACAGACACACCCCTCGAACGATTGCCCACGGCTGCCATTCGGCCCTACCCGACTCAGTACGTCGGAGAGTGGAAGACCAAGACCGGAACACCAGTATTGATCCGGCCGATCCGTCCGGAGGACGAGCCGCTGATGGTGAAGTTCCACGAGGGCCTTTCTAATGACAGCGTTTTTCTCCGCTATTTCCATATGGTGAGCCTGGATGAGCGGGTGGCTCACGCAAGGCTAATTGCAGCACTGCTTCATCGACTACGACCGAGAAATGGCGCTGGTTGCGGATTTTCAAAATCCAGAATCCGGCGCGCACGGGATTCTGGCCGTAGGTCGGCTCACCAAAATGCGCGGTGGGCCAGAAGCAGAAGTTGCGGTCCTGGTAACTGACGCGCATCAAGGGGAAGGCATGGGAACCGAACTCGTTCGCCGGCTGATTGAGGTCGGCCGCGATGAAAAACTCGAACGAGTCATAGCCCAGATGTTGCCTGAAAATGAGGCTATGATGTCCCTCGCGCGAAAACTTGATTTTCGAGTTGAGCCCTATTCTGATCGCGATGACTTGATCATGGTTCTCGATCTCGGCCGTTCTCCGCGGCACGCGACGGAAACCTATAATTGGCGTTAATTTCCACCTCACCGTTGTCCCTCATTTGCCGAGACTCTTTAGGAAAGTCGTCGTCACACAGGACAGTCGTCTTACTCCCTCGCGATCATCAGCGTCAGTAATAGAGTAGTCCATGAGGGCTCAACAGGAATTTATCATTCGCGCTCGCTGAGCACAGGTTGAGAAGTAGTGCGTCAAGCAGAGTGGCATACCGGGCATCCATGATGTACCGTTGACGCCAGCCCTGCAGTCGCGATAGCTCGATTGGTATTTTTCCTGTCTGATTCGCCTGGATAGAAATTTGGGCTATAGTAGTTGACTGTTTACGGTCCTGAGGTCCTGGGGATTGTAAAGGTCGATTGCGAGGAGGTGTTTGCATGCTTCTGCGGGAGATGAGTCGAATAGAATGCGACGATTTGCTATCACGGCTAGGTTACGGGCGTCTGGCATGCGCCCGCGACAAACAGCCATACATTGTGCCGATCTATTTCGTCTTCGAACCCGGCTGCTTGTATGGATTTTCCACCATGGGGCAGAAGATCGAATGGATGCGCTTGAATTCTCTGGTATGCGTGGAGGCTGACGAAGTCCGAAGTCATCACGAATGGTCAAGCGTTGTCGTCCAGGGTCGGTACGAGGAATTTACGGATAACCCAGAATATTCTAAGCAGAGGCAACATGCGCAATCTCTGCTAGAGCAGAAGAGGTTACTGTGGTGGCAGACTGCGTTTGCAGCTGCTCAGACCCGCGGACGATTCGATCGAGACATCACCATCTTTTATTGCATTCATATCGATGAGATCAGCGGTCGTCGTGTTTCGTCGGATCCCGTCGAACACCGTTGAACAACGATACAAAGATATCCGTCGTTCGCGTGACACGATTGCAATTGTGTTCTAGCGTGTTTGTCAGGCCAGCGGCAGAGACGCCAGGAAATACATGTCAGGTAGATTTGACATGATTCACTGGCCCGTCGCGTCGCGCTCACGTGATTGTGCCCTCAGTGAATAATCGGATTTGCGGCTCGAGGCATTGCCCTCCGCGAAATTGTTGCAGATCGACCTAATCTTTTCCAAGGTTTTGCCGGGGCCGCCGCGCGAACCTCTTGATACAGGTAATGGCAGACGCCGATTCGGTCAGGCCTTTCTCCTGCGCTCATTTGGCATTCGTCATTTTTTCAAGAGAGGCAAACGCATCGGAGCATCGCAGGCGTTTGCATATCTACGGTGTGGTAGAGTGGCAAACAAAGGTGCTTTAGTGAAAGGATTCCCAACGCTCGAAGAAGTCGAGAACGCCGACAAAGAGCAATTAGCCCGCTGGTATCGCTTCCTGCCCTCCGGCGAAACTGCGTCGGACCAAAAGATTATGAAGCGGATCGCTGAGCGGTTCGACAAATTGGGCGGCATGACTGCCGAACTCAGCAAGAAAATTGGGATGTAGCGTTGCCATGCTCCCCGTGCTACATTTTAGCTTGCTGTGCTACATTCTCCATGCGAATTAGCCCTCAGAACAGGTCGATCAGATCTAGCGAAAACTGAAATTCCGATAAGTACTTTGTTTCCTGCGCCTGAACCAGGCTATGCAAGCCGATACAAGGCGCTGCATTCAATGCTTCGAATCCCCCCCCTCTCCGCCAAAGCCTTAAAACACACGTACGATCGTCAATGAGGTAGTAATCCAGGTGGAAGCAAGCAAAGATGGAGGGGCGAGCGCAGAGCGAGCCGCTCGATAATCTGCCAGGGACTCTGATTTTGTTTATGGGAGTTGGGCCGGACGAGATTGAAATACATTTGGTAGGTCTGAGCCTTGGCGAGAAATTCGCCGCGCCTGGTAAAGGCTTCCAGATCGAAAAACTCATCTTCGACTAAGCGATGCAACGTTTCGACATCACTCTGGTAGGAGAGGCGCAGATCGAACTCGCGCTTAAGACTGGCAGCGCCGGCGAGCGGATTGGACTAAGCGCAGGCGATAAACGGCAGTGGAAAAGACGTGGCTTCGCCACCGTGGGAATTGCTTACGCGATTCGCGCTGCGGACTTCACGCGACTCCTGTAACGACCCCCATTCCTCCCGCTCAGGCCTCTCGCTGCGTGACGGTTGCGGGGTGGGCAGCCTTGGCCATTTCGAACGCCCCTTCGCCGGCTGCCCATCTTGGCCCTTTCCGCAAAGGTGGCGCTTTTTTGTTTTCTTACCCAGCCATTCGCATGTTCGAACGCCTTCACAGGTGCCCCTTCCATTCGAATAAGTTCCATTCGAATACTCAATAATTAAAAATTGTAACTTAGTTACTTTTATGTTAACATGGAGTGTGTGTTGGGAAAGGCCCACCCCGCTCTCTCCAGGGCTCTGCCGTTCATGCCGCATTCCGCCCGCGCGCCTGAACGCCCCGCCTCTCCCAGAGCTTGAAAATGCCAAAAACGCGCGTTGCAACTCCATTGGAATCATCGCAATACAAACGCCTGTTTTCATAACGTCTCTGGAATCACAGTCTTGCAAACTGCCGGGGGGTATCGTCATTTTTGCAAATTTAGAATCGCCAAAGGCCCGCGCGGTGGCAACCATTGCCGCCATCAGCGCTTCCTTAACGCTATCGCAAGGCCGCGCTGCGCGACGTTGTCTTGCGGTGAGCAGCGTTGGCTTATTGCCCGCGGTGAGCAACGTTGGCTTATTGATGGATATGGGATATGGTGTCGGTATTTCGCTATGGATATTGCCCGGCCCGATCTGGCTCGAAAGAAGCGATGGCGCTTGATCGGCTACTCTGCTGCCGCTCTCATCGCGCTACCGCTTGTAACCATCGCTGTGGCTCGCTTAAAGCCCGCCGCTCCTCTCGTCGAGCGCTCTACCATTTGGATGGACAGCGTCCATCGCGGCGAGATGCTCCGCAACGTTCGTGGTCTAGGCACGCTCGTACCGGTGGACATTCGCTGGATCCCCGCTCAAACCTCGGCCCGCGTCGATCAGATCGTTTTGCAGTCGGGCGCCAGCGTGAAACGCGACTCCGTAATCCTGGAACTGTCCGATATCCAGCTTCGGCGCGATGCCCTCGATGCCGAGTACGCCTATAAGGCAGCGCAAGCGGACCTCGCCAACTTGAAAGTTCAACTCGCCAACAATTTGATGGCGCAGAAGAGTGCAGCCGCAGATGTCGAGAGTCTCTACCAGCAGGCCAAGCTGCAGGCGGATGTGGACAAACAACTCTTCGATCAGGGACTCCAATCCAACGTCATCTCGAAGAAATCCACGGTCGCAGCCGAGCAACTTGCCATTAAACAAGAACTTGTTCAGGAGCAGCTCAAGATAGCGAGTGACGCTGCTGCGGCGCAAGTTGCAGCACAAGAAGCGCATTTAGAGCAACAGCATGTCCTTTACGAGTTGAAAAAAGGACAAGTCGACGCGTTACACGTGCGAGCCGGGTTGAATGGTGTTTTATCAGCGGTATCAGTGGAGGTTGGCCAGCAAGTCGCGCCGGGAACAAATTTGGTTCGCGTAGCAGACCCATCCCATCTAAAGGCCACCATCCAGATACCGGAAACGCAAGCCAAAGATGTGCAAATCGGCCAGAAGGCATCGGTTGATACGCATAACGGGGTTGTCGAGGGCCACGTCACGCGGATTGATGCGGCGGTGGTGAATGGCACGGTTGCCGTGGATGTTATCTTCGACGGCCCGCAGCCCCCCGGCGCTCGGCCTGATCTGAGCGTGGATGGCACGATTGAGATCGAACGCCTGCCGGACATATTGTACGTCGGCCGGCCGGTTCAGGGTCAGCCCAACTCGACGGTTGGCCTATTCCGTTTGGCCCAGGACGGCAAAGAAGCGACACGAGTTCGCGTTGAGCTGGGCCGGAGTTCGGTCAGCACCATTGAAATTGTGCGCGGTTTGCAAGCAGGCGATCAGGTGATTCTATCGGACATGTCCGCATGGGATGCGTACGATCGCGTGCGCCTCGATTAGAAAAAAGGCTAACGCATGCACCTGCACCAGAGATTTAGAAGTGTCGAAAGAATTAGGTGAGAAGCAGATGACCGATACAAATGGCGTGTTGATCAAGCTCGAAGGCGTGACCAAGGTCTTCTACACCGACGAAGTGGAAACGCACGCTCTCTCCGGCATTCACCTCGAAATCAAGGAAGGTGAGTATCTCGCGATTGCCGGTCCATCGGGCTGCGGAAAGTCCACTCTCCTGTCACTCATTGGGCTGCTCGATTCACCTTCCGAGGGTGAACATTGGATCAAAGGAGAACGGGTTGCCAAGCTTTCAATTTCCGATCGCTGCCGCATTCGTAATCGCGAAATCGGATTCATCTTTCAAGCATTCAACCTGATTGGCGATCTTACAGTGTATGAAAATGTCGAGCTGCCGCTTACGTATCGGTCTACGGGCGTGGCGGAGCGTAAAAAATCCGTACAGCAGGCACTCGAGCGCGTAGGCATGTCACACCGGACGAAACATTATCCCGCGCAGCTTTCCGGTGGTCAGCAGCAACGTGTTGCGGTGGCCCGCGCGTTGGTTGGCAACCCCGCAATCATGCTTGCTGATGAGCCGACCGGTAACCTCGACTCAAAAA
>PLJR01000389.1 GCA_003140295.1 Acidobacteriota bacterium
TGCCGTGGCGGCACATTTCGAAAAAGTTGATAGTGGAGGGAACGCCGCGCTTCTCGTTGTATTCTAGCAAGAGCGTCGATTGGGGAGGGGTTCTGGTGGGAACTGCGGCCCGTCGCCAAGGGGATAAAATTCGCCAAAGGAAAGCCATTAACGGATGACAAAAATTACGCAGGTTAACGGCAAGGAAATTACCGGAGTCGGTCAGGAGATTCAGAAAAATTACGAGGCGTTCAAAGGGAAGGGGCTGAAGCTCGATTTGACGCGCGGCAAGCCTTCGGCGGCGCAACTGGATTTGAGCGCGGAGTTGCTGGCGCTGCCCGGCTCGGGAGACTTCGTGGCCGAGGGCGGAGTCGATTGCCGTAATTATGGCGGGCTGCAAGGGCTGACGGAGGCGCGGAGATTATTTTCGGGGATCATGGGGGCGCCGCCGGAACAGGTGGTGGTGGCGAATAATTCGAGTCTCGCGTTGATGCATGACACGATCGTTTACGCATTGCTGGCGGGGACGTGCGACGGCGCTAGGCGTTGGTTTACACAGGGGGCTACGCAGGCCGCTTCGCAGGGACCAGCTCAAGGATCGCACGAGGGCGGGATTGCGTTCTTGTGCCCGGTGCCTGGATACGACCGGCACTTCACGATCTGCAAGGAATACGGAATCCGGATGATTCCGGTGGCCATGAAGGAAGACGGCCCGGACATCGATGCGGTCGAGCGGCTGGCGGCGCAGGACGATGCGATCAAGGGCATGTGGTGCGTGCCGAAGTATAGCAATCCCACGGGGACGGTTTATTCGGACGCGGTGGTGGAGCGGCTGGCAGCGATGAAGACGGCGGCGCCGGATTTCCGGCTCTATTGGGACAACGCCTACTGCGTGCATCACCTGACGGACGAACGCGTAGAAATCGCGAATGTGCTGGAACTGAGCGCGAAGCACGGACATCCCCACCGTCCGTTGGTGTTCGCTTCGACTTCGAAGATCACGCTGCCGGGAGCGGGATTGGCGATGTTCGCGGCGTCCAAGGAAAACGTGAAATGGCTGCTGGCGCGGCTGACGGCGCGCACGATTGGCCCGGACAAGGTGAACCAATTGCGCCACGTGCGCTTTCTAAAGAATGAGGCGGGAATTTTGCAGTTGATGGATAAGCACCGGGCGCTGATCGCGCCGAAATTCCAAAAGGTGCTCGACATCTTTGGGCAAAAGCTGGCACGCGTTCCCAACGTGAGCTGGACCAGACCGAAGGGCGGTTACTTCATCAGCCTGGATGTTCCCAAAGGCTGCGCGCAGCGCGTGATCGCTCTCGCCAAAGAGGCCGGAGTCGAATTGACGCCCGCGGGAGCGGCGTATCCCTACGGGAAGGATCCCGACGACCGTACGATTCGCATTGCACCGACTTTTCCGGGGCTGGCGGAAGTGGCGCAGGCCGCGGAGGGGGTGGCCGCGTGTGTGCTGGTGGCCGCCGCGGAGAAGGCCGGCAAGGTGTAGGCTGCGTCCTGCTGCGGGAATTTCTATATTAGTGAAGCCGCGAAATGCGCAGCGATAGCCGAGCGGCGGATCGCGTGCGACTGCTTCCGTTTGTTTCGCCGGGGTTTCAGATGCCGCGACGCATCGGCGTAAACCAACTAATAGACGAGCCGGGCGGCTCAAGGTCTGCAGCGGGTTAGCGGATCATTATTTTTGCTTTTATTTTTGCGCGATGTTCTGATTTCGTTGGGAGATGGGCTCGGCCTCGCGCCGCACCGCTGCCTTGGTTTTGTTAAGCGTATCGAACATGATCTCTCGGGGAAGTTTTTCCGTGACGGGTTTGATCATCCAGCGAAACTCGATGGGAATGCCGCGGCTGAGGGCGATGGTCTCCATTTCGACATAGACGCCGCCGTCGCGCTCTACGAGCCGAGTGATACCAAACGTGCGCCATATGTAGCCGGGGCCCTGGCCCTCGGGGAGGAGTTGTTCGTCGCGGCGACCGTAGTTGGCGATCTCCTGAATACGGACGGAATTGCTGGAGCTGTAGAGCCGGCTGTCATCGAGCTTGGTGACGCGAATTTCGTCATCGGCTTCCACGGCAGCGGTAACGGAAAAAGCTTTCTGCACCATGAGTATGGTGATTTTTTGGCGGTCGGTCATGTCTTCAAGAAGCTTGGACTTGACGACGAACGGGCGGTAGAACTCCGCGTAGCGGTTGTAGTCGTTGAGGACGCGGGTCACATCGTCGATCGTGACGTTGCGTAGGAACATGGCGCCCATCCAGTGATGGATGAGTCCGTGAGGAACTTTGACGAGATCGTGAGCCGCGACCAAAACTTCGCCCGCTTGCACCCGCCGCAACAGATCGGGCGACTCGTCGACCCATAGGAAGGGCGTTTCCCCGGCGGCGCGCCGGGACATCCCCGAATTAACGGTGCGCACGTAGCCGTCCCAGGCCTCGACCGTGGCCTGCTTTAGTTCCGCCGCGTGTGAGGGCAGCGCGCCGGGTAAGAAAATCAGGATCGCGAGCGTTGCCGCGATCCTGATGATCGAGAGTATCGAGTTTGCCGGATTCATGATTTTGCTGGAAGCTTTCATAAGGGGCCTCCCTCTCGCCGCGAGCTGGCGGCGGAGGACATCCTGCTGCCTGGGTGCAACCTCTACCGGAAACCCAGCGCTTTGCGGGAAGCGCTGAAACTTCGGCGCGCGGCGAAGGTGCGATTCGGCTTTTCTTTCGGGCTTCGCCGACGCTTCGTTTCAGTCTTGTTTGCCGGACCTCGATTGCCAATCCTGGTTGGCCACGCTCGGCTATGTGATTCCGCGGATTACGTCCGGTTGCGAAGAAATTGCTTCGCACCCCCGCCATAGTTGAAAGACTGCCGCCTACGCGGAAGCCTTCTGGATCAATTCAGCTTCTATGGTGATCGAAACTTCGTCGCCCACCATGACTCCGCCGCCTTCGATCAGGGCGTTCCAGACAAGTCCAAAATCCTTGCGGTTGATTTTTTCTGTCGCGGTAATGCCGGCGCGCACGTTGCCCCAAGGGTCTTTGACCGGGGGGGTGGGGCCGTCCACGTCAAAGGTGACTTCCTTGGTGACGCCGCGAATGGTGAGATCGCCTGTGAGTTTGAAATGATTGGGGCCGGCGGAGGTGATGCGCTGGGAGCGAAACGTAATTGCCGGATGATTGGCGGCATCGAGGAAGTCGGCGCTGCGCAG
>PLJR01000197.1 GCA_003140295.1 Acidobacteriota bacterium
GCGTACGTAGTCGGGCGTGCGGCGGGGCAGCGCGTGGCGTGGCGGCAGCGCGCGCGGGCCCAGCAACTCGCCGAGCCTTTTCTGGTCAAAGGCCTCGGCGACATCGTAAAGAAAAAGAAGCTGGAAATAGCCGCGCAGGCGCACGAGCTATTTTTACCATCGATTGTGGCAAAAGGCGCCGCCCAAAAGTTGCGGAGTGCTGTTTGCTCAGGCGCCCCGGCCCGGGCACTTGATTGGCCCGAAACCGGAGCGCCAGCAAATCTTCATAATGAAGATTATCTTCCGGCTGCGGTTGATTTTGACTGCTCGGGCCGGGCAGCATTCACCGCAGCCTTGGGCATGTTGAACTCGAGAATGCCGTCGCGTAAGGTCATGGTGGCTTTGGAGGTGTCGATTTCCGCGGGAAGTTCGACTACCCGCAAAATCTCCTCGGAGCAGTGCTCTTTGTAAAGAGTCCGGCCGGTTTTGTTTTCCACGGCAGTTTCCTTGTGGCCGGCGATGGTGAGGCTGCGCGGCTCGAGGCGATATTGCAACTCGCCCGCAGTGAAGCCGGGGACTTCGGCGCGGAGCGAAAGGGCCTGGTCAGAATCCTTGATATGAATGTGCACGGGATGCAGAAGTTCCTCTTCCGCCTGGAACCAGTGATCGAGGTCGCGTCCATGGGACCAGCCGTCGCGTTCAAACATTTCGAAAGCGCGCCGAGCGATGGTCTCATAAACGTTCTGCATACGCTCAGAAAGGCGTTCCGGATTGGCTACCTTCAACGATGCTGGGCTTGGGCTGGTCTGCTGGGGGCTCGATTGCGAAGCGCCGGCCGGCGCCGGCGCGGGTGCCGCAGATTGTGCGGCTGGCGCCGATGCGGAAGACGGTGCGGCGTCAGAACGCTGCAAGCTGGATTTTTCGCTCATATGTAGTTCTCCTTTGGGCACGGGACGAATAGCCGAAGGGGGACGTGCGTGCCCTTATATGATGGGATGCCGTTGCCGTGGGTGCGGGTACGAGAAAATTCCGGATGAAAATATACCGACGCGAATCGAAATGAACCGCGATTGCGGCGGCACGATAACTATAACGGGCGCCACGCCAGTTCTCGGAAGCAACGGTCACCGTTATTCAGCGGCCCGTTATTTACTGGCTGGCGCGGCAGCGAAAACGCGGGAATGAAACTCCAGCGACGCGGGCAGGTGCTCGGCAAAATAATCCCAGGTGTGGCCGCCGGGATACAAATGAAATTCATGGGGGATGTGCCGAGCGGCGAGGGCCTCGTGCAGGGCCTGCGCGCCTACATTGAAACCGTAGCCGTCTTCGGATCCACAGTCGAAGTAAATCTTTAGCCCCGTGAGATCGGCCGTCCGCGCCAATACCAGAGGGCTGTTGCGATCCCAAAAGGCGCGATTGATCGGGGAACCGAAAACGTCGCCAAAGAGCTGCAGACGGCCAAGACTGCGAGATGCACCACTTTGCATTACGGGGGGCCGTTCAATAATGGCGGCGCTATGGGCGCTGACGGAGGCAAACAGATCCGGGTGGCGAAAAGCCATATGCAGCGCGCCATAGCCGCCCATGGAGATGCCGGCGATGCCGCGGAATGCGCGCCCCGGTTGCGAGCGGTAGCGGCGTTCGATAAAGGGGATGAATTCATGAATGAAAAAGTCTTCATAGCGGGTGCGGCCGTCTTGCGAGTTGATATAAAAAGTGACGCCGCCCGCGGGAGTGACCACCAGGAATTCGCCGGCGCGATGCTGCTGCCATAAATCTTCTACCAGGCTCATGCCGCCGGAGCGAAGCAACATTTGCTCATTATCGCCCAAGCCGTGCAGGAGGTAGAGGGTGGGATAGCGGCGGGCCTTCTCCAAGTCATAGCTGGGGGGTAGCAGGACGCAATAAGCGACCGAACGGCCGAGTGTCTCGCTGCGAAGCGCGGAGCATTCCGTACGGGCGGCCGGCGCCAAGCGGGGCCTGGCCATCACGCGCGGAACCGGCATTACGATCAGCCCCAGCGCGAGAGCAGGAAGACCATACCGAATCTTACGAAGGCGAAGGGCTAGCACAATAGGTATTGCGGGCCTCTCTAACTTTGATAGAAATGTTTCCAGAGAACTTTACACCCGTTCGATGGGACGCGTACTGCGGGGTTTCCAAGCGCATTCGCGTCGGGGCAAGCGCGCCCTCGTGCCGGTGCAAACCGGCGGAGAGGCCGGCGCTTGACCCGCATGTTGTCCGGCTGATATTTTCGCTGTTCCACGTGGCGAATTTGCGGACCTCAAAGCGCGTTCCGGAACTCGATGGCCTGCGGGGCGCCGCCATTTTACTGGTCGTCATCGTTCACTATTTTTCATTCAATCCTTATGGGCGCGCCGGGGGTTTGATACAGAGCTTCGATGTAATTATCGCGCGAACGATCAGCATGGGCTGGACGGGCGTCGATCTGTTTTTCGTGCTGTCGGGATTCTTGATCGGAGGCATCCTGCTCGATGCACGGGATTCCCCGCATTACTTCAAAACATTTTACGTGCGCAGATTTTTCCGCATCATTCCGATCTATTACGGCTGGATTGCCGCGTATGTGGCGCTGATGGCGGTGGCGGGATCTTTTCTGCGGGCCCACGTTGCGGGTGGCGCGGTGCCTGACGGCCGCCACCAATACCTCGTCCTACTCCTATTTCTGCAAAACTTTGGGCTGCTGGGCCACTCGGTGATCGCCGGAGCATGGTTTTGGCCTACGTGGTCGGTGGCAGTCGAGGAGCAGTTTTATCTCGCAGCGCCGTCGGTAATTCGCTTTCTTTCGAGAAGAGCGCTGTATATTTTCTTGTTCCTGGTGATTGGCGCGGCGCCGGTGCTGCGGCTGTGGGTTCACTATCACTTTCCGGTGCTCAACACCGAGCTGGATTATTCCTACATGCTGATGCCCTGCCGCGCGGACGCTTTCGCGATCGGGATTCTCGCGGCTCTCCTGTGGCGCAGCGCGGGATTCCGGGCATGGCTCGGCGTTCATGGCAGGGCGCTCGCCGGGATATGCGCCGCGTGGTTAGCCGGAGTGGCTGCCTTGGTGCATTGGTACCCGGCTTATAATTCCATCCCGATGATATCGGTGGGATATACGTGGATTGCCTGCTTCTACGCGATCATTTTGATTCTGGCGATTGGCAAGCCGGGAGGCGCCGTCGCGCGGTTCACCAGAATGGGCTGGTTGCGGGAATTCGGGCGAGTTTCGTACTGTTTTTACTTAATTCACCTGGTACTGCGGCTCATTTTGCAGATCCTGGTGCGAGCCGCCGCAGGGCCGACCGGACCAGGGGAAGACGTCGGAATCAGCATCGCGGCGATTGCACTTTCCTATGGATTGGCGCGGCTTTCGTGGAATTATTTCGAGTACCCGTTACTGCGCCGCGGGCACGCCTATCATTATTACGACGATGTACCGGCGCTCGCGAGCGTGGAGGCCGCCCACAAAATGGAAGTCTGCTGAGACGGGAGCACCCTTCATGAGGGGCCATTCATAAGGGCGACAGCCTTCTTCGCGGATGTTAGAATTTACTGGTTTTGCCGAGGTCTGCATGTGACCGATAGCATGAAATCATCTGCGTCTGACGCGGACTGGCGGTCCAACCCGCGCTGGGCAGGCATCGTTCACCCGTACAGCGGCGATGACGTGGAGAGACTGCGCGGATCGCTGCGCGTCGAGCACACCATTGCGCGCCCGGGGGCGGAGCGATTTTGGAGATTGCTGCACGAAGAGAACTACGTTTTAGGGCTGGGCGCGGTAACTGGCAACCAAGCGATCGGCTCGAAAGAGCGAGCCGCTGGGTGCAGCGCCGCGTAAGAGTGTTGCGTCAGGGGAGAGGCATGGGAGATAACCCACGATGAATCGCTGGCTGCGGTTAGGGGCGGCGGTGGTCGCGATGATTATGATCGCGAACCTGCAATATTCCTGGACGCTTTTCGTCAAACCCATTATCGCCGCCACGGGCTGGAAGTTATCGGAAGTTCAGTGGGGATTCACGTTTTTCATCGCCGTGGAAACGTGGGGAATGCCGCTATCGGGCTGGGTGATCGATCGCATAGGCCCGCGTTTTTTCATGACGTTTGGCGGGCTGCTTTGCGGCGCCGGATGGGCGTGTCTGGGCCGCGTGCGGACGCTGCCGCAGCTTTATTCGGTTTATGCCCTGGCCGGGTTGGGCGCCGCGCTGGTTTATTGCGGATCGGTCTCAGTGGCGCTGAAATGGTTCCCCGATAAGCGAGGACTGGCATCGGGGATTATCGTGGGGGCCTTTGGCGCTGGCGCCGCACTGTTCATACCGGAGATCGCCTACATTATTCGGGTGCGCAATTACTCGACGGCATTTCTCTATACCGGCATCGTGCAAGGGCTGGCGATCGTTTGCGCCGCCCAATTCCTGGAGAACCCCGGCCCGGAGTTCTTTGTACCGCTAAAAATTTCGAACAAACAGATTATCCGCCGGCAGACCGAGCAGTTCAATTCGCTGGAAATGCTGCGGACTCCGCAGTTTTACGTGCTATACGCGATGATGCTGATGATGGGAATCGGCGGCCTGATGGTTACCGCGCAGGTGGCGCCGGTGGCGGGCAGCCTCAAGATCGGCGCCGCGATGCTTACGCTGGCGCTGACGCTGAACCCGCTGGCCAACGGCGTCGGACGCGTGTTTTGGGGCTGGGTCTCCGACCATGTAGGGCGCGAGTGGACGATGATCGTGGCGTTTGCGATACAATCAGTGAGCCTGCTGAGCGTGCTGACGCTGGGACGCGTTTCGCAAGTGTGGTTCGTGGTCTGCCTGTCGCTGGTGTTTTTTTCCTGGGGCGAAATTTATGCACTGTTTCCCCCGGCGGCGGCCGATTTCTTTGGGGCCAAAAACTCCAGCTCCAATTACAGTTTCCTGTACAGCTCGAAGGGCGTGGCGTCCATCGTCGGCGGCGGNNCGGGACGTGGAACACGGCGTTTTACGGCAGCGCCGTGCTGGCGCTAGGCGCGTCGCTGCTGGGCTTCGTGCTGCGAGCGATGCCCTTGCCCAGTAAAAAGGTAAGCGAAGCGGCGGAAATGGCTATGAAACCAAGCCTGAGAGCGGAGGATTAGACTGGCATGAACACTAAAATTGCGACGCCAACGGGAGTGGAAATCCTGGGGACACGTAACGCACAAATCGACGAAATACTTACTCCCGAGGCGATGAAATTCGTCGTGGATCTCGAACGGCGCTTCGGGCCCCGGCGGCGCGAATTGCTGGCNNTGCCGCAGACCGCCGAAATCCGCAAGAGCGGCTGGAAGGTGGCGCCGCTCCCCGCGGATTTGCTCGACCGGCGTGTGGAGATTACCGGTCCCGTGGATCGGAAAATGATCATCAACGCGCTAAATTCCGGGGCAAGCGTGTTCATGGCCGATTTCGAGGANNCTGGGGAAACGTTATCGATGGCCAGCACAATTTGCGGGACGCGGTGCGTCGCACGATCGCTTATACGGATTCCAAGACGGGCAAATCGTACGCGCTCAATGCCCAAATCGCGGTGCTGCTGGTGCGTCCTCGCGGATGGCACCTGCCGGAGAAGCACGTGCTCGTCGACGGCCAACCGATGTCGGGATCGCTATTCGATTTCGGCCTGTTTTTCTGGCATAACGTCAAGGAACAGTTGGCGCGAGGCACCGGACCGTATTTTTATCTTCCGAAAATGGAGAGCCACCTGGAGGCCCGGCTTTGGAATGACGTGTTTGTATACGCGCAGGACGCGCTGGGAGTAAAGCGCGGCACCATCAAGGGCACGGTGCTCATCGAAACCATCCTNNGGCCGCTGGGATTACATCTTCAGTTTTATCAAAAAGTTCGCGAACGATCCAAGCATGGTTTTGCCTGACCGCGCCCGCGTCACCATGACGACGCACTTCCTGCGCTCCTATAGCAAGCTGCTCATCAAGACGTGCCACCGCCGCGAAGTACATGCGATGGGCGGCATGGCTGCCTATATCCCCAACAAAAACGACGCAGCGGCGAATCAAATGGCCATGGAACAGGTGCGCGCGGATAAGGAGCGCGAGGTTGGCGATGGGCATGACGGAACTTGGGTCGCGCACCCCGGCCTGGTGCCCCTGGCCAAGGAGGTATTCGATCGCCACATGCCGCAACCGAATCAGATCGCGCGCAAGCTCGAAGACGTGTCGGTGAAGCCCGCTGAACTCTTGACGCCGCCTAAAGACCTGATCACCGAGGCCGGACTCAGACAGAATGTTGCCGTGGGAATCGGTTACCTGGAGTCGTGGCTGCGCGGCACCGGATGCGTACCCCTGTTTAATCTGATGGAGGATGCGGCGACCGCGGAAATCAGCCGCGCGCAGCTTTGGCAATGGATTCACCACCACGCCAAACTGGAAGATGGGCGGACCGTCACTTTCGAGCTATGCACCAAAACGATCGACGAAGAATTGGCGAAGTTCGAGAAATCAGTGGGGGAACAGCAGTTTAGATCCGGCAAGTACGGGCAAGCGGCGCAATTGCTCCGGGATCTGATTGGGCCGCCGCAGTTCGTGGAATTTCTTACCCTGCCGGCTTACGAAAAGGTGATCTGACCGGCCGCGCTTCGTCGTTTTGCAGGCCACGGCCGCCTTTCGCGACCGCGACGTATTCCAGAGAGAAATTTTCTACGCTGGTGATTTGCCGAACGCGCTATTTCTTAGCCGACGGGCCCGGCAATGGCGCGGCGGACTTTATCGTGGTTTGCTGGCTCCACGCGATCAGCCAGTGGTTATCGCGGTGCACAAAAACCCGCACGTTGTGATACGGCTTGCCGCCCTGATACGGGACGTGTTTCGTAATCATCATTACCGTATCGCCAAAATCGTACATGTTCATTGAAAGTATCGGGGCACCCGGGGCGCCGGCGCCGGCTTGCTGCTGCCTCTTGGCTACTTCCACGCGTTCCGGCTTGTTGCGATCGGAACCGTTATTAATGATCTGAAATTCGTCGGCAACATGCGTGCCCCAGTCGTCGCCGTAGGCCTTCCATTCATCCACCTTGGTTTTCTGCCACTCGGTCAAGGCCGCCTTTTCATTTTCTGTCTTTGGCTTGTAAGGGACAGTCTTGCAAGGATTGTCGCAGTCGGCGTTGCGGTTTGCCGCGTTTCCGCCACCTTCGCCGCCGCCCCCGCCGCCGCGCCCTTCCGGAGGCATCGGCGTATCCATGTCGACGAACGCGCGCCAGCCCCCGGGGCGTTTCACCCAGATTCTTACCAGGCGATCATTATGGTGTGTGCCATACACGATAGCCAGCTGCGAGTAAGATAGCGTCTTGACGTCCGTGTCGCCCTGGCTGGCTGTCGCAAGTGCCGGCAGGTTCTGGAGCGTCTCGGCCTNNAGGCCGCCGACCGCGGCCTTGTCCCCCTTGGCAATCGCCGCTGACAGCGAGTGATCCGCTTGGACCACAGCCGCATCATTGTCACCGGCCGGCGAAGCGATGGCTGGCGCGCTGAACAAAATGCCGCACGCGATACCCGCGGCGGCAGCGCAGCCCAAAAGACCGCTCATACGGTTAGGTTTGCTCAAATCGTGAGTCATCTTTCCCGCTCCTTGTCCCGTGTTCTGCCGTTGCTTCTACGAATAGCTCGGAGATTTAACGAGAGCGGCCGGGCGATCCCGCCCGGCCGGGCCCCTCGTAA
>PLJR01000146.1 GCA_003140295.1 Acidobacteriota bacterium
CAGCATGGACGGCATTAACACCTACTTTGTTTCCTGGGCCGCGCATCGCGTGGGACTGAAGGTGGCGCTTTCCGGGTTGGGCGGCGACGAAATTTTTGGCGGCTATGCGACGTTCGCCTCTACGCCGCGCGCCGCGCGACTCGCCGCCATCGGGCGGCGCTTGCCGCGCGCCCTGCGGTTAGCTACGGCCGGCGCGGTACGCCGCGCGGGCGCGGGAGGAGGCGACGCCGGCCGTAAACTCGCGGCCCTCTGGAGCGATGGCGACGCCTTGCCCCATCCGTACTTTTTCACGCGTGCGCTTTTCACGCCCGCGCAAGTCAGCGGCTTGCGGCGCGGGTCTGGCTGTAGNNCGCGCTGGACGGGCGCGCGGCGAGCGCGCCTTGGAGAAATTGGATGGCGGAATCGGTCCGCCAGGCGGAGACGCTGGACGGGTTCGCCGCGGTCTCGTGCCTGGAGGCGCGTTCGTACATGGCGCAAACGCTTCTCCGCGATACTGATTCCGTCAGCATGGCGCATTCGCTCGAGGTGCGCGTCCCGCTGATCGATCACCTGCTTGTGGAGCACGTCGCCCGCCTTCCGGCGCGCGTGAAATACCGCCCGGGTGTTAGCAAGGCGCTGCTTGCCGAGTCGCTCCGCGATCTGCTTCCCACAGGCGTCACCGCGCAACGCAAGCGAACCTTCACATTGCCGTGGGAGCACTGGATGCGCGGCGCACTGGGCGCAAAAGTGCGCACCGGCATGTTCGAGCTTGCGCCATCGCTGGCGGAGCACCTTGACGGTGAGGCCGTGCGCGCTCTCTGGTCTGCATTTGAATCCGGTCAAACCAGTTGGTCGCGCCCTTGGAGCCTATACGTGCTCAACGAATGGTGCCGCCGCCATTTCGACCAGCAGGTGCCGGCCATGCCTGTTTCGGCAGGCGCGATTGGTTCTGCGGAGGGCGGTTAAGTGGTGCGCCTTCGATCAAGCTACTATCGGCGTGACTACTTTAGGCGAACTCCTGAGAAGCGCCTTGTTGGAAATTGGCTCGGCTACCCTGGCTTGAATCCCATAGGTTGACTCCTCGCAATTCAGCAGACATCCAGAGGCCGCGAGTGCGAATCTGACTTGGCGTTCTATACGGTACAGTAGCGGCCTAACGGTCGTTTTTACCTTATGGAGATCCCGGTGCGCCGTCCAGATCAACAGGTTTGACGGAGGAATTTGATTATGCCGATCAGTGCGAAATTGCGGGGCGATGTGGAGGAATATCGTAAGTTGCTGGACCAGCTGCTGGAGGCAGAAATTGCGCTAAAAGGCCAACGGGAAAGTGTCGCGGCTCTTCGCAGACAGCTCCCGATGGGACCAGCAGTTGGAACGGACTATGTGTTTCAAGAGGGCCCCGCCGACATCCAGGACGAATCGCCCTCCCATTTCAAGGACGTTCGCCTGTCCGAGCTATTTGCGCCGGGAAAGGATCGACTCATCGTGGATCACATGATGTGGGCAGCAAATGCCAAGTCTGCGTGTCCGATGTGCACGATGTGGGCCGATGGATACAACGCCATCGCGCCTCATGTCAGCCAGAAAGCCAATTTTGTCTTGGTAGCCAAGGTAGAAATTGGGAAGCTCAGGGATTGGGCCCGCCAACGTGGATGGGACAAAATTCGTTTATTGTCGAGTGGCCGGTGCACCTTCAACGCAGATTTCCAAGTTGAAGATGACACGCAACAACATCCGGGCGTTAGTGTGTTTAGTCGCGAGCCTGACGGGAAAATTCACCATTTTTACACTACCGAAGCCTCGCTTCACCCCGGCGCCGACGGCAATCCAAACCACAGAGGCATTGATCTCTTTACGCCGGTCTGGAATCTCTTCGACCTGTTGCCGGAAGGACGCGAGAATTGGTCGCCCAAACTTTCCTATTGATTGGTTGATTGGCAACCCCTCGTTGTAGCTTTCATCCCTAGCGGAGCGCAGGCAATCGCTGTCCTGCAGGCGTCTCAGCTACCGAATTTGACCATCGTGCTGCGGGTCAGCGTCGAATTTCGCGTGACCGCGGCCGGTCCGCCTTTGAAGAAATGCCACGCCGAGTATTGCTCCATGTAGGGATCCTCGGACGACAGGCAGTCGACTGGCACGATCACCTTGTAGCCGCGCTGTGCCGCACCTGATCCGGTGCCAATCCCGACGCCTTGAAACGAAGTGCCACACACGACGACCGTCTTGATGCCGCGCGCTTTCAGCTTGTCCTCCAGATTGGAGCCGAGAAATTTGTCGGGTCCGGGCTGGGGGGTGTATTCGCCCTGGCGGGGCATAAATCCTGCATAGACGTCCTCGGGGGTTGAATCGGTGCCCACGCTGTACCACAACATGGCTCCGGCGGCGCGTGCCGCGTCGTACAGCCGCTTGACGTTGGGAAGGGTGGCCTGGCAGCGCGGGCGGGTGCTGCAGGACCCGTTCTTCGTCATGTCCAGAATAAGCAAAGCCGTTGTCGAACCGTCGAGCGTGACGGGTTTTAGTTCAGGCGCGGGCGGCGGTTTTACGGTGGCCCAATCGTCGATGATGTCGGTGGCCGAATACGCCGCTAAGGCCATCATGAGCGCCCCCACTAGTGCAGTCGCGCAGCGCAATAGAGCTCGCTTGTTTAACACCGTGCCTCCTTTGGTCTCACCCTACCCGGGCGTTTCCCGATCTCAGGTTTTGTTTCGCACTTTGGCCAAGCCGCGTGAGTTTTGCTCCGCGTGCAGGCAACGGGATGTTCCCTTGCCACGGTCCGGCCACGCTCCCTTATACACCCGAGGCCAACTTCGCGAGAAACCGGATTCGCCTTGAAAAGAACGACCGGTCGTGCTACTGTGCCGCGCCATGGGAAAGGCTATAGCGACCACACGGGAGCGGATTTTAGAACAGGGTCTCGCCTTGATGAGCCAGGCGGGACTATCTGGCGTAACGCTGGGCGTGCTCGCGGCTCGGGTGGGCATGTCGAAAAGCGGGTTGTTCGCGCATTTCCGCTCCAAGGAAGAGGTGCAGATTGGGCTCCTTGACTATATGGCCGAGTTCGCGGCGGAGCAGGTGGTGGCTCCGGCCATGAAAGTGGAAGAAGGGCTGCCGCGGCTAAAGACATTGGTAGCGAAGTGGTTCGGGTGGACGCGGCGCGCAGGATTGCCGGGTGGGTGCCCGGTCGCAGCCGGCTTGTTCGAGTTCGACGATATTCGCGGCCCGGTGCGGAACAAAATCCTGGCGATGGAAAACGAATGGCGGAGCTTGCTGACAGTGTTGGTGCGGCAAGCCGTGGAGCAGGGGCAACTGAGAGGCGAGTTGGACGTCGACCAATTTGTGTGGGAACTGTGTGCCATCTACCTGGGCCATCACGCGGCTTACCGCTTCCTGCATTCGGCGGATGCGGATCGGCGCGCTGAGGCGGCCTTCCAGGCTTTGCTGAAACGGGCCGCTCCTCCAATCTCCGACAGAAGCAGGACCCCGCACAAGGCCGCTAAGCGCGTGGCGTGACGGGGTGATTTTTCGAAGCCAGTCCCGAGTTCCAAAGTTTGGGAGTAGTGCGCGTTTTGCAAGTGTTAGGGGCAACGAAAGAAGGAAATCATATGAGAACGGCTACGTTTGACACCACCATCCAATGGATGATTCCCGTAGTCATCGCGATGTTATTTATTCTGCTGTGTTCACTTATCAAGGAGCCGGCCCGAAAGAAGTTTATGGCGATTTTTGTCGCCGGGGCCGGCGGCGCGTACTTGAGTGGCGGCGGATTTGGATTGTGGGAAATGGCCTTCTGTGGGGCAATGGCGATCTGCGCATACAACGGACTGCGATCCTATCGGTTCATTGGAATCGGCTGGCTGCTGCACACGGTATGGGACATCCTGCACCATCTATACGGGAACCCACTGCTGCCGTTTGACCCGACATCATCTCTGGGGTGCGCCATCTGTGACCCGGCAATTGCCGCCTGGTGTTTCGCCGGTGCGCTCTCGTTGCTGGAGGTCATGCGGGCGATGCGTAAAGATGCTCCAGGCGCCGCCTGAGGATTAACTGGCCTGACTTCGAAGCATTTGCATAAACACTCCTGACACGAAACAATAAGCCAAGTGAATATTCTGGGAATCAATGCGTATCACGGGAATGCCTCGGCTGCGATCGTGTGCGACGGAAAGCTTGTCGCCGCCGTGGAAGAGGAACGCTTTAACCGCGTCAAGTACGCTGCCGGTTTTCCCGCGGCCGCCATACGTTATTGTCTCGACGTTGCCGGACTGAAACTCGCGGAGCTCGATCACGTCGCCATTCCCCGGAATCCGTGGGCGCGCCTGGGCACGAAGCTTTTCTACGCCCTTCGGATGCCAGGCTTCGCGCGGGAACGCGCCAAGGTACTCACGAAATTCGTGGGCATTCCCGATTCGCTGGCGCAGGCGTTCGGTGCCGATCCCCGAATGATTCGAGCGACATTCCATCGCGTCGAGCACCACCAGGCTCACTTGGCGAGCACTTTTTTCGTTTCGCCCTTCGAAAACGCCGCTGTGCTTTCCGCCGATGGCCTGGGAGATTTTGCCAGCACCATGTGGGCTACAGGTGCCGGCAACCGGCTCAACGTGCACGGATCGGTGGCTTTCCCTCATTCGCTGGGGATGTATTACACGGCGCTCACGCAGTATCTCGGATTTTGGAAATTTGGCGACGAATACAAGGTGATGGGACTCGCCGCGTACGGCCAGCCTGAATTCCTGGACGAATTTCAGCGCATCGTTCGGACTAATGGCAGCACGGGCTTCACGCTGGGCCTCGATTACTTCAGTCACCACCGCACCGGACCCGAATTGACCTGGCGCGAAGCCGACAAGACCCCAGAGCTGGGCCGCATGTTCTCTGAGCACCTCGAAAAGCGCATGGGAGCTACGCGCCCGGCGACCGAGCCCGTATGCGGGCGCCATCACAACATCGCCGCGACCATGCAGGCGCGCCTGGAAGAGGTGTACTTCGATCTGCTGCGCAAGCTGCACCAGCGTTCCACGCAAAAGGCCATCTGTCTTGCGGGCGGCGTAGCTTTTAACTGCGTCGCCAATGGGAAAATTTTCACAGAGACACCGTTTGAGAAAGCCTATGTCCAGCCCGCGGCCGGCGATGCCGGCCTCGCCGTGGGCGCCGCCTTCTTTGTCGAGCATCAGATCCTCGGGCGCCCGCGACAATTTGTCATGGAGCATGCCTACTGGGGCCCCGGATATTCCCCCGCGCAAATGCGCTCCGCGCTCGCGGGCGCCGGCATGGTGGCTCCCCATTACGAAGTGCGAACTCTGCACGAGGAAGAAGTGGCGCGGCAAACCGCGCAGCTTATCTCCGAGGGCAAGATCGTAGGGTGGTTTCAGGGCCGCGCCGAGTGGGGCCCGCGCGCTCTGGGGAACCGCAGCATCGTCGTCGATCCGCGCCGCGCCGAGATGAAGGACGTGCTGAATAGCCGCATCAAGCATCGCGAGATGTTTCGCCCCTTCGCCCCCTCCATTCTCGAAGAGCACACCGACGAATACTTCATGCGTAGCGACCCTTCTCCCTTTATGACCTTTGCGTACTCCGTGCGGCCCGAGAAACGCGCTGCCATTCCGGCGCCCACCCACGTCGACGGCACGGGCCGCCTGCAGACCGTCAGCCGGTCGGCAAATCCTCAGTACTGGCGCCTGATTCGAGAATTCGGCAATCTGACGGGCGTGCCCGTGCTTCTGAATACCTCATTTAATGACAACGAGCCGATCGTCTGCCGCCCCGAAGAAGCTGTCGATTGTTTCCGGCGCACGCGGATGGACGTCCTGGTTCTGGGCGATACCATCGTCACAAAAAACGAGCCCGCCCCTCCAGTTGCGCCCGTCGGGTAAGAATGGACTCCTCTCCGGCACGGCGGTAATCCTGCGAGCAGATCATATGGGTAAAACAAGTAGCGCAACTGGCGCAGCTAGATCATGCACATCCTCCTGTTGAACGAATACTATCCGCCGGATACTTCCGCGACCGCAAAACAGGCGGCCACTTTCGCGGAGGCCCTGGCCAGTAGGCATCGCGTCACCGTCCTGGCGGGGCGTCCCTCCTACGATCCGGAGGAGTTTTACTCCTGGCGGCTGCTTCGCCGTGAGACACGCGGCAACATCACGGTCGAACGCGTCGGCTCCACGGCGTATCCGCGCTTCCAAATGCGGCGGCGCGTTGCCAACTACCTTACCTACGCCGCACTGGCCGCGATCCGCGGGCTTATGGTTCGTTCGGACATTGTGGTTTGCATGACCGATCCTCCCTTCGAGGGTTTGGTCGCTGCCCTAGTCGCAAAACTGAGCGGGCGCCCTTTCGTATATAACATTCAGGATCTGTATCCCGAGATGGCGGTCGGCGGGAACATCGTTCGCCCGAGCGCGGCTGTGCGCTTGTGGGAGCGATTGCACCGCCGGGCGCTAAAGAGTGCCCGGCGCGTGATCGTGATTGGGGAGGACATGCGCGACCGCATCATCGACAAAGGTGTCGCTCCCGCGCGGGTGGCCGTGGTGCGCGCGGGTGTGCGCACGGCCCCCAGTCTTGCGAATTCATTACATCCGCCTTCGCGTCCCCACCCAGTCGAACGAGAGATCCGCAGCGGCTTTCGTTTCGTGGCGTTGCACGCGGGCAATCTGGGTTTCTACGGAGCGTGGGATACGCTCCTGGACGCGGGGCGTCTTCTCGGGGACGATGGCCTGGGCTTGGTCTTTGTGGGTGACGGCGCTCAGAAGGGCCGCCTCATGACTCAGGCGGCCGGCATGCCAGCGGTGCGCTTCCTCCCGTTTCGCCCTGCTAATGAAGTACCATATGTATTGTCGGCGGGGGACGTGCACCTCATCACAGTGAAGCGGGGGCTTGAAGGGGTAATTGTGCCCAGCAAGCTTTACCCCATCCTGGCCGCGGGTAAACCTGTGCTCGTTGTTGCCGCTCCGGGAGCAGATGTCGCGCGCATCGTAACCAAAGCAGGCTGTGGTTTCGTGATCGATCCGGAAGATGCGCCAGGGCTAGGCGCGGCCATCAGGTTGCTCTCTAATCAGCCAGATCGGGTGGCGGAGATGGGGCGTCGCGCCCGCGCGATTGCTCCGGAATACGATCAGGCCAAACAGCTCGAAATATTTGTAGACATCCTTGAAGGAGTCTTGCACGAATGACTGAAAACGGATTTTGGCCCGGCCGCCGCGTGCTGGTTACCGGTGGAGCTTCTTTCATCGGCTCGGGCATTGCAGACCGGCTTATCGACCGTGGCGCGAAGGTGCGTGTCGTCGATGACTTGACCAGTGGCAGACTCGAGAATATTCGCGGTCATCTGGCGACCGGCAAGATTGAGTTCATGCAGGCAGACCTGCGCGAACCCGGTGTAACGCGCGCGGCCATGCAAGGCATCGACACCGTTTTTCACCTGGCTGCCGACCACGGTGGCCGCGGCTACGTCGATTTGCATCAGGCTGGACCCGCCTCGAATTTTTTCCTGGACGGGCTCGTTTTCGCCGAGGCGCTCAAGGCTGGCGCCGAAAAAGTTGTCTTTGCTTCCTCCGGCTGCGTATATCCGAACTCGCTGCAATCCGATACCACCAGGGAGGTCTACCTCACCGAAGACCTGACCAAGGGCGCCAATGAGGCCGACAACACCTACGGCTGGGCAAAATTGATGGGTGAATTCACGCTCCAAGCGTACGCCCAAGAAGGCAAACTCAAGGCTGCATCGTGCCGCTACTTTACTGTGTACGGGCCTCGGGGGGTCGAAAACCACGCCGTGATAGCTATGATCGCGCGCGCCTTCATCGGCCAGAATCCCTTCGAAGTCTGGGGCGACGGCACGCAAATTCGCAACTGGACCTACATCGATGACATTGTTGCCGGCACCATCCTCGCCGCCGAGAAAATTGACGATGGCACTCCGGTGAATCTGGGCACGATGGAGCGTGTCCGGGTGCTCGATGCGGTCAAAATGGTCTTCGATCTGACCGGTCACAAAGCTGAGATCAAGCTCCTCCCCGATATGCCCACCGGACCGCTTAATCGCGTCGCCGACAATTCGCGCGCCAAAAAACTCCTCGGATGGGAGCCTCAAGTTCCGTTTCGGGAAGGGCTCAAGCGCACCGTGGAGTGGTACTATAAAACGAAAGATCGCGCGCACGTTAAAGCCACCCTGGAACACAGCTTGACGGAGCGCTAGAAGGGGTCTCACGGATGGTTTCGGGCCTGCTCGCATTCACAATTGCCCTCGTCGCTTCGCTGGGCCTCACGGTTCCCGTGCGGCAATTCGCATTGCGAGTGGGGATGGTGGACCGGCCCGGTCCCCGAAAAGTCCACCTCCAGCCTATCCCCCTGCTGGGGGGTATTGCCATTTATTGCGGCGTGCTTCTGGCAATATTGGTCTCGTTGCGAAGTCCGGCCATCACTGAAACCCTTGGCATCCTGGCTGGCGCGACGCTGGTGATTCTTGTAGGCACGCTCGACGACCGCGGCCTGCTCCATCACCAGGTGAAGCTTTTCGTGGGCATGCCTATTGCCGCCCTGATCCTTTTGGCCTCGGGGATCCACGCCCAAGTCTTCTCGGTATTATTGCCTGGCCGCACAGGCGCGCTTGCCGACGGACTGCTCACGATTTTCTGGGTCACCGGGGTCATCGCTTCCTTCAGCATCTTCGACTATATGGACGGCCTGTGCGCTGGCGTCGCCGCCATCGCCTCGCTTTTTTTCGCTATTTTCGCGCTTCTCAGCGGACAGGTGCTGGTCAGTACGCTCGCCGCGGCGGTCATGGGCGCAGCCCTGGGCTTCCTGCGCTGGAATTTCAATCCCGCGAAAATTTTCATGGGCGATGGCGGCGCGATGCTGCTCGGCTTTTTGATGGCCACCCTCGCGCTAAAACTGCGCATGAATGGCGCCTCTCACGGGGCCGATTGGGCCGTCCCCATTCTGGTGATCGGCGTGCCTCTCTTCGATACCGTCCTGGTCTCTATTTCCCGCTCCCGCCGCGGCCTGCTGCCCTTCGCCACCCCGGGCAAAGACCATACCGGCCACCGGCTCGCTAATTGGGGATTCGGCACTCGCCGCGCCGTTCTCGCCCTCTACGCCCTCGAAATTATTTTCGGCCTTTTGGCATTGCTCGCCAGCCGCCTCGATTCCTGGCACGTGGCTGAACTTTCTTTCGCCACAGCCGTCCTGGGACTCATCGCCGTGGCCGAGCTCGAAAATGCGCCCTACGAGCGCCAGCGTCCCAATCCGTAGCCGGCACTCGCCGTTTCTCCTTTGCAATCCTGTCCAGTGCTGCCTCCTGATCCTGTTGACAAGAATATTAACACTCCACCCCCCGGTCTTTTTTTGTAAGGATGTGAAAGTAAGGCACATAGCCTGGCAGAAATTCATAAGCATGTGAAAATAAACAGGATGCTGAACTGTCAGCTGGTAATTGATTGAAAATGCAGGTAAATGCTGCGCAGGGTTTTGCGTTTTGCGCCCTTCTGCGAGACGAAGGTCGGCGAGGATGTTGGAGTGTGGTGTGAGAGAGCGGGCACTGCAGTTCGGAATCGGAGGGGACGGTCGAATTAAATCCGAATGTCACAACATATGCTAGCAGAAATCGAGTGTTTTGTAAACCGATTAGTTAGTAGGTACTATTCGAATACTCCACAAAATACAGAGGAAGAACCCGCCCTTGAAAAGCGTCAAGGACTGGGCACCCCAAAATTCCACATCAGAGGCTGGGCCACCCGCCGAGGACTTATTCAACATATCTCTGGGACGCGACACTAGCAGCTATCTCCAACGGCCATAACTTTCCACCATTAGCCTATACCGCCGGTACCTCCGTACCACTGACCCCGTGCCCAGTCCCGGCCTAACCTAGTTCGATTTGACAGTTCGATATTTATTGACACTACGTGGGCCTTGGAAATACCTTCTTGTGCCCCACACGGAGAGTCCATGAGCGTTATAGCAACGTTGCGAGCGCCCAACCGTTGTTTTCTTCTAAGCATTTTTATTGTGCTCGCGGTTTTTGTTTCTCTACTCTCGTGCTCTTCAGCCCTTGCGCAAACGGTCCAGGGGGGACCGGAAGTCAGCCCCGAGGTTCATCACGACGTCTCTCCCCGGTTGCGAGAAATTCCCGCCCTGGTCGATAGCCGTGCCCCGCATGCGATCTCCGTCGGCCCCGCCCATCCAGGCCCTTTCTCAAATGCACCTGACCCGGTGATTCAGTCTTCTGCAGGCCCTGCGGTGGCAACGACGGCAGGTCTGGGTTTTGACGGGGTAGGCAATGGCTTCGTAGGTCCGCAAGGGTCGTTCACGGTGAACTCCGCGCCGTCAGATACAAACGGCTCTGTCGGTGCGTCTCAATATGTGCAGTGGGTCAACACATCCTTTGCAGTTTTTGACAAGAGCACTGGTGCGGCGGTGTATGGCCCAGCCGCCGGGAACACGCTCTGGAGCGGTTTTGGCGCCCCCTGCGAAACGACGAATGACGGGGATGTGATCGCGCAGTACGACAAAGCAGCGGGCCGTTGGGTGATGAGCCAGCTTTCCGTTGCGCAAGGGCCGCCTTATTACCTGTGTGTTGCGGTCTCGACTACCAGCGATGCAACCGGCACTTATAATCGCTATTCGTTTTCGTACTCTAATTTCGACGATTATCCCAAACTCGGCGTGTGGCCGGATGCTTACTACACTTCTTACAACATGTTCAACGGGAATACCTTCCTTGGCGCGAAAGCCTGCGCGTTAGATCGGAACGCGATGCTGGCCGGCACAGCGGCCACCCAACAGTGTTTTCAATTGACCTCCAGCTTTGGCAGTTTGCTGCCTTCCGATGTTGATGGCGCCACGCTCCCTCCCGCAGGTTCGCCCGACTATTTCGTAAACTTTGGCATCAATTCATTAAATATCTGGCAATTTCACGTGAGTTGGGCGAACCCTTCATCCACTACGCTTTCGGGCCCGATCAATGTTCCCGTCGCAGCCTTTAGCGAGGCGTGCAGCGGAGGAACCTGTATTCCCCAATCCGGGACTACCCAGAAACTGGATTCGCTGGGCGACCGGCTGATGTATCGGCTGGCTTATCGCAACTTTGGCGACCACGAAGCGCTCGTCGTAAACCACTCGGTGACGGCAGGCAGCAGCGTGGGCGTGCGCTGGTATGAAATACGCAGCCCTGCCGTCCCGGTCGTCTACCAACAAGGAACGTATGCCCCCGACTCGAGCTTCCGCTGGATGGGAAGCATCGCGATGGATCGGGTCGGGGACATTGCGGTTGGCTACAGCGTATCGAGCAGCACCATGCATCCCGCAATCCGTTATACGGGCCGCGTGCCTACGGACATTTCGGGGACTCTGCAAGGAGAGACGAGCATCATCGAAGGGACGGGTTCACAAACACGCAGTCTCAATCGCTGGGGCGATTATAGTGGCATGAGCATTGACCCCGTGGATGACTGCACTTTCTTTTACACCACCGAGTACCTTAAGACCAATGGCACCTTTAACTGGAGCACCCGGATTGCTTCCTTCAAATTCCCATCCTGCGCTCCTCCTGCGGCACCCACAGGGCTTTCAGCCGTGGCCGGCAGTTCCCAGGTTAGCCTCTCGTGGAATCCGTCAACCACGGCCACCAGCTACAACGTTCTGCGCTCGACGACGAATGGCGGACCCTACGCAACGATCGTCACAGGCTTGGCGACTACCAGCTACACGAATACGGGCCTGACCAACGGAACGACTTATTACTACGTGGTGCAGGCGGTCAACGCAGTGGGCCCTAGCCCCAACTCGAATCAGGCAAGCGCGACGCCGGTCGCCGCGCCTGGCGGCCTCACCGCAGCGGCCGGCAACGCGCAAGTGAGCCTGACGTGGAATTCCTCTTCAGGCGCGACCAGTTACAACGTTTACCGCTCCACGACCAACGGCGGACCGTATACCAAGATCGTCAATGTCGCGACGATGAGCTATACGAACACCGGGCTTACCAACGGCACAACTTACTACTACGTTGTGACCGCCGCGAATGCGAACGGCGAGAGCGGCAATTCCAACCAGGCGTCGGCGACCCCCACGTCAGGCTCGTCCTCGAACGGCTATACCCATGTCCGCGCGATCACGATTGATCACACCAAGGTTCCCAACACGGANNGACGCGAGCGGAACGAGTCCCCTGCCTTTCGAACGGGAAAGCTACAATGCCTCCACAGGTGCGGTGAATTTCTGGGTCCAGGTTCCGACCGTGTCGCACAGCTCCGACACGGTTTTTTACATGTTCTATGGCAATTCCTCGGTGACCACGGATCAATCGAACAAGAGCGGGGTATGGGATAGCAATTACAAAGGAGTATGGCACCTGAATGAAGTGTCCGGGACAGTGAATCACGATTCGACCTCGAATAACATCAATGCGAATAAGATTTCTGCTACCAGTCCGAGTCCCGCGGCAGGTCTTTTTGGAGGAGTACAAAGCTTTAACGGCTCGAGTGACTACGAAACGATTACGAATACGGCGGCGATCGATGTAGGAGAGGGGAACCACACCGTAAGCATGTGGTTCAATGCGGGGTCCTATTCCTCTTACAACACTGTATTTGATAAGGAAACGGGAGGAAACAACCGCGATTATAGTTTTTGGATCAACAGCGCGAGCGATGGCTGGTGGTCGGCGGGGAATAGCGGTGCTGGGAGTTCATGGAGTCAACCTGGTTTTACTACGGGCAGTTGGCACTTACTGGTAATAACGAGAAGTGGGAACAGTGAGACGGCATACCTGGACGGCAGTCCAACCTTATCGGCCGCTTTTAGCGGGACCACCGACAGCGGGGGCAATCTGGAAATTGGCGCTGATCCCGTAGAGGGCGGTTACTATTGGAACGGGTACCTGGGGGAGTTTCGCATATCCAATATCGCACGATCGGCCGATTGGATTGCCACGGAGTACCACAACCAGAGCGCTCCCTCGACGTTCTATGGCATAGGATCAGCCACCAGCCCGTAGAAGGTCGTCGGGCCAAACGGTGTAAAACTGGGGCGGCCAAATGGCCTTGACAAGGCATACCGCCGCTCGCCGTTCTCCTTTACAATTCCTCTCCGATGCTGACGGCTCTGCTCTCGCACACCGCTTTTCGGGAAATGATCGCCGATTTCGTGCTTTTTGCTTGCCTCACCTTCGCCTGGTATTTCCCGCGGATCGGCAACGGCCTTTTTCATCGCCTCGAAGTCCTGGGCAGCCGCTTGGCGCATCACCAGCGCCTCGTCATCGTGGCCATCGCGGCCCTTACGATCGTCCTGCGGCTCAGCCTGTTGTGGATTCTGCCCGTCCCCATTCCGGTGATTCAGGATGAGTTCAGCTACCTCCTCGCCGCCGACACCTTCGCGCACGGCCGCCTCACCAATCCCCCCAGCCCCTTCTGGATTTTCTTCGATGAAGTGCACGTCAATCAACTGCCCACCTACATGTCCAAGTATCCGCCGGCGCAGGGCGCCATTCTGGCTATTGGACAGTTGCTGGGGCACCCCTTTATCGGTGTCGTTTTAAGCGCCGCCATCATGTGTGCGGCAATTTTATGGATGCTCCAGGGATGGCTCCCGCCGGAGTGGGCTCTGCTGGGAGGCACACTCGTTCTGCTGCGGCTGGGAATTTTCACGTATTGGATCGATAGCTATTGGGGGGGCGCCGTCACCGCAATAGGAGGCGCCTTGGTGCTGGGCACTTTGCCGCGCATCCTGCATTTCCAGCGCCCGCGCGACGCGGTGCTCCTTGCGTTGGGTGCGGCCATCCTGCTGAACAGCCGCCCCTTTGAAGGCGCCATCCTCTGCTTGCCCGTCGCGGTCGTCCTTCTCGTTTGGCTATGCGGCAGGTGCCGCCCGCCCTGGCGCGCAGTGCTTCCCAGGGTCGTCGCGCCATTGTTGGCCGTCGCAGTGCCGTGCGCGCTTTTCGTGCTCTACTACAATTGGCGCCTCACCGGAAATGCGCTGCTGTTCCCATATCTTCTGAACGACCGCCTGTATTTCAGAACGCCGGATTTTATCTGGAGCAAAGCGATGCCTCCGCTCCACTATGCCAACGCGCAGTTCGAGGCTTTCTATAACGGGTGGTCGCGCAACTATTGGCTCGCGAACCGGATGGATACCTTTCCCCACCTCTTGCGGCACTTGGCCATGGTTACTGCAAAGTTCGTCTACTTCTTCCTGTGGCCCGAACTCTGCGTGCCTTTGCTAGCCTTGCCGTGGCTGCTGCGCGATCGCCGGGTGCGTCTAGTGGTCTTCGAAGCCGTCTTTTGCTTTCTTGCGCTTCTCCCAGTGGTGTGGTTTGAGCCTCACTACGCGGCCCCGGCTGTTGCCGCCGTTTTTGCCGTCGTCACGCAAGGCCTGCGCCACCTCCGGCGCTGGAAAGTTGACGGCCGCCCCGTGGGCATCGGCCTGTCTCGCGTGGTCGTGCTCGCTGCCGTGATCTTGGCCCCTCTGCACCAGCGCGCCGGAACGTTCTCGCCCACGGCCAACGCCGCGACTCCAAGGATCACCTACCGAGCGCAGTTCGCCGCGCGCCTGAATTCGCTGCCCGGCCAGCACCTGGTCATCGTCCGTTATGGCCCCGTATCCACCGAAGCCGGCGAGTGGATTTACAATGGGGCGGACCGCGACCGCGCCAAGATCGTCTGGGCCCGCGATATTCCCGGCCTGGATATTGGCCCTCTGCTGCGCCATTTCAGCGGACGTCGCGTATGGCTTGCTGAGCCTGACGCCGCTATTCCGCGTCTCGGTCCCTATCTGGTGGACGCCAAACCTTGACGCGCCGCAACGCGTCCGTCACTCCTGAACGAGTTCATATTTGCTGCGATATTCCCGCAGAATACTCCGAGAATACAGATTGCAACTGAGTTCGCCAATGAGGCATGGTCGTTCCAAAGGTGCGTATCAGGCGAACATTTGACAGCACCGAATAAGCCGGCCGGCGCGCTGCCTGGAGATATTCAGCGCTCGTGATGGGCAGCACGCGGCGTGCGATCATCGGCCGCCCACCGGTCGCGGCCGCAATCCACGGAGCACTTGGGGCTGCGCTCCGAATCTCTTCCAGGATCGCCGCGGCAAAACCATCCCAAGTTGTTTCGCCGCCGGCACTCATGTGATAGGCGCCGTTAATTCCTGAAAAGGAGATTGAGTTCTTGGTCGAGCACGCTCGCGACAGAATTTGTATGGTAGTTTGTGCTATTTCGCGGCTCCAGGTAGGCGCCCCTTTTTGATCGCAGACGATTTTCAGTTCCTCCCGCTGCGCTGCCAGCCGCAAAACGGTGAGAAGAAAATTTCGGCCCTCCTGTGCGTACACCCAAGCAATCCGGAAAATCAGGTGGGGGATGCCGGATTCTTGAATGGCCTGTTCGCCCGCAAGCTTCGTGGCACCGTAAGTGTTTTGCGGATTTGGCGGGTCGTCTTCAACGTAAGGCGCTTCCTTCTTTCCGTCGAAGACGTAATCGGTAGAATAATGCACCAGGCAGGCGCCGATTCTTTTTCCTTCCTCGGCGATTATTTGTGGAGCATCGCCATTTATTGCCTGGGCCATGGCCTGGTCCGATTCGGCCTGATCTACCGCCGTATAGGCGGCTGTGTTTACGATCAATTGGGGGCGAATGATACGGATTAATTTGCGGATTTCGTCCGGATTTGCCAGGTCCAGTTCGCGCCGATTCGGGGCACACACGTCTCCGATCCGGGGCAATAAAATAGATAATTCTCGCCCTACCTGGCCGGTCTTACCGGTGAGCAGTATCTTCACTTAGCTTGCCGCAGTGGTGTATTTTGGCAACAATTCCGGCGGAATCGCGGACAGCATGGGATGTTTCGCGTCTTTGCTGGAGACCAGCGGGACCTGCACGCCCCATGCAATTCCGAGATCGGGGTCGTTCCAGGCGATGCCGTGTTCATCTGCCGCTTCGTAAAAGTCGCTGCACTTATATAGAAACTGGACGCTCTCTGTTAGTGCCACATAGCCGTGCGCGAAACCACGGGGAATGTATACCTGATTATGGGTTTTTGCGGAAAGAAGCACGCTGGTCCATTTGCCAAAGTACGGCGAACCAAGCCGAATATCCACGGCGACATCAAGGACCTCGCCCTCCACCGCACGGCACAATTTCGCCTGTGGATGGTGCAACTGGTAATGTAGTCCTCTCAAGGTGCCCTTCGTCGACTGGCTATGATTATCCTGAACAAACGTGTCCATAATACCCAATTCGGCAAACGCGGCTTGCTGATAAGTTTCCATGAAGAACCCGCGAACGTCGTAAATCAGCCTGGGGTGAAGCTCCCAGACACACGGAAGAGTTGTCTCGAGTTTATCCAACGGAAGCGACACCTAAAAAGTAACAGCGCAATCCGCCCCTTCGCACGACCCGCGGTTCAATCAGCCCGCAACTCTATCAGAGTGGAATCAAATGTAGATGTTTCGCTCTTTCTCAAGACGGCTGGGGTTTCGATCGTGCAATTTCCAACAAAGAGGAATCACGATTCCCATAGTAGCGCTCGTAGTAAGACTGGTATTCGCCGCCACGAACTTTGCTGAGCCATTCCGCATTATCTTGGTACCAGTTGATGGTTTGCCATAGTCCGTCTTCCAACGGTATCCGCGGTTTCCAGCCGAGATCCTTTTCAATTTTGTCCCGGCGCAAAGCATATCTGCGGTCATGGCCGGGGCGGTCCTGCACGAACGAAATCAGCGACTCGGGCTTGCCCAATATGCGGAGCAGTTTGCGGGCAACCGCAATATTGCGTTCTATGTCGGTGCCGCCAAGATTATAGACTTCGCCTATTTGGCCGCGCTCCAAAACCAGCAGAAGACCACGGCAATGATCTTCGACGTGCAGCCAATGGCGCTGCTCTTCCCCGGCGCCATAAATGGGCAAAGGCTTATCATCGAGGGCCCTGCTGATCATCAGGGGCAGAAATTTTTCGGGGAATTGAAAGGGGCCGTAATTATTAGAGGACCGCGTTATCACCGCCGGAAATCCATAAGTCCGAACGTACGCCTGAACTAAAAGATCGGCGCCGGCCTTGGACGCCGAATAGGGACTGCTTGGCCGCAGGGGCGAATCTTCGCCGGCAAACATCTCCGGGAACATATCGCCGTATACCTCATCGCTTGAAATATGAACGAAACGGGCGACACCCAGCTTACGAGCTGTTTCGAGCAGGACCAGGGTGCCGGTCACATTCGTTTCGACGCAGGACCGGGGCGCATAGATGCTGCGATCCACATGCGACTCGGCGGCAAAATGGACGATTGCGCTGCAATCACGCATCGCCGCTTCGACGTGCCCGGCATCGCAAATGTCTCCTTTGACGAACAAATATGCCGGATTGTCGGCGACGCTCGCCAGATTTTCCAGGTTGCCGGCGTATGTCAGCTTGTCATAATTAACGACCGAGTAGTCTTTTCCTGTGGCGAGGATATGGCGGATGAAATTCGAGCCAATAAAGCCGGCGCCCCCGGTCACCAGAATCTTCAACGTGGAAACCTCGGTGATACCGGTTGTTCGTTTAACGGAGACACCTTATTTGCACCGGTCTCGGCGACTAAGCTGTTGGCCCGTAGCAGTGATTCGAATGTGCCCGCGTCGGTCCACCACCCGTCTAGAATCTCATACGTGAGGTTTCCTTCAGCGATGTAAAAATTATTGACGTCAGTGATCTCGAGTTCGCCTCGCCCGGAAGGCTTCAATCTGCGAATTTTACCGAAGACCGTGTGATCGTAAAAATAGATGCCCACGACGGCGTAGTGCGACCTTGGTGTCTCAGGCTTTTCTTCGATTCTGGCTACATGGTTGCCCTCAATTTCGGCCACGCCAAACCGGTGGGCATCGACGACTTCTTTGACGAGAATCTTGGCGCCCTCTCGCTGCTTCTCGAAGTTCTCAACGGCCAGGCAAATGTTATTCTCAATGATGTTGTCGCCCAGGATCACGCAAACAGGCTCGCCGTCGGCAAAATATTCAGCCAAACCTAGTGCTTCCGCAATGCCGCCTTCGCCTTCCTGATACGTATAGTCGAGATGCTTGAGCCCGAATTCTCGCCCGTTGCCGAGCAGCCGCAAGAATTCGCCGGCTGAGTTTCCGCCGGTTACGATCATGATGCGCGAGATGCCGGCGCGGCAGAGTGTCATCAGCGGGTAGCAGATCATCGGCTTGTCGTAGACGGGCAAGAGATGCTTGTTCGTCACCTTGGTGAGCGGGCGCAGCCGCGTCCCGAGACCCCCGGCCAGGATGATCCCTTTCATGAGGCGCCCCTTTCGGCGTATTGCCGGCGATAGTATTCGGTGAAGCGGCCGCTCTTGATCGGACGCCACCACTCCTCGTTCTCGCGGTACCAGGCGACGGTCTCCTCGAGGCCGCGATCGAAGTCGCGCCGGGGTGCCCAGCCAAGCGCGCTTGCTTTGCTGCAATCAAGCGAGTAGCGCCGGTCGTGCCCGGGCCGATCGAGGACGTGTCGCAGGTGCGTCGCGGCGGTGCGGCCGCAGAGTTCGATCAGCCGGCGTGTGATCTCGATATTCGTGCGCGCGTTGCCCCCACCGACGTTGTAGACGTTCATGATCTCGCCGCGTTCCAACACGGCAAGGATCCCCCGCGCGTGGTCCTCGACGTGGAGCCAATCGCGTACCTGCCTTCCATCCCCGTAGACCGGGACGGGAAGATCGTCGATCAGGTTCGTGACGAATAACGGAATCAGTTTCTCCGGATACTGATTGGCGCCGTACGTGTTCGAGCCTCGTGTGATCACGACGGGCGTACCGTACGTCGTGCCGTGCGCGAGGACTTGCAAGTCGCCGCCGGCCTTGCTCGCGGCGTAGGGCGAGCGCGGAGCGATCGGATCGCTTTCCTTCGACGCGCCCGTCTCGACGTGTCCGTACACTTCGTCGGTCGAGACTTGCAGGAAGCGCTGCGTATTGTGCCGTCGCGCCGCCTCGAGCAGAACATGCGTTCCCAAGATGTCGGTGCGCAGAAATTCCTCGGGGTCGAGGATCGAGCGATCGACGTGGGACTCGGCGGCGAAGTTGACGACGGCCGCGATCGGCGCGCTCGCAAAGGCGCGCTCGACGGCGCCGGCGTCGCAAATGTTGCCCTTGATAAAATGATAGCGCGACTCGCCGGCGAGGTCGGCCACATTGTGCGGATTGCCGGCGTAGGTCATCGCGTCAAAATTGAGCACCGACACGTCAGGCCGCTCGCGAAGCGCCGTCCGAACGAAGTGGGAACCGATGAATCCGAGCCCGCCCGTGACGAGCCAAACGCGATCGCTCAACGAGTGCGATTTGGAGACATTCGGGCCGGGCACCTTGCTGAGCGAGCACGCGAGCAGGGTGCTAGAGGGCGGGCGCGGTCGAGGGCCCAAGTTTTTGCGATGAAGCTCGCGTACGTGCTGCCGCTCTTGTTGGTGACGCTCATCGGAGGTTGCTTCTCGGGCAAACGGCTGAGTGACATCGGTGCGTCTCCAACCGCCCGCGCGCAATCGCCCGGACCGATTTGGACGATCCCAACCGGTGTGAGCGTTCCGGCCTCTCTCCGGGGAGCCACGAACATCGACGGCCT
>PLJR01000107.1:0-9712 GCA_003140295.1 Acidobacteriota bacterium
TCTCGCTCGTGCAAGTCGAAGAGCTTTTTTGTAATTGTGGGATCGGCGAATTCGAAACTGTAGGCAGAGAATTGCTGCTCTTCCGCAAGCCGCACCTGACCATAGGTCTGGTTTCGGGACCATTTGACGTCATATACATTGTTGACGTCCTGCAGATACGCGGCGATGCGGTCAAGTCCATAGGTCAACTCAACCGATACGGGATCGAGGTCNNATTCCCCCGCACTGCTGGAAGTAAGTGAACTGTGTTATCTCCAGCCCGTCCAGAAGGACCTGCCATCCCATGCCCCACGCCCCTAACGTCGGAGACTCCCAGTTATCTTCCTCAAAGCGGATATCGTGTTCTGCGAGCTTAATACCCAGCGCCTCGATACTTTCGAGATAGAGACTCTGGATGTCCGCAGGCGCAGGTTTCAACACCACCTGTAGTTGGTAGTGCTTGAAGAGTCGATTCGGATTCTCACCATAACGGCCATCGGCTGGGCGACGGCTTGGTTGTACGTAGCAAACGCGATACGGCATCTCACCTAACACTCGGAGAAATGTTTCGGGGTGCATGGTACCGGCACCCACTTCAACATCATATGGTTGTTGAAGTATGCAATCACGATCGACCCAATACCTCTCCAGGCGCAGAAGTAGTTCCTGAAATTCTAGCCGCGCAACACCCTTATGTTTTGCCTTAGGCATTGGCTGACAGGCCGCGAACCTCATCCAGCAGCTTCCTGGTCCGCAGCTTTTTTTCAATGTGACGTTCGATCACGTTTAACATGATATTTCGCAACTCGTACGCGTTCGCGGTGCACAGGCCATTCGCAGCATCGGGTTTCAGGAATTCATCCAATTTATTAACCAGCATGCGTGAAGCTAATTCTAATGTTCCACTGGAACAGTACGTGCGCCCCGGCTCGCTGCAGGCTCTGCATATTATCCCGCCCCCATCAGAAAAATATCCGTCGCCTGAAATCGCCGAGCCGCATTGGCCGCAACGGCCCAACCGCGGGAGCCAACCGCCCAACCGCACAATCCACAAAGCAAAATAACCGGAAACGATCCGGTGGTCGGCACCGGCCTTAATAGCGCGCCCGATAGCCAGCAGCAAGCGAAAATTTGGCTCGGCAACTTCGCGCTCGCCAAGAACGGCCTCCGTCACCTCGCTGGCCAGCGCCAGCATCAATTCCGAGGCATAGTCGCGTTGGGCGCCAAAGAACGATTCGAGCAAATCGCACTGGTTAATCCGTACGAGGTCGCGCGTCTCACGTTCATAGAACCAGATTCGTACATAGGAAAAAATCTCCAAGGTCGAGCCGAAACGGCTTTTTGGCTTTCGTGCACCGCTGGCCACTCCGCGCATGCGCCCGTTGGCCCTACTGAGAAAGCTTACCAGGCGATCACCTTCCCCGAGGGGAAAGCTGCGGAGGATGATGGCCTCGGAATCACGAACTGGCATCGGAGTGTCGGCGCGCCGACTGCACCCGTACCTCTAGTCGCGCCATATAATAACTGCCTCTGAAAATGCCGAATGAATGTAATTACCATACCCTCGCCGCGCACGCAAACGCTATCATGCGCATGTCTTACACTTTTCAAAACGGTACCCCACTGCCGGTCGATGTAACAAAGGTCTGTTGTAACCATAAAGGCTTCTTTCTACACGAAGCAACTTGCTTGCAAATCGAAGCTATTTGCATAAAGTCTTACCATGCGTGAGCCTAATCGTCTGGATGCGTACCCTTCCCCAATTTCACGAATCGTATCTCCGGAAGCCGACTTCGTAGGACTGGGCATCAACTCCCTTGACACCATCATTCGTCTTCCCCATTACCCGGAATTCAATTCCAAAATTTCCATTCTCTCCGCCACCAAGCTTCCCGGCGGCCAAACGGCCACCGCCGCAGTGGCGTGCCACCAGTGGGGACTCCGCTCTCGTTATATCGGCAAGATCGGTGACGATGAGGCGGGGCGCGCACATCGCCTCGAATTCGACCGCCGCGGAATCGAAGCACATCTCGTCGAGGTAACTGGCTGCCCCAGTCAAATGGCCTTCATACTCGTCGATGAATCGAGTGGCGAGCGGACCATCCTATGGCAGCGGGACGCCCGTCTGGATTTGACGCCGAGTGAGATTCCGCGTGCGTGGATCGCCACCACGAGATTGCTCCATGTCGACGGCCATCCCTGCGCTCCTGCCACCGCAGCCGCGCAATGGGCGCATGAGACTGGCGCTATGGTTACCGCGGACATCGACAATTTATATGACGGAGTTGAACTCTTACTTGAACATGTCGACTATGTGATTGGGGCACGCGAATTTCCGTACCGCCTCACCGGAATCGCGGACTTTTTCGAGGCGCTGGCAGAAATACGCCGCAGGTTCAACTGTCATGTCGTTGGCTGCACTCTCGGGTGTGACGGTGTACTGATCTGGGACGGGAGCGCGTTTCGCTATGCGCCCTCATTCCGGGTTTCAGCCATAGATACCACAGGCGCGGGAGACGTTTTCCATGCGGGCTTCTGTTACTCCCTTCTCCGTGGATGGACGCTCGATTATTGCTTAGATTTTGGTTGCGCAGCAGCAGCCTTAAACTGTATGCACAGCGGCGCTCATGGAGGCATCCGCCCGGTAGAGGAAATCACGAAACTAGTAAGCCAAGTCCCCCGGTACGCCCCCGCCTTTACAATGTCAGAACTCACGCAAAAAGCCGCAGCGGCAAGACTCAAGACCACCGAAACATTATGATCCCGCGTGCGGAGAATCGGCACCCTCCTGGAAGAGTTAGCCGGGCTAGCGCTCGTATTGAATGTGTTGGTTGAAGACTATAATGACTATAATAATGTTATACGTTAACAATATAATTTAATGCTGCACCTTAAGTTACCAAACCGGTCCGCTTGATACTCTTGGCTTCGTTCCACAGAGCTTCTAAATCATCCCTAGAGACGTCTTTCAATGGCTTCCCGCCCTTCGCCGAGATACATTCCATATTGCGAAAGCGCTGCTCGAACTTTCGGTTGGCCTTCTTCAGGGCGAGTTCAGCGTTCAAGCCGAGAAACCGCGCGAAGTTCACGCACACAAACAGTAGATCGCCCACCTCTTCCTCAACAGCGCGCTGCTCCCCGCTCTCTAGCGCCTCATGGAGTTCACCAGCTTCCTCGGTGAGCTTCTGAAAAAGCCCTTCCGATTCGTTCCAATCAAATCCGACGCTTGCCGCTCTGCGCGTAAGCTGGTGTGCTTGGATAATTGCCGGCAAAGTATTCGGTACGCCGTCGAGCAGGCTGGCTACCGGCGCGTCTATTCCCACTTCCCGGCGTGGCGAACTCCGCTTCGACTTCCCTGTTGCCCGGCGCTCTACAGTTTTAAGCTCTTCCCAGTTTTTCAATACCTGTGCCGAGGTGCTGGCCTGCACGTCCCCAAAGACGTGTGGGTGCCGGCGAACCATTTTTGCGTGGACGTGCTCGATCACTTCACCGACATCGAACCGTCCCGCCTCCCGGGCCAATTCAGAATGAAAAACAATTTGCAGCAGCAAATCTCCCAGTTCGGCCGCTNNGCTCGCGGTCCCACGGACAGCCCCCCGGCGCTCTCAGCCTGGCCTGCAGGGCTACGAGAGCTTCGAAAAGTTGGCCGACCGAGGGTTTTTCGCTGCCCTTACTCAGCGCGTCCGCTTTTTTGCCATGTTTATTATCTTTGACGGAGCCCACAGGCTCCGCTCGTCGCTGCAAGAGACCTTTTGATTTCCGCCGGGAAGATTTTCGAGATCGCACGGTATCGAAGGAGCTTACTTTACGGCAACCCCGGCTCATTAACAAGCGAGTAACCAGCAAGCGCAGCAACATCGAACAGGCGCTCCGTCTTGTCGCCGCGCCGCAGCCGATGCTAGACTAGTGCATCGAAGCTGGCCGGTTTTCCGCCCGCACAATTGGAGACACCTTTGCCGGATCCAAAGCAGGAAGAATCATTCAAGGTAATTGATCGCCGTCTGTTCAGCGCCGACGGCGAGATTCGCGACGAAGCCGTCCGTGATGAACGTCACAAACAGGACGCCGAGCCCGTCAATTCCGGGACTCCGGCCGCCGCCAAGGGTTCGCCAGGCTCAGGTTCACCGTCCGCCGCTGCGCAATCAGCTACGCCCATCTCTACCCAGCCTGAACCGCCTTCAGGGCCGATGGGTGGGCCGGAGGCACCCAAGCCTTCGCGCGGGCTCGAAATGCTGATTAATTTCGTAGCGCAAAATGCCGCAATGTTACTGGGCGCTTATCCCGACCCCCGCACAGGCGAGTCCATGCTGGATCTGGAAGGCGCGCGCGAACTCGTGGATATGCTCGACGCGCTGCGTGAAACCACTCGCGGCAATCTCGCTCCCGATGATGAGCGGCTGCTCGTCGAAGTGCTGGGCAGCCTGAAACTTTCGTACATGGAAATGACCAAGGCAGCGGCAAAGGCGATGAAAGACAAAGCCCAGGCACGCCCCTAGGGTTTTAGTCCTCCTTGGCCCCCATGGCCCCGAAACGCTCATTTTCTTTTATTTCCCGTTGCTGATTTGCGTGTCTTAAACGTGCCCACCCCGCCTGCCCCAAGAAGCCCATCGCTGCGGATGACGGTCCTCGGATCCGGGACATCCATGGGTGTGCCCAGTTTGGGGTGTCACTGTGGAGTGTGCAGCTCGAGCGACCCGCATGACAATCGCACGCGTCCCTCGGTGCTGCTTTCTCGCGACGGGCATAATGTGGTCATCGACACCACGCCTGATTTTCGCTTTCAGGGCCTGCGCATCAAGCTTGACCAGCTTGAGGCCGTGGTCTTTACGCACTCGCATGCGGATCACATCCTTGGATTCGACGACATTCGCCCATTTAACATGCGCCAGGGCGTGGCCATGCCCGTTTTCGCTTCCGAGGAGACGCTGGCAATCCTGCGGCGGACATTTGCTTACGTTTTCGACGGCAAGCCCACAGTCAGCCCGATTCCCCTGGTGACCACTCATGTCATCGACGGGCCGTTTGAATTGCTGGGCGTGACTTGGACGCCGATCCCGGCCCAGCATGGAGACATGGCGGTTTTTGGCTATCGCGTGGGCGGTTTTGCCTACCTCACCGATTTCAGTTTTGTACCGGAAAAATCGAAGCCCCTTCTTTTTGGTGCAGATGATTTGATTCTTGGCGCCCTTCGCGACACTCCGCACCCCATGCACCAAACTGTCGCTCAGGCGCTCTCGCTGGTAGCCGAGCTCAAACCGCGCCGCGCTTGGTTCACACACATTGCCCACGACCTGCCCCACCAGGAGACCAATGAGCGTTTCGTACGGGACGGTTTTCCCCAAGTGCAGTTGGCCTACGACGGCTTAAGCTTCGAGGTGTACGCATGACTCAGTTCGCCGTGCTGCACTCTCCCGAGGAGTGGGTGAGCAAATTCGGTGCTGACACCTCCGCCGTAGTCGGCAATGTTCGCCGCGCCGTGCTTTCCGTGGGCAATTTCGATGGCATGCACCTTGGTCACCAGAAAATTCTTCGCGGGGTTGTCGAGCGGGCGCAGGCCACGGGCGCCCTCGCCGGAGTGGTTACGTTCGATCCCCATCCCCTCAAGGTTTTGCGGCCCGCCCAGGCGCCGCCTCTAGTGCAAACACTGGAGCAAAGGCTCGCGAACTGTCAGACATTAGGCCTGGATGCCGCACTGGTACTCCATTTTGACGCCGCGCTCGCGAGGTTCTCTCCCGAGGAGTTCGCGGGCGGCATTCTGGCGAACCGGTTGCACGCCAACTCCCTCCTGGTGGGGCAAAATTTTCGATTTGGATACCGTCAGGCTGGTGACGTGGCGCAGCTTCAGCGAATCGGCGGCGAGTTTGGATTCACGGTCGAAATTATCGCCCCGGTAATTGTCGCGGGCGAAGTTGTATCCAGCAGCGCCGTGCGCCGTGCCGTGGCCGCAGGACGCGTTGCGGAAGCCGCGCGCCTGTTGGGACGGCCGTTTGCGCTCATCGGAAAAATCGAGCGTGGCGCCGGACGCGGGTCAACCATCGTCGTGCCCACGCTCAATCTCGCGACCGAGCAGGAACTGTTGCCGAAGACCGGCGTGTATGCCACCGAGACCCAAGCTGCCGGAGGCCTCTTTCGTTCCGCAACCAATGTGGGTTTTCGGCCCACCTTCGACGGAGAAGGCTCCCGTATCAGCATTGAAAGCCACTTGTTTGATTTCAACGCCCGGCTTGTCGAAGGTCCGCTGGAAGTACGCTTCTGGGAGCGGTTGCGGGAGGAGCGAAAGTTTGGCGGCCCGGAAGAATTGCGTGCCCAAATCGCCGCGGACCTCGACCAAGCGCGCGAATTTTTCCGGCAGCTCGACGCGGCCCGGAACATTCAACAGCTCGCGTAACTCTTTCCCGCTGCGCGAGGAAACACGCGGCAAACACCGGGAGCAACGCGCGATGAAACATTATTGCCGGATGGGAACCGGATATTGTCGGCCTACCGCGTGGTCTACCTCGGCCGGCACCCTTCGCAATAGCCGCCAATTTCGGTGCGCGTCACCGTGATCTGAATTCCGGTGTCGCGTTCGATCTGCCGCTTCAACTGCTCGAAGAGTTCGCTTTCCACTTCGCGCACTTTCCCGCAGCGCAGGCAGGCCACATGGATGTGGTCGCGCGGGCCGTGGCTTTCGTAAAAATGACGGTGCCCGTGAATGTGCAGCAGGTCAAGTTCATCGAGCAGGCCGTGCCTTTTGAGCATTTCCAGCGTGCGGTAAACCGTAACTTGATGCACGCGCGGATCAATTTTCTGGGCGCGTTCGAGAATCGCATCCGCGGATAGATGCTGCTCGGCTTGATCCATCACCTCGAGCAGAATCCGCCGCTGGCGCGTGAGCCTTACGCCGCGCCCTTCGAGGGCCAGGCGCAGCCTGCCCGGTTCGCTATGTGCGTTCAGCCGTTCGCCGGAGGAAACCCGGCGGCGATTTGCCGTGGAAGGCATGTCAAAAGAAATCAGTGACCCGGAAACAGCCGCAGCACATCGTTGTACATAACGATCAAAAACACCAGGAGCAGGAATACCATCCCTACGGTTACGACGCGCTCTTTGATCTTCAGGCTGATATCGTGCCGCAACAATCCTTCGATCCCCAGCATTAGAATGTGCCCGCCATCCAGGATAGGAATGGGCAGCAGGTTCAGAATGCCCAGATTCAAGCTTACCAGCGCCATTAAGCTGATCAGGTCCCCAAATCCGCGCTTAGCGGCCTGGCTCGACGCCTGCACGATGCCCAGCGGCCCTTGCACCTGCTTGAGCGATACGCGGCCCGTGAATAATTGTCCCACGAGGTAAACCAGCTTGGTCGCCAGGATCACGTGGAACTCCGCGGCTTTCACCATCGCTATCGGTGGCGAATAACGTTTTGAAGACGTAGTAAATCGGTAGGTGATGCCAATTTCCCACCGTGCCGTCCCGTCGCCGGGATCGCCCCACGTGGGCATGAGCACGATTTTCTGAATGCTCCCACCGCGCGAAACCTCCAGGCTCATCGGCCGGCCTTGGCTTCGCTGAATCATGTCGGATAGCTGATAAGGACTCGCGAGCGGTTCCCCGTCCACGGTCAGGATCGTGTCGCCAGGAGCTAATCCGGCCTTTTCCGCTGGCAATCCGGGGCTCACCACCCCGATCACTGCGGGCTCGGCTGGATACCCTATGGCCGTAAAAGGTTGCGGCTCGCTCGCCACGCTCAGGGGAACCTGCTGGCCCTGCCGTTCTACGACCACGGGTTCCGATCGGCCCGGCGCAGAAAGCGCCAACTCTAAAGCCACGCGGTCCCACGTGGGGTTCTTTACCCCCGCAAAGGAAACGATCCGATCGCCCGCCTGTATCCCCGCCTTCTGTGCTGCCGAATCCTTCATCACCCCCGCAATTACCACCGGCTTATCCGCATAGGAAGGCTGCTGGCCGCCGCGCACGAAAAGCGCCGCCGTTAAAATCACCGCCATCAAAAAATTCGTCGTAGGTCCGGCCAACGCGATCAGCACCCGCTGCCAGCGGGGCTTCGAGAGAAATTCGTCGGGATCGCCCTTCCGTTCTTCCGCCGGATTATCTCCGGCCATGCGCACGTATCCTCCCAGCGGAAGGATGCTGAGCCGATAGTCAGTGGGCCCGCGCCGCACACCCCAAATGCGCGGTCCAAAACCGATGGAGAAAACCTCTACGCGCACCCCAAACAAGCGTGCCACAAGAAAATGTCCCCACTCATGAACCAGAACCATCACGCCCAGGCCAATCGCCACCGCAATCACACCAGTAAACAAATCGCTTCCCCTCTCACGAAATCTCGCTCTATTTCAACGCCCGACTGGCCCGCCTACCCTCGACTATTGTTGACCAAGTGCTTCTCTTCCCCTTCTACGTGTTCGCAGCCTGCATGGATGGCGCCGCCATCCTTTTCCCCGCGGTTCGCGTTATTTCCTCAGAGGCCAGCCGCCGCGCTTCCAAATCCGCCGTCAGCACATCGTCCACGGTCCTCAACTGGACGCTTGGCATACGTTCGAGCACGCTTTCAATTACCTCGGCGATGCCCCCAAACGGCAAGCGGCGCTCCAGAAAAGCTGCGACGGCCACTTCGTCCGCGGCGTTCAAGGCGCAGGGGTGCGCTGCTCCTTGCTCCAAAGCTTGCCGCGCGAGCCGCAGACAGGGGAACCTGCGCATCGAGGGTTTTTCGAAATCCAAGCGTCTTAGCCCGCTCCAATCCAGCTGTACTCCTTTCGATGCTTCGCGCTCGGGATAGGTTAGCGCATATTGAATCGGCATGCGCATATCCGTCGGGCCAAGTTGTGCCAGAATTGAACCATCCACATATTCAACCATCGAATGAATTGTCGACTGCGGATGGATCACCACCTCGATCTGATCTGGCCGCACGCCAAACAGCCAGCGCGCCTCGATCACTTCAAATCCTTTATTCATCATCGTCGCCGAATCAATCGTAATCCGCTGCCCCATCTTCCAGTTGGGATGTGCCAGCGCTTGTTCGGGAGTGGCGGAAGCAACCTCCGCGATTCTGCTCCGGCGGAATGGCCCGCCTGAGGCGGTCAAAATCAGGCGCCGCACCTCTTCGCGACGCCCCGCCCGCATGCACTGGTGAATCGCGTTGTGTTCGCTATCCACCGGGAGCAGCGCAACACCGCTGGCCGCTACCGCCGCCATCACCAGTTCTCCTGCCGCGACGAGTACCTCTTTATTAGAAAGCGCCACGTGTTTACCCGCGCGTATCGCGGCATACGTGGCCTCCAAACCCACCACGCCAACAGCCGCTGACACCACCATCGTCGCTGCAGGATGAGTCGCCACGCTTAGCAAGCCCGCACTGCCCCACGCAATTTCCGGTATCGCGAATCGCAGCTCGTCACCCAGTTCCTGCACACGCGAGCCGAGGCGGTCGCGCAATTCGGCCGCACGCACCTCATCCGCAACCGAAACGATCTGCGGCCGATGTCTCGCGATCTGGCCCACGAGTTCTTCAAGATTCCCGCCGGCGGCCAGCGCCACCACGCGGAAGCGTTCCGGGGAGGCCTCGATCACCGCCAGCGTCTGGCGGCCAATCGAACCAGTGGACCCAATGATCGCTATATTTTTCATCACAGGATAATAAACGCGCGGCTCGATATCCCTGCGACCCGGCCGCCTACGAAATCCCTCAGACTCTCCGCGCCAGCACTAGTTCGAAATAGTACCAGACCACCGG
>PLJR01000107.1:9771-9920 GCA_003140295.1 Acidobacteriota bacterium
AGCAAAATGCCCACGGCCACCGACGCGACCAAATTTGCAGCCGCCCCTTCCCACGTCTTATGGGGACTCAATTGCGGCGCCATGCGCGTTTGCCCGAGCCAGCGGCCCACGAAATACGCCAGCATGTCTCCCGCCCACACCAGCACCAG
>PLJR01000069.1:0-4600 GCA_003140295.1 Acidobacteriota bacterium
TCCGCCGGCGGCGTCGTGAATCCCAGCAAATTGTTGACGATGATGTGAATTGAACCGCCTACGCTGTAGCCCGCCAGACTCGCCAGATTGAGCGTCTCTGCCCAGATACCCTGGCCCGCAAACGCGGCATCCCCGTGAATTACGATCGGCAGAATGCGACGGCGGCCACCTTCGCCAGCCCGAGCTTGCTTGGCGCGGGCCCGGCCCATCGCTACCGGATCGACCGCTTCGAGGTGGCTCGGATTCGACGCCAGATGTACCTCGAGGCTGCGTCCGCTGCTGGTACGATATCGGCCGGTGGCCCCGACGTGATATTTCACATCGCCGCTGCCAAGCACGCTACGCGGGTCTACGTCCTCGAATTCCGCAAAAATTTCCGCCGCCGTGCGGCACACGATGTGCACCATCACGTTCAGTCTGCCGCGATGGCTCATGGCCAGGATGATTTGTTCCGCACCTCCGTCGGCCGCGCGCTCGAGTAGTACGTCAAGCAGCGGAATGAGCACCGTCAGGCCTTCGAGTGAATATCGCTTGGTCCCAATGTAGCGCGCCTGCAAAACCTGCTCGAAAAGCTCGGCGCGAATCAATCTATCGAGAACTCGGGCGGGTGAGAGTACCTGTCGTTCAGCCTCCGCCTCCATACGCCGCTCGATCCAGTCGCACCGCTCCGGGTTGGCGATGTGCCCGAACTCGGCCCCCAGCGTGCCGCAATAAATGCGGCGCGCTTGTTCGGCAACGTCACCCGAAACCGCGATATCCGGATGCANNCGGGGTGAACGGCTTCGCTGAATTCGCGGCTCTCGGCCATAAAAACTACTTCTGGTGGTCGAAAATCTTTTGGATCTTGCCCGCCAGCTCGAAATCGTTCGAGGTAAGGCCCCCGGCGCTATGCGTGGACAAATCAATCACGACTTTGTTCCAGGCGTTTGACCAATCCGGATGGTGGCCCATGGATTCCGCCGCCAGCGCCACCTGCGTCATGAATCCAAACGCCTGCGAGAAATCCTTGAACTCAAATGCGCGATGAAGATTCCCGTGGTCGATGCTCCATCCCGCGAGATCCTTTAGTTTCGTAGCGATGTCTTGCTCGCTGATTTTACTCGGATTCATAAGGGCTCCTCAGCCAGCCGGCGGTCCGCAGGCGGCTCCGCATCATTAAGGTTTAGTTAAGACGGCAAATTGCTCTTCTGTCAAGGGAACCACAGAGAGCCTTCCTTGCCGGACGAGCGGAGAATCGGCGAATAGCTTGTTCGCTTTGATTTGCGCCAGGGTCACCGGTTTGGAGAGCGCTTTGCCCGCCTTGATGGTGACTTCCGGCTTGTGGGGATCTGTAACCTTGACGGAAACGACCGAAGCCGTTCCTACCGCACTTTTTTCGTCGCCCGTTTCATAAATGATGAGTTTCGCGCCCGGTTTCATTTCTCGCAGGTGCCTCAGCGCCACCGGATTCGCGACGCCATCCCAAAGAGTGACCTCGTCGCGGTGCAGGTCTGCAAAAGAATATTCCGAGGGCTCGGTCTTGAGCAGGTAATACATAAACACTCTCCCGTCCACGCCGTCGGCTTCCACTATTCCCCAGAAAACTGGCTTCTGGCAACTTTTTCCTGACGCTGGTTTTGGTAACAGCGCCGCGGCGGGTTGAACGCCACAAAGGTTTGCTTTATGTTATTTGCTCCGCGCTTCCAGCGGCAGGTCGCGAGCGCCCAGTGGCCGGCAGCGAAGAAGAACTCGAGCCACCTGGGAGCGAGATCAAAAACACGGGAATGAAATGAGAAAAAAGATTCGTGCCATCCAGTACGGTGTCGGTCCCATTGGAGCAGCCTTGGTGCGCCTGATGCGCGAAAAACAGGCCATTGAAATCATTGGGGCCATCGACACCGATCCCGCCAAGGCGGGCCGCGACCTTGGCGAGGTTGCCGGAGCCGCGGACACCCCGTGGGGCATTCCTGTTTCTGCCACCACCGATCTGCTGAATGAGGGCGCCGACATCGTCGTGCATTCCACCTCTTCCTTGCTTCCTGGTGTAGCCGATCAGCTTCTGGCGTGCTTGGCGGCGGAGTCGTGCGTGGTATCCACATGCGAAGAGCTGGCCTACCCCTACCGCAAATATCCGCAGTTGGCGGCGCAACTCGATGCCGAAGCTAAATCGTGGGGCGTCGCACTGGTAGGCACTGGCGTGAACCCGGGATTTGTGATGGATAAGCTGGTGTTGACGCTCAGCGCCGGGGTCCAACGCATCGATAGCGTGCGCGTGCTGCGCATCGTCGATGCTGCAGAACGCCGCCTCCCATTGCAAAAGAAAGTCGGCGCGGGCCTGAGCGCCGCCGAATTTCGCGAGCGAGTCGCGGCAGGGGAGATCAAACATCACGGCCTGCCTGAATCGGTGGCGATGGTTTCCGACGGACTCGATCTGGGCGTCGACGCCATAGACGAAGCCATTGAGCCCATGATCGCTGCCGCCGATGTGCGCACGGAATTTCTGGAAGTGCCGGCCGGCCAGGTTGCGGGAGTGCATCAGATCGCTCGCGGAACTGCCCACGGCCACGAAAAAATTTACATGGAGCTGCAGATGTTCGTCGGCGCAAAATTGCCTGGGGATACGATCGAATTGCGCGGCGCTCCCAATCTCACCCTGACGATCCCCGGCGGCACGCACGGAGACTTGGCAACCATCGCCATCGTCGTCAATTCCATCCCCGCCATTTTGGCTGCCCCCGCAGGGCTGCGCACCTCGGCCGACCTGCCGATGTGTTTTTTTCCGCCCGCAGCCAAGCCCTGAAAGGCTGCCGCCTCGCTCAACCAGCCGTGGCTCAGGACTTAGGCTTTTCCCAGAACCGCCCAACGGCCGCGTAATCCAAGTCCTCGCGCGCGGCCTCCAGCACGGAGCCATACACATCGCGCACGGCTTCGCCGGCCGGCAACGCCACGTTTAATTCTTTCGCGAGTTCAAGAGCCAGCCGCAAATCCTTATGCATCAGGCGCAGTGGAAAACTCGGAGCATAGTTGTGCTCGAGCAACATAGGCGCTTTGACATCGAGCACCGGGGCGCGCGCCATGCTGGATTGCATCACTTCAATCACGCGCTCGCCGGCTATCCCACCCGCGTTCGCGAGCGCCAGGGCCTCTGCAAGAGCGTCCACCTCGATCGCCAGCAACAGGTTCATCGCCAGCTTAACGGTTTGTCCGGCGCCGTGTGGGCCAACGTGAAACCAACGCTTCGCCACCGCTCCGAAAATCGGTTCTACGCGAGCGAGCGTTGCCGCCGGTCCGCCAACCATCATCACCAGTTCGCCTTTTTCCGCTCCCCAGGTGCCCCCCGTGACGGGCGCATCGAGGTATTCGATCCCGTACTCGGCACATGCCGCAGCCGTCCGGCGTGCCAGGTCCGGCGAAACGGTGCTCGAATCGACCAGCACACTTCCCGCACGCAGGCCAGCCAGTGCGCCCTCCTCGCCCCACAGCACCTGCTCTACTGCGGGCGGGTCGCTTACGATGGTGATCAGAACCTCCGCCGCTTGTGCCGCGACGCGTGGCGTTGCGGCCAAGCGTGCGCCCAGGGCCAACAAAGGTTCGGCGCGCGAAGCCGTCCGGTTCCAGACCGTCAGCTCAAACCCTTTCTTGAGTAAATTGGCCGCCATAGGACGGCCCATCAGCCCCAATCCAATCAGTCCCACCGCTGGTTTCACTGTCGCCTCCCGCTGAGGTTTCGCATAAGATTCGCGCGACGCACGCGAGCTTCAATGGCCATATCTTCCGCCGGAAACCCGGCGAACACAAATTGCGCCTCCTCACCTCATTTTTCTCTCCGCGCGTGCAAACAGCATTTCGCGAACTTGCGGACTACGGCTATAATTACCATTCCCTCGAGGAGCTGTCGCGCGATGAAATTTGGTGTTGTCGTTTTCCCCGGATCAAATTGCGACCACGACGCTTTCTACGCTTTGGCTGCCGTGCTTCACCAGCCGGTGCAATTTCTCTGGCACCAGTCGCAGGATCTTTCGGGTGTTGACGCCGTCGTTCTGCCCGGCGGCTTTTCCTATGGAGACTACCTGCGCACCGGCGCCATCGCNNCTGCTGCCCGGCGCGCTGATGCGCAACACCGGCCTGCGTTTTATCTGCAAGCATGTCTATATTCGCGTCGAGAGTGCCGCAACGCCCTTCACTTCCTCTGCTCAGCCGGGACAGGTTCTGCGTATTCCTATCGCTCATGCCGAAGGAAACTACTTCTGCGATGCCGCCACACTCGCGGACTTGAAGCGCAACTCTCAAATCGTTTTTCGCTATTGCGCCGAGGATGGAAAATCCACCCCGGACGCCAATCCCAACGGCTCGCTCGACGCGATTGCCGGCGTTTGCAATCGCGAGCGCAACGTGGTGGGCTTGATGCCCCATCCCGAGCGCGCTGTCGAATCCTTATTAGGCGCGCCGGGTGGATCCACCGACGGCCTGGTAATTTTTCGGTCCGCAATGGAAACGCTGACACGTCAGGTGGCCGCGGTCAGCTAACGCCAGCAGCGGGGCATCCGACGACGCCCAGCGAAATCGCACCCACACGTATGCTCGATACCGAAATCAACGTCACATCGCAGCTCGTCGCCGA
>PLJR01000069.1:4636-14103 GCA_003140295.1 Acidobacteriota bacterium
TGTGGAGCGAGCACTGCTCCTACAAATCCAGCCGCATCCACTTAAAACGCCTGCCCACGCGCGCTCCGCAAGTTCTACAGGGCCCCGGAGAAAATGCCGGCGCCGTGGACGTAGGCGATGGCCTCGCCGCCGTGTTTAAAATGGAATCGCATAATCATCCGAGTTACGTCGAACCCTTTCAGGGTGCGGCCACAGGCGTCGGCGGAATCCTGCGCGATATTTTCACCATGGGCGCGCGCCCCATCGCCGTGCTGGACTCCTTGCGCTTCGGGACCATTACGCCGCCTGCGGAACAGAGAGACGCGAGTCTCGAAAGCGTCGGCCGCTCGCAAAGTGCTTCGCCCGAAACCGTGGCTCGGAATCGCCGCCTGCTCGAAGGCGTCGTGCGCGGCATAGCTTTCTACGGCAATTGTTTTGGCGTGCCTACGGTCGGCGGTGAAGTAGGATTTGAACCGGGATATGCCGGCAATCCGCTCGTCAACGTGCTCGCGCTCGGAATTGCGCCCAAGAACGAACTTTTCCTGGCCCGCGCGAGCGGCCCAGGAAATCCCGTCATTTACGTAGGAGCGAAAACCGGCCGCGACGGCATCCACGGCGCTTCGCTCCTGGCCTCTGCGGAATTTACCGAGGAGTCGCAGCAGAAGCGTCCCAACGTCCAAGTGGGCGATCCTTTCCTCGAAAAGTTGCTGCTTGAGGCCTGCCTTGAAGCCATGGCCACCGGCGCAATCGTGGGCATACAAGATATGGGCGCCGCAGGACTCACCAGCACCTCCTGTGAAATGGCCTCGCGTGGCGGCGTGGGTATTGAACTCGATTTGACCCGCGTTCCGCAGCGCGAAACGGGTATGACGCCGTACGAAATGATGCTCAGCGAGTCCCAGGAGCGCATGCTCCTGGTCGCCGAACGCGGTCGCGAACAAGAAGTTCTTGCCGTCTTCCGCAAATGGGGACTCGACGCCGTAGAAATCGGTCGCGTCACCTCCGACGGTTTGCTGCGCGTCATGCACCACGGCCAGGTAGCCGCCGCCATTCCCGCCGCTGCCCTGGCCGATGAAGCGCCTGTGTATCGCCGGCCCATCAATCCGCCGTCAGCGTCCGCCAATGGCGGCGCGCCGCACGCAATGGCAATCAAAACGCGCGCGGCGCTGGCCGCCGTCGGAACAGACTTGACCGAACGTTTCCGGCAATTGCTCGCCGCGCCCGCCATTGCTTCCAAGCGCTGGATTTTCGAGCAGTACGATCACATGGTCCGCACCAACACGCTCGTGCTGCCCGGTGCAGCCGATGCCGCGGTCGTCCGCCTCAAGGGCACTCGCCGCGCGCTCGCGCTTTCGACTGATGGCAACGGCCGCTGGTGCGCGCTCGATCCTCGCACCGGCGCGATGCATGCCGTCGCGGAAGCCGCGCGCAACGTGGCTGCCGTCGGCGCGCGCCCCTGGGCTGCCACCAATTGCCTCAACTTCGGCAATCCCGAAAAACCGGAAGTGATGTGGCAATTCAGCGAGGCCGTCGACGGTATTGCGGAAGCCTGCCGCGCGCTGGCCATCCCCATCACCGGCGGCAACGTCAGTTTCTACAACGACACGCTGGGAAAATCGATCGACCCCACGCCTGTTCTCGGCATCCTCGGCCTGCTCGAAGACGCCTCGCGCGCCATGACCATGGGATTCCGCGCCGAAGGTCACATCATTCTCTTGCTCGATGGACGCGGCGAAGTCGCCCCCGGCGGTGCCAGCCCCGCCGCACGCCCCGCCGCGCCCCCTGTCACCAACAAAGATTCCTCCCTGCGCGAATTCGCGTCCTCCGAATATGCGCGCACCATTGCCGGCGTCACCGGCGGAACTCCGCCGGCCATCGACCTGCCCGCGGAATCACGCCTGATCGAAGCGCTTGTCGCGCTGGCGAGCGCCGCCTCGCTCACCTCCGCGCATGACCTTAGCGATGGCGGTTTGGCCGTCGCACTCGCCGAATGCGCTTTCGCCAGCGACGGCCTTGCCGCCGATGTCTCGACCGAAGGCGCCGATCCCGCGGAACTCACTTTATTTGGCGAAGCCGGGGCTCGCGCCGTGGTCACAGCGCCCGAAAGCTCGCTTGCTCAGGTTCGCGCCCATGCTGCAAAATATGGCGTCGCCGCGCGCGTCATTGGCCGCGTCACCCGCGCAGCGTTTCAGATTCGGTATAATGGCGTTACAGTCATCAGGGATGCCCCCCCGGCACTGCGCGCCATCTGGACCAGCGCTTTGCAGCACGCGCTCGCGGGACAAGCTCCTGGCCGTACGCCATTGGCAAACGCGGATCTGGCACGTTCGGTTCTGAGCGAAAACGCATCTAATTAGTCAGGCCTCATCAACGATGACCAATTGCCGTCAAATGCCTTCTCCCGCGAATTCGCGCAGCAGTCCGCTCATCAACGATCCGGACGACGACCACTTTCACGATCATTGCGGCGTCGCCGGCGTTTTCGGCAACGCCGAAGCCGCGAAGCTCGCCTACCTCGGCCTCTACGCGCTGCAGCATCGCGGTCAGGAATCGGCCGGCATCGTTTGCTCCGACGGCGCTTCGTTACATCTGGAAAAAGGCATGGGCCTGGTGCAGGAAATTTTTCAGCCTCGCGTGCTGGCCCGCCTGCCCGGAACCGCCGCGGTAGGCCATACCCGCTATTCCACCGCCGGCGACACCTCCATCATCAACGCCCAGCCCATCGTCATCGACTGCAACAAGGGCAAGCTCGCGCTGGCGCACAATGGCAATCTAACGAATGCGGGCAAGCTGCGCCGCACCCTCGAACATCGCGGCTCCATCTTTCAGACCACCAGCGACACCGAAGTCGTCGTGCACCTGGTCGCGCGCAGCAGCGCCCACAACCTGCAGGGCGCGCTCGGCGACGCCCTCAATCAAGTCGAGGGCGCCTACTCGCTCCTGGTACTCACGCGCGACGAAATGTACGCCATCCGCGATCCCCACGGATTCCGCCCGCTATGCCTCGGCAAGCTGGGCGACGCATGGGTGGTAGCCTCGGAAACCTGTGCGTTCGATCTGCTCGGCGCAGAATACATTCGCGACGTCGCGCCCGGCGAGCTCCTCCGTATCTCCCGCAGCGGCCTCGAATCGCTCCATTTCGCCCCGGAAAAACCGCACCAGTATTGTGTTTTCGAGCATGTCTATTTCGCCCGCCCCGATAGCTACGTTTTTGGCCGTCCCGTCGAGCGCGGCCGCGAGATGCTGGGACGCTTACTCGCGCGCGAGCAACCCGCCGATGCCGATCTCGTGGTCCCGGTGCCCGACTCCGGTGTTCCGGCGGCGGTCGGGTACTCGCTCGAGTCCGGCTTGCCCTTCCGCATGGGCCTGATCCGCAACCACTATATCGGCCGCACCTTCATCGAACCGCAACAGTCCATCCGCGACTTTGGCGTGCGGCTCAAGTTAAACCCCGTGCGCGCGCTGCTCGAGGGCAAGCGCATCGTCCTGGTGGACGATTCGATCGTCCGCGGCACCACCAGCCGCAAAATCGTTCGCATGGTACGCGAGGCGGGCGCCACCGAAGTTCACATGCGCATCAGTTGCCCCGCCACGGTTTCGCCGTGCTACTACGGCATCGATACGCCCACTCGCGAGGAATTGCTGGCGTCCGATGCTTCGCGAATCCGCCCGCGCCTTCCCGAAAGCGGTAAGTGGGAGAACGGTGTCGCCCAAAACGGTGGCCCCCAATCCCTCCCATCACTTGAGAATTTTGATGATGCGTCCGGGCATTTGACAGGCCCCGCGCGCACTCTCGAAGAGATACGCCGCTATCTGGGCGCCGATTCCGTAGGCTATCTTTCGCTCGACAGCCTGCGCCAGGCTGTCGGCGACACCGCCGGCAGTTTTTGCACTTCCTGCTACACCGGCTTATATCATCCCGAAAACGTGCAAATCGAAGTCCCCGTGCCCGCCCCTCAGGTGGAGCGGTCGGAGAGCGCCAAAGAAGAGGCCAGCCGTCATGAGCCGTGAGTCCCTTGGCCGTAGCGTCGCGCGTGAGCTTCTCTCGTGGACGTGGGTAGCGCTGGCATTTCTTCTGATCACCGGCACGATGGTGCAGGCGCGTGTGATCCCTTCCGGTTCGATGGAACGCACGCTGCTCGTAGGCGACCATTTGTTGATGAGCCGCCTGGGCTACGATGCCAGCCTTCCCTTCACGCGCTTCCATGTGCGGCTGTGGCGCGAGCCGCACCGCCAGCAAGTCATCATTTTTCGCGCCCCGCTTCCCGGTTCCGACGAAGACTACATCAAGCGTCTCATCGGCATGCCGGGAGACACCGTTCAAATCCAGCGCGGAATCGTGTTTATAAACGGCGCCCCTCTCGCCGAGCCTTACCGTAACGCCGCTCCCAATCCGGCCGACAATTACGCCCTGGTCACGATTCCCGCGCATGATTTCTTCGTTCTGGGAGACAACCGGGACGATTCCTACGACAGCCGCTATTGGGGATTTGTTCCTGAGAATAATATTATAGGCACTCCCGTCGTCATCTACATGTCGGTTCAAGCTTCGGATGACGCCTGGCAGCCCGGTCAGGTTCGCGAGCGCTTGCACGCCTACCTCTCCGCGCTGGTTCACCCTAAGCTGGTGAGGTGGCAGCGCTTGTTCACAACGTTTTAATTGCCGTCCGTGCCGCAGGCATTTTACCGTGCTCGTTTTTTTGGAAGGCTGCTGCTCTGGCCTGGGAACAAGCGCGTTTGCATCACCGGTTGTCGAGCCTGGAAGGGAAAGGGCAGTCCCCGCATGCGCTACGTTGATGCAGGAGTAGACATTTCCAGATCCGAGCAGGCCAAGGATCGCATCCGCCGCGTCGCTTCGCGCACATTCACGCGCGGCGTCCTCGGCGGCATCGGATCGTTTGGCGCCCTTTTCGCCCTCGACTCCAAGCGCTGGAAAGAGCCGGTGCTGGTGTCGAGCGCCGATGGAGTTGGCACCAAGCTCAAAGTCGCCGCCGCCACCGGCATACATTCCACCGTGGGCGCCGACCTGGTGAACCACTGCGTCAACGACATCCTGACGATGGGCGCGGAACCCTTATTTTTCCTCGACTATCTCGCCATGTCCCGCATGGATCCGGAAATCGTCGAGCAGCTTGTCGAGGGCATGACCCGCGCCTGCCACGATACCGGATGCGCCCTCGTCGGAGGCGAAACCGCCGAGCTGCCCGATACCTATGCCGCCGGCGAATATGATTTGGCGGGTTTCATCGTGGGCGCGGTCGAGCGCAGCCGGATTATGAAAGCGGGCGCGGTGCGCGCTGGCGACCTCCTGCTCGCGCTGCCTTCCCTCGGCCTCCACACCAACGGTTATTCACTCGCCCGCAAGCTGATCTTTGTAACCGCCGGGCTCGCCCCCGATGCCTACGTCGCTGAAATCGGCAACAAGATCGGCGCCGAACTTCTGATGCCGCATCGCTGCTATTGGCCTATGCTCAAGAAAACTATTGCCGAGGGCTGGCTCTCGGGGCTTGCGCACATTACCGGAGGCGGCATTCCCGGCAATCTTCCCCGCGTTCTGCCGCGCGGCACCCAGGCCGTCATCGAGCTGGGCTCCTGGCCGGTGCTGCCGATCTTCAGTTATCTTGCCCGGCTAGGCCAAATCGAACGCGACGAGCTCCTCCGCATCTTCAATCTAGGCGTGGGCATGATCCTCGTCGTTCCCCCCGCCCACCTCCGCTCCGTGGAATCCGAGCTCAAGCGCCGCCGCGAAAAATTCTACCGCATCGGCGAAATGCGCAACGCCGACTCCCGCAAGTCTCAAGTAGTCTTCACCGGCGCCCTCCCCATTTAACCCCGTGGGTAGTGTCTCAGTTTGATTTTCACTCGTACCTGCATGGCGGCCTTGACAGGCCATCATCCTCTGGAAGACCTTTGACCAGAATGGCCACATATTCACGGGAACCATTCCAACTGGCGATCTCTTCCCCGCATCTACAGATAATCTTACCTGGCTCTCGCTGGATCGACTTATCGCCATCCTCAACGCGCCATAGGCGCCCACATTTACAATGTACATCACCGATGGGTATCAATTCGCCCTCCCATTAGTCCGCCAGTTTGGCGATTTCCTCTAGGGACCAAACGTGATCCGTAAGGCCAGCGGCCATTGCTGGCGTGATGCGCAGCGTCTTATGAATCCTGCCAAAGTTATAGTACATAAAGTGAATCGCGACCATTGCCACGTGATTCTCGATTTTCTTAAAGAACGCATTGGTTAGGCGGGTAAAGCGACGCATTCCCATCCGCATGGTCAGGTTTTGCCGCTCCACGAAACTCGTGGAAATGTGTTTAGGGTCTGGATTGCCAACGATGTTCACATTCCGGCAGCCGATGCACTGTGCTGGGCTATAGGTGGCTTCTTTCTCGCGGTCTGCGCCGTAGAGTTTCACCAGCATTGAATAGTCAACGTCGCTGCCGAAGGCGTTCTCTACTGCGTCCAGATAGACGCGGTGACCGTCTGTGGTCAATTGAACCCGATGGGCCAAGCGTGAAGCCAGATCGTCCATTAACGCAAAGGCTGTGGCCGCTCCCCGGTCTCCAACGAGCCAAGACACCGCCAACTTATTATCCGCATCAATCGCAACCCACGTCCACACGCTTCCAAATCCAAACTGGCCTTGCTTTTCTGTGGGCACATTCTTGTCCTTGGCACGGCAAAACGACCAGATTTCATCGCACTGAATACGCTTGCAGGTAAGATTTCGCAGGTGCTCATCCTGGTATTTCGTACAAACGACACTAAGATCGCGGAGCAGCTTCTCTACGGTCATTCGAGCGACTCCAGTCATCCGGGATGTCGCTCTAAGAGAATTGCCTTCAACGAGAGCCTTCACCGCGAGAACTCTCTGTGTCACGCTTAGTCTGTTCATACTATCCGTGATGCTTGCACGTGCATGGAGTGTCAATGATTAAATTCAGCTTCAATATTGCATGCTATCAGTCACTTAGAGAACTCCTACTTAGCCGCAGATTTCTAAGCGACTAGTGTCCAATCGATGTGCATATTATTCCTACCATGACGACACCCAACCCTTCAAGCAATTTCCCCGATCCACCGAGCTTTGAAACCGTGCAGGGGAAACTCAAACCCCTTCTCGACACCATCCAAGAGGCCGTTGGGGAAGGAACTCTTCACGTACCTGAATACACGAAGTGGCAGGCAGAAGCTGCCATTGATTACGCCTTAGCTCCCAATCTGGTTCGCCACAAAGCGAAACAGTTTCTGATTTCTAGTGGTCAGGACGCCAAGGACGAAGAAGAAGGACCAGGATTCGACACTGAACATATTCCGAATAACGGGCTATGCCTGACCACGCCGGGTTACAAGGTCAGAGTCTTGAAATCATCGGATGAGGGAGGTGTCCCACTGCCTGGAACCTCTACCACCAGACAAAACTTCTATAACCAGCTTCAAGCGCTGATAGATTTCCCGGAATTCAGAAACGGCAACGAGCGCGTTCAGCCCACATGGAACCTAATCGTTCATTGGACAGTAGATGTGAAATACAATCTCTTAAAACTGTCGCTCGCGCTACCTATTCACTTTAGTAGGAACGAACTTGGTAAATGGATTGTGGAATGTGCATTTGATGAGCCCTTCTGGACACGATCGCTACCGAAGCCCATCCAAATCGACGACCCAATCCAGCCAACAAATCTTGATATTCAAATTGAAGAAGATACCGGGGAACAAACCGGAGAGGAACCTGCCGAGTGATTTACGGGGAGCGTGTCAAACAAGTACGAGAGTTGATGGGGTGGACTCAGGATGAAGCATCGAAGCAGCTCGGTCTCTCGCAACCATATATCGCCAAGATCGAAAGAGACCGACTACCTGCGCCAGATGAATTCATAGAGAGACTATCCCTAGTCTCTGGATTCTCTCCTATGTTTTTCAGTAGAGAGCCCGAAAGTGACTTTCCTGCGGGCTCGCTGCTATTCCGAGCGCATTCTGCTATGACAGGCAAAGAAACCTCAGAAATGTATCGCTATGCGCAAGTTACCTTTGGCATGTTCCGCACAATGCTGACGAAACGTAAGTTCAAGCCCTTTCCCATTAATCTACCGACTGGGGTCAGCGACGATCCACGTGAAGCCGCTGCCATCACGCGCAGCGAACTCGGGCTTTCCCCAGACAAACCGATTCCCCACCTAACCAATGCTTTAGAAAAAGCAGGGGTATTAATCCTCGCTCTGCCTAAACCTTTTGAACATCGCGATGCATTTTGCTTATGGGCTGGGTTCGACCGCGCACGTCCAGTCATCGTTCTAGCTAGCGGGAAGGTGGGTGATCGGTTGAGAATGAATATAGCCCACGAACTGGGCCATCTGGTCATGCACAAGCCCATAGTCAATCCCGTATATGAAGTAGAAAAACAAGCGTTTCAGTTTGCGGCTGAGTTTCTTATGCCGGAAAAACAGATGCGCTTAGAGATAATTCCGCCTGTCAACCTGGACACGTTTGCATCGCTCAAGCAGCGATGGGGCGTCGCTATCCAAGCTCTAATAGTTCGTGCGAAGGAACTCGACATAATTACGCCGCGTAAGTATACGTATCTGTTTCAACAGCTCTCTGCACGTGGTTGGAGAATGCGCGAACCGAGAATGTTTGATGTTCCTGTAGAAAAACCTCGCGCTGTACGTCAGATAGCGGAGACAGTCTATGGGACTCCGATTCGCTATAAGAAGCTGGCAGAGGACGTTGGACTGCCGGAGAACCTGGTTCGATCAATTATTGAAGCTCATGCGACAAGAACGCTTGAGGTGCCGGTCCCTCAAGGAAATAGCCAGCATGAACAGAAGGCGAAGGCAGACATTGTGGCTTTCAAGCGCTCTAGGACCTTGGTCTCTTAGGCCATCTGGCTCGCGCAGCTTTCTTGGCGATCTGCTTGCGCCGACGTGGACTCAATGCTTTGGCGCGGGCTTCTCCGCCCTTTTTCGCCCCTAGGCGTGCCAGAGCCACTGCCGCTTGGTTTCGAGTGTCCTGCGGCTCTGGAGGCGGTGTTATCTGGCCCGTCGCCTCTTGCACTACCTGCCAAGCTAATTGGTTTGGGTCTCGTGGACGCTTGGGTCTGCTTGCCCGCGTAGGCATGGTATGATTATCCCATGATTTCTGACATAGAGCGAAGAAAACGTTCCCAAATTCAAATCGATCGAATCGGCGCTGCAATCACTAATAACTGGCCCGGCTTGACTGTAGTGTTTGATAAGGCTCCCGTAGAAAACACTCTGCGATTTTACGTCGAGACTCAGGACCATGTTCGTGTTATTGAAACGTCGGGGCACCTGGCCCTAGATCAACTTGAGCAGTGGACTGATGAGCAATTACGCGATGCGCTGAAAAGTCTCGCTGGCGGGAGACTCTAGCTTTATCCTCGGTCATAAAATCAAACTAGACCACTACCTCGCGCAGACATCAGTTGATTTGAGTTTAGTCTTGTGGTAATATC
>PLJR01000356.1 GCA_003140295.1 Acidobacteriota bacterium
GGGATCGCGCGCCCGCCGAGCACCTGCCCCATCAGCGAAAAAGCCTGCCCGCCCGTGCCGATATCTCCGCCCGGCACGCCGCCAAAATGCCCGCAAGAAAGTGATGCGGCGCGCATATGCTCGCTTTCAAACAGCACCCGCACCGCATCGTAGCCCGACATCGCGGAAAGGCGCTGCCAATACGTCGCCACGCGCGGACCGGCCGCGCGGTCNNNTTCGCAGGTGCGATCGAGGTCGCGCCAGACAGTAATCGACTGTCCATCCACAAACGGAATATGCATCACCGGATCAGGATCGATATATTCGAGCCCATAGTCGGCCAGCGCGAGTTCGCGATACGCAGGATTGGTGCGAAACGCTCCGTGCACGCTCGAACAAAGATCTTCCTTGAAGCCCGGCAGGCACACTTCTTGCGTCTTGCACCCTCCGCCAATGGTCGGCCGGCCCTCGAGCACCAGCACCTTATAGCCGGCCTTCGCCAGATACGCGGCGCAGACCAGGCTATTGTGTCCGGCGCCCGCGAACACCAGGTCGAAACGATCGCCGGTGGTTCTGGGCGTCTGCTGCCCAAGCGCAGGAAGGGCGCTCAGCGCCAGCGGCGCCAGCGTCGCCCCTTTCACAAATCCTCGTCTGCTCATCGGAGTCATGCGATCGTCCTCCCGCGCGTGTTGACTGGAACAACAGTACCCGGCTTTGGTCGCCCGCGAAAAGCCTCTACGCTTGCGCGCGGCGAAGCCCGATTCCAGAGTCTAAGGATGCGCTCATCGGAAAAGCTCACCCGAAAAGCCCATCGGAAAACCCCATCGGAAAAACTTGGTTTCGATCCGAAATATTACCACGTCCAAGCCGCCCTGCAAGTTTCGGAACGCGCGACCGCGCGACCTATCCGCCAGCAAGTTCGCGTTGTCGCTAGTGGGATGCTTCTTTAATTCCTGTGGCGATGAGGACGACGCCGCCCGCCAACAATAGGCCCCCCAGAATGGGACGGAACGGAATGTGGTGGGTCTCGTCCCTGGTTGCGTGGATCGGGCCAATATCGACTACCTTCTTTTGCGTTGTGAAAGTGATGCCGTTAGAAGCGAATGCAATAATCCCCAGAACCACAAGAATAATCCCCGCAATTGTGACCGTCTTCATCTGCGCACCTCTCTACCGGCCATGAGCTTGGGAGTGCATCAGAGCGGGATAGTTGGGCTCCGCCTTTTCACTTGATCCACAGCGATGAGCCGATCATACCATCGCAGCTAAAGTAAGCGTCGTGTGACGCCATGGGCCGGGGCGCCCGGCGAAATGGTGATAACATTTGCGAATGCACTTTTACGGGCATATTTCCCTATTTTGGGTCGTAGCAGTTGCGGCCCTATTTATTGTCACCGTGTTTTGGTCAGTATTCTGGTCAAGCTATTACTTTTCGCCTCGACGAGGCTGTTACTTTTTCTTCGATCCGCAAGACTCTGTCCGAGCCAATTCTGAGAGTCGCGCATTTCCTGCCTCGGCGGCAACCGCAACGTTCGAGCCGATGCTCAAGCACTATATTGGAGTAACCCAGTTACTGATAACGGTTGCGGCTGCTTCAATAGCCTTCGGGGGCAATAGCCAGTCTGTTGGCGCAATCGTAGTCGCTAAATTGCTTCTGGCATGGAGTATTTTCTATGGAGTTCTATTCTGCGCATTGCTGCTGTGGAGGTACGATGAATACGCTCAGAACATAAAAAGCTACACGCTCGGTTGGTATTCAACAATCTTTGCATTAGGCTTTTCGTGTTTAACCTGCTTCATGCTCGGCTATCTCGCATGGGGTTGGGGGCTGTAAAGAACTTTTTCGTGACTCGGTTCAGAGGAATTACCGGATTAAATTGTGCGCGTTTATCATTTCCTTCCCGCGAACCACGCCTTAGAAGACATCGAAAAACACCGGATTAAAATATCCGAAATTGATCAACTTAATGACCCCTACGAACTTTTGTGTACCTATCAAAAGCATCGACGTCTCAGAATAGTTCTTCAAGGTTTCAAGCAGGATATGAGCGCACGTTTTGGCATGCTTTGCTTTAGCAGACACTGGCATGACCCCGTTCTGTGGAGCCACTACGCCGACAAACATCGTGGTGTTTGTCTGGGTTTCAACATCGACAGGCGAGGTATGCAAGAGATTAAGTATGTCACCAAGCGTCCGCGTCTTCCTATCCCACCTGGCGAGGAAGACGCTAAGCAATTGCTTTTGACAAAATATCGAGGCTGGAAATATGAAGAAGAGTGGCGTAGTTGGATTCGCCTTGATGAGCGCGATCCTTTAACGGGTTTTTACTTCTATTCGTTCGATGGATTTGTTCGACTGAGCGAAGTAATTGTTGGCCCTCTGTGCGATATACGAAGGACGGAAATTATTGAGGCTCTGCGAGGCTACACCAAAAAAATCAGCATTATTAAAGCGCGATTGGCCTTCAAAACGTTCCGAATTGTTAGAAACCTAAAGGGATTCTAGTCGTCGGAACACCGTCGTGTTTTGGAGCGATGTGTAAAATCTGGAAGTCGATTTAGTCTGGGGGAAAGGGCCTCAGGTCGCCCGCTGCGGGACGAGCTGAACTACAGGTGCGCGTGCGCGGCGGGTGATCAAGCGAGAGTGCGGCGCACGACTCTCCAGGCCAGGATGATTGCGGTGACGCTGAGGGACGCCCCGCCGAGCATCAGGGACACCATTACGATGTCCCATGCGGGGCGATGTTTGTAGAGCCACGGGAAGTTCAGGGAATGCAGGCCGTGGTAGAGCCAGCGGTTCCACCGCGAATGGGAATTGTAGGTTTGTACGATTTGGGCTGTCTGGGGATCGATGTAATAGGTGGAGCGGTCCTGGCCGTTGAACTGCACGAAAATGACGGGCAGGGGAAGCTGGTTCTTGCGGTCCAGGTAATACGCTTCGTATTCGGTGACGCGTCTGGTTTCTGTGAGAGTTGCCGGACCTGCCGCGCCGCGTATGGCGTTGACGATCTGGTCCTGCGAGAATTCGCTCGCGGATTCGCCCGCAGGTTCGCCGTGGATGGTGTCGTGGATGGGAATGATGCGCGTGCGGTGCATGGCGGCTGTGGCTAAGTAGAATGGCTCTCCTGCGAAGGAGATAAGCTCGAGCCGCTTCGCTTGAAAATCGGTGCCGGCTTGAACCAGGGCTTCTTGCGGAGATTTTCCGGCGAAGGCATCCAACTGCGGCGCGCCGCGCAGTGTTGCCGCCAGTGTGGCATCGACTGGGGCATCCAGTGTGGCGTCCGGCGCCTGGGAGCTGCCTTCTTGCCATTGCGGAAACGGGTCCATCGACAGCATTCCGCTGAACGCCCAGGTACACGCGCAGATTCCGAAGATCAGGCCCAGGACTGCATGCCACCACTTTTGGCCGGTGTAGGGAATGCTCGACGGCATTCCCGCTCGAGTGTATTGCTTCGACGGAGAAAATACCCAGACGCCGATCGCGATACCGAACAGCGCGGCAACGGTTCCCAGGCCCGAAGTCCAGATAACCAACTGGGTCCACTGCTGGGCGTGTTTGCGCAACGGGGTGAAGTAGAGCCAGTGCGGAATGGCGCCGAAGTACGCGCCCACACGCGATGCGCGGGTGGTGTACTGCGCGACCTCTCCCGTTACGATCGAGACATAGACCTGCTCGCCGTCGGGCCAACTGTACTTTCGCAACGGGCGCAGCTCCGAAAATTCTCCCGAAACCGTCCATTGATCTTCCGCGGTGAGTTCCTCGGTTTTGGCCGTGGCGGATCGCTGGCGCGTCCAGGCCGCGGCGGTGCGCAGGGTGAACTCCGGCGTAAAATCGGACTGCTCCTGGCCATTGTCCGCGTAGACGATTCTGTCGAAGGCTCCGAAGCGGAACTTGTACGCCGGCCGCTGGTCGAAGGTTTCCACGCGCACCTCCGTAGGAGGCTCGCTGGTTGCTAACTTTAGATAGGCTTGTTGTGGGGACAGCCGAATTTCGAGCGGATCTAATGCTGGCGCGCGGTCCAAGCGATCGGCAGCGGAGACGCTCGGATAATCCCAATACATCAGCACCATTCCGGACGAGAACCACATTGCGAACAAAAGGCAGAGGCCCACACCCATCCAGCGATGCAGGAAGATTAGGAGTTTCTTTAACCTCGCGGCAGGCCCCGGCATCATGGGCATGTGAAACGCTAACCTTTTTTCTTGATTTCGTGCAAATGCGGGGTCCAAATGCCGGGTCCCGCACCCGTTGCGTTTCAACCGTTGCGTCCCATTTTTCGTCTTCTGCAAAAGTGGGCTTGCGGGCCAAGACGGCCGCACGTTCTTAAAGCAGCCATTCCGACAGAGCGAAGCCGGGTACGGGCTCTACTTGGGGCCCGCTCAATAAAAACGAGGAATCCCTCATTCTTTTGTCAGGGCCGCGCAGCTACTCTGGAACACTTGAATTTCCTGTTCTTGCCTCCTCCTCATTTTCCAGTCCCATTCCTTCGTGCTCCCGGCTTTCATCAGACAACGCAGCCTGTGCGAGGCTCGCCACATTCATTTGATCCTGAGCACTTCCAAAATCTTTCATGGTCTTCCGCCTCTTTACACAAGCAGCTTGACGTCACCAAAACTTCTTTGTCAAAGCCCCGACTTGCACCATCCTGTAAAATAGAAGTGTGCCCAAAACAAAATCTGCGGCCGCTCGCCCGCTCACCCCATCGAACGGCCACGAAGCGGCCAAAAGCCGTCCACTCATGCCTTTTGCCGCTAAAAATGACATTTCGTGCTACAACCCATTTAGAATGATATCCTTGCGACAAATCTACCCGCAACTCACATCGATTGATATCCTTAGCGAAAAATACCGGGGGTGGGGGTATATACTTCCCAGTTACCTGCTGTTGCGGAAGTACCCGTACGACGCAGCCTTGAAAGGAAACCATGGCCGAGCAGAAACTGCCGACGCGCGCTGAAGATTTTTCTGAATGGTACAACCAGCTCGTGCTGAAAGCGGAGCTGGCCGATTACGCTCCGGTGCGCGGGTGCATGATCGTGCGGCCCTACGGGTGGGCGCTGTGGGAGAACGTGCAGCAAGCGCTCGACCAGCGCTTCAAGGCCACCGGGCACGTCAACGCGGCGTTTCCGCTGCTGAT
>PLJR01000034.1 GCA_003140295.1 Acidobacteriota bacterium
AGTTGCAGCGCGATGGTCTGCGCATTCTGCATTTGAGCCATATGATTCTCCCTCCCCTTGGCCGCAGTAGCGGCATACAAAATTAGCCGCAGCAAGCGGCTTTTATAAACTTACCCGCCAAACCGGTTTACGGAATTGACCGCAGAAGCCGCATAAAGACCCAGCCGCCGTAGGTCAGTTTTTGAAACTGGTGGCACCACGCACCGCAACGGACGCCTTGCGTTAAACAGTGCCAAAAAAAGAGCCACGATCTGGCTCCTGAAAGGACTTACCGTTGTCATTCTGAGCGGCGGGTGCGGGCTCTAACTGGAGCCGGCTTAATAAAGCGAAGAATCTCTCTTTCTTTTCTCGCACAGCGGCCAATGTCCGCGCGCTACATCCCGACCTTGTAACTCAAGTATTCCCGCGGCTTGCGCGAGACCCGAGGCTGTTTCCGAAACGCTCACGCACGCCGCAAACGTGACGACGTCCTTAATCGTGTTCGTCGGTTTTTCGCTCGTTACATCCCGAGGATCTCTTCGTCGCTCAACCGCCGATAATCGAGATCCCGCGAGCGCGGCATGTTCCCTGCTACCGGTTCCGGCAAGCGCCCTCCGGTAATATCGCGCCGCGAAGCCGCCGCATCGATCCGCGCCGTTTTGGCGCGATCGGATGCCAGCACCGAGGAAGTCCACTCGGCCACCACCCGCCGCGCCACTTCCGGAAGCACTGCGCGCGCGCGGCCCGAAACCAGCGCCACTACCTGTTGCCGCGCGCTTGCATCGAAGCGCCAGTCGCGCAGCGTGTCGCCCACCCGCCGCGATAGCTCGCGATCTCCCGACAGCGCTGCGTGCACCTCGCGGAAAATATCTTCGCCGATGCGCCGCCGCGCGCCCGCGGCGACTCCTTCGGGCAGCGCCGAAGTCAGCGAGCGATCGATGGCCTCGTGCATCTTGCGCGCGACGTCGTCATTGGTCGCCGCCTCAAACGTCCGGTAGGCCTCGGCAGGAAACGCGCCGTGCGCGCTGGCAGCGCTAGTGGAGTCGGTGCCCGCCCCCGGTAATGAATTGTGGCCCGCATCGCGCCCCGAATTATAAGACGTACTGTTCTCAGCGCCGTTTGCCGTGGCGCCCGCACGCCCCTCAATCGATGAATGCGTACCATTCACGCCACCATTGACCGGCCGCGCCACCTGCGAGACACTTTTGCCCCCAGCCTGCCGTGCTTCCGCAGCCGGCGCCCCCAGTTGCCTGGCAAGTTCCGCCAGCCCCTCCGGATCGCGCGCCGCCAGTGTGCGCGCGCTCGCCGCCAGCATCTCGCGAAACGCCGCGGGATCGCTCGCATACAGCCGCTCCGCCAGTCCTGCACGCGCGCTCGAATCGGTGCTGAAGTAAGCCGCATCGAGTGCCGCCACATCCTTGGCCGCCGCCTGCCAGCGGCGCGCCTCCGCTGCAGCCGCAGGCTGCGCATCAAGCGCCGCCAGCCACGCCGGCTCGCTTGTCGCGTCGCCGGCTCGCTCAGCAGATGCGGCGCCCTCCGGCTCCTCATCTGTCGAACTGTCACTACGCGCCGAAGAGTCCGTCACGTCACGCAACGCTTCCTCAGCCGCATCCGCAGCCGCTGTCGCCGAGGACGACACCGCGTCCGCCGTCTCCGTGAGCGCTCCGCGTTCTGCCGCACCCCCCGTCCTGCCGTCGATCATGCGCCGCGCCCAGTCGCCGACCGCATCTGTCGCCGCGCGCCTTGCAGCTCGCGCCGTGTCGCTGCTCGCATCCGTCGCCGCGCGCCGTTCCGTTGCTCGCCTCGCCGGACTCATTCTCCGGCGCCAATTCCATATCCAAAATCTGTTCGTCAGTAAGCGTCGCCGTCGCGACGCGGCCGCTGCCGGCGCTGCCATCTCCCTGCTGCATATTGCAATCGCCTCCTGACCCCACGGGCCTAATTCTTCCGGCGCTATGGTCCTGTAGCTCGGGTCGTCGCCGCCGGCGCGGTAAGCACCGCTAAATAAATCAGTGCCGGGCGACCCGAGGCCTTTTCCGTTCGCTCTGGAAATTTGCCCGGTGCGGCTCCCCTACTTCTTCGCCGGTGCCGCCGGCGCTGCCATCGCCGTTGCCAGCGCCTGCCTGTGTGCAAGGGCCAGAGCATGCTCGCCGGCGTGCGCGCGCACATTCGCAAATCCCGCAGGATTCTGCGCCCGCGCGATTTGCCCCGCGTCGGAGCTCGCCCAGCGCCGGCACTCCTCGAACTCGGTCGCGTGATCGTCGAGCAATTCATCCACCGCCACCGTCGAGATCAGGTGCACCTCGCCTCCACTCGTGGCCGCATCCGTGCCGGAATCGCTGGCCCCGGCATCCTGATTCAACGTGCTCGCCGCTTCCGGAGTAGTTGCGGCGTCGCTCATGTCTGCGCGTCCACTCTCCCGCGCCTCGCGCCTCGCCACCGGAACCACCATCGGTCCCGCAGCCAGCAATTGCTGAATCTCGCGCAGTTGCTTGGTGCGCGCATCTTCACCGGGCACCACCAGTTCGCCCAGGCCGATGAGCGACTTGATGAATCCCAGGTTTGCCGGCTCGCGCAATGCCGCTTGAATCGTCGGATCGGCGCTGGTCATCAGTTGTTGCAGCACCGCGCGCTGCTGCGATTTCAATCGCGGAAACGTTTCATCCGATTCCGGATGCGCCTGGATATTGCCCTTCAAATCCGCCAGGCGAATGAATTTCGCCTCGAACTGCCCGCCCGCGCCGAGAAATGGAATCTCCACATCATTCGGCCGGTTCTTGCGGAAGCAATCCACCGACAGCAGCATCACGTCGCCGTAAAAATGTTTCAGCCGCCGCCACACCAGCCCCAGCCTGCCGAGCGCCTGGTCGCGCGCCATGGCGTAGCCGCTGGCCGTCTTGACGTTTTCCATTTCGCCGCCGAACACGGCAGGAAACAGCCCGGTCAGAAATTGCGCGATGGGACCGATCAAATCCTGCTGATGCCGCAGCATGTCGGGAGGCACCTGCGCCGGCGCCGGCTGGAAAAATCCGTCCGCGAGCGACATGCCCGGCCGCGCGCGCGCCGGATAGTGCGCCGCGGGTTCGGCCGTCTGGCTTTGCAGCGCGTCGAAATCGAGCACCTGCGGGTCCGCATAAATCGGCGGGATGCCGTACTCGTATGTCTCCGCCTGAATATTCGACAGCGTGTTGTAGCGCTCCTGCACTTCGATCAGCGATTCGCCCACGCTCGGACGATTCTGTCCGTCGCCGGGCAGCGCATGCATCACGCGCCAGCAATCGTCCATCGATTCGTTGCGCGATTCGCAATAGGTGTCGCCCGCAAATCCCGCGTAGCATCCGTCGGGAAACAGGCCGAGCAGCGCGTCGCGCACCGCCGCGTCCTCGATGGCGTAAAACGCCCATGGCCGTATCCAGGTGCGCGAAAATGTCACCAGGTTGAACAGCGCGTCGCCCGCCTGTCCGGAAGACATGCCCTGCGCCACCGCCACGCGCGTCGCGCGCGCGTAAATGTCGTCGGCCGACGCCGCTCCGCCCATTTGAATTTTGTCTGCGACGTGCGGGTACGCCGCCTTCAATTTCGCGCGGTGCACCTCGAGCTGCCACTGCAAGTACGGAAATTCGTGCTGCTCGTTGGCCCATACCGGCGTGTTCAGCTCGAGCCCGCCGATAATCGAGATCACTTCCTGCCCGTTCGGAACGCGCCGCGTTCCGATACTCAGTGGCACTGGCACCAGTGGCGCCGCGTTGAACTCCGCATCGCCAAGCGCCGTGCCGCAGCCGGGGCAAATCGCGCCGGCGAGAAACGCCGGCGAGTCTTGTTGGCCGCTTACCGCGTAACGTTGTTGATCGCCGCTTACCGTGGCGCTCTCCTGGCCGCTTACCGCGTCATCGCGCACGTCGCTCCCAGCGCCGTCTGCCGCGTCGTCCGCATCGTCCGCGCTCGCGCCGCCCGCAATCTCGGTCTCCTCGCCACATTGCGAGCACACATACGCGTCGCGCCCCAGCCGTACCCAGCGCTCTTCGAGCACCAGCTCATCGCGCCACCCAAACCGCTGCCCATCGGCCACGTAGCGCACGTAGCCGCCGATCTTCCCATCGGTCCACAAATAAAATCCCAGGCCCGTCAGCAATTGCTCGGCGTGATTGTTCTGCTCGATCAGCTTCGCCACCTCAGAGCCCGCCTTCGCCGTGGTGATGTCCGCCTCGGAAAGCGTTGACTGCGGATAGAACCGCGTCGCCGGCACGTCCTGGCTGATCACCGAGACGAACGAAAGCCCAAACGCCTGGTACAAATTCGTCACGAACTGGTAGCGCGGCATGTCTTCGAGCGCCGACGCGTCGTGAATCTTCGCTTCGGTCGGCAGATGCCAGCTCATGTCTTGCGGATTCCACCAGGCATATTGCAATCCCTGCCAGAACAGGCGCGCCTGCCGTATCCGACGAATTTCATGCCGCCGCGCAGCGAGTCCTTCCGTGCGGTACTGCACCACCAGCTCGCGCAGTGCGTTCACCAGTTGCGGCGCCACGTCCGCCAGCCGCTCGTTGTTCGAGCCGAGATCCTGCGGCAGAGGCACGCCACCCGCCGATTGCGCCGCCGCTTCGGCGGGAAGTCCGTCAGCTTCAACGGTGCCACCGCGCTCAGCAACCTTCAGCATCTTGATGCCGTTGCCGGAAGCGCCGCCAGCCGCATTTTTGCCAGCGCTGCTCACCGCGGCATCTCCAGCTGCGCCGCTTACTGCGGCGCCGCCATTCGCGAACATCGTCATGTTGTCAGGCATCGTCACGTTGGTCGCCATCCTATCGTCCGCTTCGTCTTAGGAATTCACGCGTTCATCGCGCGCGGACTTGAGCCTCTCCACTTTCATAAATTCAGGCGCTGTCATTCTGAGAGGATGTGACTTTATTGTGATATGACGATTTTTTCGCATCTAAGCCCGTTGTTTTCAGCGTCGCTTTTTGCGAGAAATCAAAAAAGTCACAGCCTCTGAGCGCAGCGAAGAATCCCTCATTCTTTTCGCCTTTTCCGTCCTGGCCGTGTCGCTCCTTGCCCTTCGCCGTTGGTGGTCGTTGTCGTAGCCTTCGGCCGTTGGCGTTTGCCTTTGCCCTGCTATTGCGTTTGCCTTCGCGCGTACCGCAGCTGATTGGCCTTTAGTAGCGCAGGCACTCCTGCCTGCGCGCTTTTAGCCGAAACCGCGGACCAGTGGGCGTCAATTCTGAGAGTTCTCACTTTGAGAATTCTCATCTTTGAGATAATTATTTTTTCGAGGTGTTGTTCACCGCGCCCGTTCCCGGCTGCCTGAATGCCGGGTTGCGCGGTAAGCTCAGCAGGTTGGCGAAAAATCGGTAAGCCCCCGGCACGCCGTCAGGCAGTTGCCGGTACAACGCAAACGCCACGTACGCGTAAACCCCGCGCCCGTATGGCGCGTAAATAACCCCGCCTTTTTGCGGAGCTTGCTCCGGATCGTGCGTCTCGAGCGGCGCCCGGTAGTGCGCGTCCCACGTCTTCATGAAGTTGTGGCCGCGCTCCTCGACCCAGCCCTTGAAGTCATTCTCGTTCAGCTGGTTCGGCCAGTTCAGCAGCGGGTCTTTCGGATCGACGAACTCCACATGCGAAACCTCATCGACCACCCGCTCCGCATCCCCCGGAATCGTGTACGGGTACGGCCCAAAATCATGATCGTACTGCGCCCCGTTGTACTGAATCACCAGCGCCCCGCCATTTTTCACGTAATCGAGCAGCCGCCGGTTATTCGTAGCCAGTTCGGGACGCGCCGCATACGCCCGCACCCCCAGCACGATCACGTCGTACTTCTGCAAATTTCCCTGTGCCAGATCCTGCGCGCTTAGAAACTCCGTCTTGACGCCGATATTTTCGAGCGACTGCGGCACATCATCGCCGGTGCCCGTCACATATCCCACGCGCAATCCCGGCGCCACCTTCACATCCACCCCCGACGTCCGGTACGTCGCCGGTGAATAGAGGTCATAGGTCCGCAGCTTCGCATACCCCACGGTGATGAATCCCTCGCGGAATTGCCGCCCGCCCGATTCCGCCACCGCCGTCACCGTGTACGGTTTTTCCGCCAGCCGGTCGGGAAACACTTGGAAGCTTACGCTCTGCTCCTGCCCTGCGCGCTCCACGGAAAATTGCGCCATTCCCGGCTCCGACCGCCACCCCGCCGGCAGCTCCAGCTTCACCGTGCCCGCAGCTCCGCTCTCCGCTTCGGTGTGCACCAGCGCCGCCAGCGCGAACGATTTCGCTCCCAGCGGCGTGATTCCGGCCTGCGGCGCAATGCGCACCGAAACTCCCGGCGCCACCATCAGCGGATCGAGCACTAATCCCTGCCCGGTTTGCTGCCGCGCCGTCTGCACCACTTGGCCGGTGTTTACCTCCACGCCTTGGTAGCGAAAGCTGGCCCACGCCGTCAGCGGATACGGTTCGAGCGAAAGGTTGCGATAACGCTCGTCAGTCAGGTTGTAGAAGGGCTGCTCGTCGTTCGGCCGCGTGAAATAAGGCCGCGTCGGCGCAGCATTAGCCGGCACGTGCACGGTGAATCGCGCGTCAATCGCCTGGCCCGCCGCCACGCTCGCGGGCACCGGCTGTTCCGGCGCAATCGCCCAGGACTCCCCCGCGGAACTTTCAACCCACACCCGCGCCAGCGCCACCGCGCTCGCGCCCGGATTATCGATATGCGCTTTCACCGCGAATTCCTGCCCCGGAATCGCATATGCAAATGTCTCCGTCGGCCCAGTGCCGCCGAAGAAATTCCCGCGCCCCGATTCGCGCTTCGGGGCCACTGTCGCTTCCAGCGAAACTCCCAGCGCTTCCACGATGGCCTGCTGGAATTGCGCTTGCTTGGCCGCCAGCTCGTGCAGCACGTCATACTTGCTTTGCTCGCTCAGCCCGCTGGCCGATATCTGCGCAACAAGTGCATTCGTCTCCGCCAATCCCGCCGCCAGCGCCGGCGCGATTTTTTCCGGATGCTCCACGGAAAATTCGCTCATGGCCCGCTCTACCTGTGTGTTGATCCGTGCCAGCGCCTCTTTCAGAAACCCGTTGTCCGCGCTGGCCGCCAGCTCCGCGATTCCCGTGAGCGAAACGTCCACACCTTCAAAAAAAGACTGCTCCTTATCCTTCGCCGCCACCAGCGAACCGTACCGGTGATAGGGAATTGCCGCCGGCCCCGCGAACGGAATTGCCCCGCCGCCATTCTGCGATTTCTGCAGCGACCATCCCTGCCGCGCGATTTGCAAATACGTGGCCCCCAGCGCCGGATCGTAACTCCCCTCGTTTACTTCCAGGTTCACCGCCGGCGCCCCATCCGACCATTTCTTCGCGACAAAATCGTAAAAGCGCACCGGGAAATATTTCCCGGTCGCGCTGTCGTAAATCCCCTTGTCTGAAACAGAAAACGACGGCACCCGCGCGTACATCTTCATCGGCGACCACGGCCGCAGCCCCGCGCGTATCTGCTCCGGAAAAACATTCGGATCGCCCGCCGCCTGAAAAACTTCCTGCGCCATCTGCCCGGCGGCCGCGTGATGCCCATGTCCGTCGGTTGGCCCGCCCACGAACACCGAGGTCACCACCAGCGGCCGCGTCATGCGCACCACGCGCACCACGTCCGCCAGCACGCGGTCGTGCCCCCACTGCGCCAGCGTTTCCTCCACCGTTTTCGAAAATCCGAAATCCACCACGCTCGACCAGAATTGCTGCACCCCGTAATACCGGTCGGCGGCCAGCAACTCTTCGGTGCGCACCAGNNCCGCGCGATTCGTAGGTCAGCATCCCACCATCTTCGTCGTCAGGATGCGCCACCACCATCAGCATGCTCGCGCGCGTATGCAACTTGCGCAGCATCTGCCACAGCCCCGCCGCGCCTCGGTCAATCTCGAGTGGCGCCGCATTGGGCGTCGCCTCCGGCGCGCCCGCCGGCACTCCGCTGCTGGCGGCCGCGCCCGCATCAGTCGGCTANNCCCGGAGCCTGCCCGCGCGCCGGCCGCCAAGCTCCCGCCGCCAGGCACGCCGCCAGCGCCGCGCCCGCCGCCAGCCGCCGCCGTTGTCTCATATGCCGCTGCAATCCCTTCCTACGCATGCGCCAATTCTCCGCGCGAGACCGTTACTCGCCACAACGCTCCTGGCCATTTTCGTATCACTATATGGATCATCTTATTTCGGAAAACAGGCCGCCCCCCGGTCCCGGCAAGCGAATAGCATATATCACAAGCTCGCCACGCGCCTTCCCAAACTCCGAGCAGAACGCCCACGTCTCGGCACGCACCCATCTGTCGAGGCGGTGCGGCGCATTTGAGGCGGCGGGGACGTCTGCGCAACCATGCGTCTACGCGACCATGCGTCTACGCGACCGCGACGATGCGTCTGCTCGGCCGCGCATCCGGGAGGTAGGCCACCCCGTACCCCGCACACGCCGTCCTCGCGTGTGGGGTTCTTGGAAACTTTCACCGCGCACCAGTCGAAGCCGTTACTTTTTTCCCTCCATAATCTCCTTCAACCGCGCCTGATCCCGCGGCACCGTTTTGCGTGCCTCCCGCCGCGCCATCACGGCGAATAGTTTCCCGATTCCGTGTCCCACCAGATCCAGTTCCAAAGTAACCCGCGAACGCGAGCCGTCTCCGACGGGCTCAATCGTTATGGTTCCGCGTGGCCGGATCGGCCCATTCACTCCTTGAAACACGATCCGCCGAGGCGGTATGCGCTCCACAATCTCAGACACAAACTCCCGCGGCCCGCCCGGTATCCGCCGCGTTTCGATAATGCGTGTGCCCACCACCGTCGGTCCGGCAGGTTCTCTGCGGGCGTTGACGATGGCCGATTGCCATTCCTTATGCCGTTCGAATTCGTCGATATAAGTGAACACCTCCTCCGGCTTCCGCCCAATCTCAATGCTGGAAGTAATCATGCGTCTCCTCCGATGCGGCTCTCCGCCAAACCTTACGCTAAGCCCCGCCTTTTCGCAGCATGCAATATTTTGACCTTAAATAACCCCGGCTGCTCCAGCACTCTGCTACCTTTTTTCCCCTCATACAACTGAGGCACACCATCGTGGCATCCCACTCTCCCATAATGGAAGTACGCAACCTCCTCCGCCATTTCTTCGGGATTTTTCTCTTCGTACTCATCGTCGCCGTAACCAGCAGAGGACAAGCCCCCGATCCCGCGTCCGCTCCTACTCCGCCCCCGGTCTCCACATCGCTCACTTCCGTAGCGCTCACCGTTCCGGCAGGCACGCCGCTACCCGTAGTGCTCGATAAAGAAGTCCGCCTCCGCAAAGTGGGCCAGCCCATTCACGGAAAAATCGCCGAGCCGGTCTACGCATTCGATAAGCTTGTGGTCCCTGCGGGAACCGAAGTCTCCGGCAAAGTGATCCGCATCGCCGGCGTCTCGGCCCAAAGGCGCACCCTCGCGGCTCTCGACGCAAATTTTTCGCCCTACCGCGAAATTGAAATCAGCTTCTACGATCTGGTATTGCCCGACAGCACCCATCTGCCCCTGCAAACCATCGTCTTGCCGGCTTCCCAGGGAGTTCTTCAGTTTGCCGCCTCCGCGGACACCGCAACTCAAAAAAAACCCGCCAAAAAAACCGAGGCCAAGAAGCTGGCCGCGAAAAAAGTCAGCGAGACGCGTCAGGAGATCAATCGCAATTGGGAGATGGCCAAAAATCAGGTCAAGACCCCTGGCAAATTCCATCGCCTCGAGAGATTCGCCGTCGCTCAGCTCCCTTATCATCCGCAATATCTCGATGCCGGAACGCGTTATAACGCGGAATTGAAACTGCCTCTGGATTTTGGCAACGAATCTCTCTCGCCGGATATGCTGCAGTCCTTCGGATCGACTCCTCCGGACGGAAGCGTGGTGCACGCCCTGCTCGTAACGCCGCTCAGTTCCGCCACCGCGCAAAAGGCCGATCAAGTCGAAGCCGTAATCACCGCGCCCCTGCTGGCTGAAAACCACCTGATTTTTCCCGAGGGCACTCGCCTGGAAGGTTCGGTCCTGCAAGTCCGCCCGGCCAGAATGCTCAAGCGAAACGGCCAACTGCGCATCGTGTTCCACCAGGTGCTCCCTCCCAACACCGCCCAGCAAACCGTCGAAGCCAGTCTCGAGGGCGTCGAAGTCAAAGACCAGGAACACCTGACTCTCGATTCCGAAGGCGGCGCGCAGGCGACCACCTCCAAAACCCGCTATCTGGCCACCGGAATTTCCATCGCCCTCGCCGCCTCTTCTTTTTCCCGCGACTCCGACGCTGGCCGCANNGACGGTGAACTAGGCAGCCGAGCCGTAAACGGCGCTTCAGGATTCAAGGTAATAGGCATCCTCCTGGGAGTCTTGGTGCATTCCCGGCCCCTAGCATCAGGCATGGGCATCTACGGCGCAGGCATGTCCGTCTATACCCATTTCGTGGCCCGCGGCCGCGACGTCATATATCCCAAAGACACAGCCATGGCCATAGGCTTCGGCACCCGAGTCACCCGCACCCCCGCACCCCAGCACCCCCTGTAAGATTCGCCGCCAAGTGGTCTCCTGACGTTGTGGGCTCCTCCTTCCATGGGTGGCGCATTTTTGCGCCTTTCGCAAAAGTGGGGCTCTTTCCGA
>PLJR01000306.1 GCA_003140295.1 Acidobacteriota bacterium
CCGGCGTTCCGCGTGAGCAAGTCCCATATCGCGGAGGTTGCCAAATCTGTCACCCAGGCGGCAACGGCGCTATCTAGGGAACTAGGATATGTGGCGGAGGAGGCGGCATCTGTGAGCAAGGCAGCGAGTTAGCGGCGTAAGGGGCTAAGCCCGGCGCAAGCCGGGCTTTTTGTGGGCTCAGAATTGATTCGGGATGCCATCTCATAATGCGGTACGACCAGTACCAGGTAATTGCAGCTTAGCTAGACGAGATTGGAAGGCGGGAAACCGGGGCCAAATCTTCACCGCGCACCGGAACGCGCGGGGCGTCATAGGGGATGCGACATGTTACGAAAATTGATTTTCTCGCTAGCCGCTTGCGTGTTTGGAGTCGCGGCGCAGTCTGCAGCGCGAGCGCAAGTTACCACCACAACGCTCTTCGGTCAGGTGACTGATACCACTGGGGCAGCGGTGGCCGGCGCTCAGGCTACCGCCACGAACCAAAACACCGGGTTCGCGCGAAGCGCGCAAACCAATGGTGACGGCGAATATCGGATCGAATTTCTGCCCGTCGGCAATTATTCGCTCGAAATTACGGCGGACGGGTTCAAGAAGTTCGTGCAAACGGGAATTGTGCTCAACGTGAACCAGGCGAGCCGCGCGGACGCATCGCTGCAAATCGGAGCGGTGACGCAGGTCGTCAGCGTGGAAGCGGCCGCACCTCTGGTAAACACCGAAGATGTCACGATTGGACGGCTGGTCGAGAATGCCGAAGTTGTCGGCTTGCCCATCGTCAACCGGAACGTCTACACGCTGCTGCAACTGACTCCCGGCGTTCAATCTTCGCAAAATAGCATCGTGTTGGGTTATCCCGAGCAGCGCACCTTGATCAACGGGGGCGTGGACGGCGGCGCCGGATCGGTTAGCTATTATCTGGACGGCGGAATCAACATGACGATGCTCCGTAATACGGGCAACATCGTCCCGAATCCGGACGCCATACAGGAATTTCGCGTAGAGACAAATAATTACAACGCGCAGTTCGGCCGCTCCAGCGGCGGTGTCGTCAATGTCATCACCAAATCCGGTACCAACGGTTTCCATGGCTCGCTTTTCGAGTTCGTGCGCAACGATGCCTTCAACGCGAATAATTGGAGTTCCACGTCGCCTCCCCCGCCGCTGCACCGAAACCAGTTTGGGGGCGCCCTCGGGGGTCCAATCAGAAAAGACAAAACGTTTTTCTTCTTTTCCTACCAGGGTCTACGACAGATCACGAGCACTTTTGAAAATGGGGCCGTCGTCATTCGTGTGGCTGATTTTATGGCTGGCACTTTACCGCAAGCCGGAGGAGCACTCGCGCTGCTCGACAGCCGAACTTGCTTATATAAAAAGCGACCCGGCGGAGTCATCCGAGAAACCTGGCTGGGGCCGGCTCTTACCGCACCGGCAGACTTGGGCTTTTGCCGGCGGCAAGTTCCTTACCGATCCCATATGGTGGTTTTATTTGTTCTGGATCCCCGATTTTCTGCAGCGCCAGCATGGATTGCAATTGACGCAAATCGGCTTTCCGATCGTGGTTATCTACGTCTTTTCAGATATCGGCAGCGTTGCCGGTGGTTGTATTTCTTCCGCATTGATCCAGCGAGGCGCAAGCGTGAATGCGGCGCGCAAAACAGCGATGCTGGTTTGCGCCCTTTGCGTGCTTCCGATCGTGTTCGCCGATCGCGTGGCCAGCCTGTGGACCGCCGTTCTGCTCATCGGGCTCGCTGCCGCGGCCCATCAAGGTTTTTCAGCGAACCTATTTACGCTGCCCTCGGACATGTTTCCGAGCCGCGCGGTCGGGTCGGTAGTCGGAATCGGTGGCATGGCGGGAGCGATTGGCGGGATGTTGATCGCAAAAATCGTCGGTTATGTGCTGCAGTGGACCGGCAGCTACAGAGTTCCTTTTCTGATCGCCGGCGGAGCTTATCTGGTGGCTCTCGGCGTCATTCAGCTGCTCGTCCCCCGCTTGGAGCAAGCGCATCTGGATGCTGAGGCGGCGCCGTGATCGTCGAACGCTTTCAGCTAACCGGAAAGAACGCGCTGGTGACTGGCTCGACCAAAGGGCTCGGCGCAGCCATCGCCTTGGCACTGGCTGAGGCGGGCGCGAACGTAGTGATTCACGGTCGCACTAGTGATCCCCATGACATTTGCGGTCGCATTCGAGAGTTCGGACGGCGTTCTGTTTTTATCGCCGCTGACCTGGCAGATGGTCCGGCGTGTTTGCAGCTTTTCGAAAAGGCCGTTGAAGCGTTGGGAACGATCGATATCCTGGTCAACAACGCGGGCATTATTCGGCGCTCGCCTGCCAGCGAATTCCCGCCGCAGGATTGGGATGAGGTGATCGCTGTGAACCTCACGGCAGCGTTCCGGCTGTGCCAACTCGCAGGCAACCGCATGCTCGAACGTGGCGCCGGCGGAAAGATCGTGAACATTGCCTCCCTGCTTTCGTTTCAGGGGGGCGTGTTCGTGCCCTCCTATGCGGCGGCCAAAGGCGGCTTGGTGCAACTGACGAAAGCTCTCGCCAATGAGTGGGCGTCGCGGGGCATTAACGTGAATGCTATCGCTCCGGGCTACATGGCCACCGAGAATACCGCCGCACTGCGCAAGGATCCGGATCGGAGTCGGCAGATTCTGGAACGAATTCCAAGCGGCCGCTGGGGTAAGCCGTGCGATGTATCGGGCGCGGCCATTTTCCTATGTTCGCCGGCCAGCGAATATGTCCACGGTCACGTTCTCGTAGTAGATGGCGGCTGGCTCGCCCGTTAATCGCGATCAATCGCCGTCACTCGCATTCAGGTGCCGAGATGCCACTGAGGATTCGACCGAAGCAACAGTGCCGCTGGGACCTCGTCAGTCTCGGTGAAGTGATGCTGCGTTTTGATCCCGGCGACCGGCGCATCTCCTCGACCCGTTCTTTCGACGTTTACGAGGGCGGCGGCGAATACAACGTGGCGCGCGGGTTGAAGCGCTGCTTCGGACTCGATACCGCCATCGTCACCGCATTTGTTGACAACCCCGTCGGCCGGTTGCTGCAGGACTTGCTCTACCAGGCGGGCGTGGATCAAACCCTGGTTCGCTGGGTGGAGTCCGACTCGGTGGGACGCGCGGCGCGCAATGGGCTGAATTTCGCCGAGCGCGGTTTTGGCGTGCGCGCGGCCGTTGCCTGCTCCGACAGGGGACACACGGCGATCTCCCAGCTCCAGCGGGGTGAAATCGACTGGGATCATATCTTCGGCGAACTGGGGGTGCGCTGGTTTCACACCGGCGGAATTTTCTGCGCATTGTCGCAGACCACGCCGGATGTCGCGCGTGAAGCAATGGAATCCGCGAGGCGCCACGGAACCGTCGTGTCCTACGATCTGAATTACCGTGAGTCACTTTGGAAAGCACTCGGCGGCAGGAAACAGGCCCAGGCGATCAATCGCAGCCTGGCGCCGCTTGTGGACGTTATGCTCGGCAACGAAGAAGACTTCTCTGCGGCGCTGGGGTTCGAAGTTCCGGGCATGAAGCATCTGTGCGACATCGACGTGCAAGCGTTTCGCGGAATGATCGAGCGAGTGGTCCAGGAGTTTCCATTCGGCGTTGTCGCCACCACACTTCGCAAAGCCACCACTGCCACGCGAAACGACTGGGGCGCGATCTGCTGGTCCGACGGCATTTTCTACGAGGCCACCTATCGCGAGAACCTCGAGATTTTCGATCGCATTGGCGGCGGCGACTCGTTTTCGTCCGGCCTGATCTACGGCTTTCTGACCGGCCAGGATCCCCAGTGGGCCGTGGAATGTGGCGCGGCGCACGGCGCACTCGCCATGACCACGCCCGGCGATACGTCCATGGCCAGTTTGAAAGAGGTCCTGCAGGTTATGAACGGCATCGGCTGCCGGATAGATCGGTAGCACTCGCACAGTTGGAGAAAATGAAAATGACCCGCGAGGAGGCTCGAAAACGCGTGCTCGAGGTGGGGATCGTCCCGGTTATTCGATCCTTCTCGCGAAAAGATGCGCTGGCCGCTGCTGAATCCGTTTGGGCTGGTGGCATTCCCGTCGTCGAAGTCACCATGACCGTACCGGGGGCCATCGAGGTAATCGCGGAGTTGGCCCGCACGCTTAGCAATTACGTTTTGATTGGGGCGGGCACCGTCCTTGACGTAGACACGGCGCGTCGCTGTCTCGATGCGGGCGCGGAGTTTCTTGTCAGTCCAGGGTTCAATCCCCGAATTATCGAATTAGCGCATATAGCAGGTAACTTGGTCATGGCCGGTGCGCTCACTCCCACCGAAATCATCGCCGCCTGGCAGTCCGGTGCTGACTTCGTGAAAGTCTTTCCGTGCGGAGC
>PLJR01000300.1 GCA_003140295.1 Acidobacteriota bacterium
GAAGTGGTGATCGTCGATGAATTTACCGGCCGCGAAATGCCGGGACGCCGCTGGTCGGACGGCCTGCACCAGGCTGTCGAGGCCAAGGAAGCCGTAAAGATCGAGCGCGAAAACCAGACGCTAGCCACCATCACCTTCCAGAATTATTTCCGCATGTACAAGAAGCTTTCGGGCATGACGGGAACCGCCCAGACCGAGGCCGCCGAGTTCCACAAAATCTACAAACTGGATGTCGTGGCCATTCCCACCAATCGCGATCTTCGCCGTCATGAATATTCCGACGTCGTCTATCGCACCACCGCGGAGAAATATGAGGCGGTCGTCAACGGAATGATTCTTGAAGACGGCTCAAAGGCCAACGGCATTCGCCAGCTCCATGAAAGCGGCCAGCCGGTTCTGATGGGCACTATCTCCATCGAAAATTCCGAGCTCCTCTCGACGATGCTCAGGAAGGCCGGCATCCCGCACCAGGTGCTCAATGCCAAGCAGCATGAGCGCGAGGCCCACGTAATCGCGCAAGCGGGCCGCAAGAACACCGTAACCGTATCCACAAACATGGCCGGCCGCGGCACCGACATTCTTCTTGGCGGTAATCCCGAAGCCATGACCCGCGATTACTGCCTTAAAAACAAGCTGGCGCTCCCCTTTGCGGCGGCCTCCCCGATCGTCGGCGCCGAAGGGAACGGTACCGGCGCTTCCCCGAACATGGTTCTGTTCCAGGTCGAGGGGAAAATCTTTCAGGTTCCGCAAGAACAATGGAAGCCAATTTACGATCAGTTCGTCGAGCAGTGCCGAGCTGAGCGCGACGAGGTCATCGCCCTAGGTGGGCTGCACATCCTCGGCACGGAACGTCACGAAGCTCGCCGCATCGACAATCAGCTTCGCGGGCGCGCCGGCCGCCAGGGCGATCCCGGGTCCTCGCGTTTCTTTCTTTCGCTCGAGGACGACTTGCTCCGCGTCTTTGGCGGCGAGCGCGTTAAGGCCCTGATGTATCGCCTGGGCATGACTGAAGGCGTCCCCATCGAGTCGAAATTGATTTCTCGCCGCATTGAGAGTGCGCAGCAGGCCGTTGAAGCGCAAAACTTCGAGGCTCGCAAGCACCTGCTCGAGTACGACGACGTAATGAACAAGCAGCGCGAAACGATTTATTCGATTCGCCGCTCGGCTCTCGAAGGCAAGGACCAGAAAGTTTACGCTCTGGGCATCGCGGAAGATTTGGCGCGCGGCCTGGTCGATACGTTCTGCCCGCGCGAGGAACACCCCGACAAGTGGAACATCGCCCAGTTTGCCGGTGAAGTCCTCAACCAATTTGGGATCGACCTCAAAGTGGCCGGAATCGACCCGGTGAAGTTTTCCCATGATGAGCTGGCGGATCTGCTGGTCGAAAAAGTCACGCGGCGTTACGACGAAAAGGAGGCGCTCTTTGGCGAGCCCATGATGCGCTGGCTCGAGCGCCGCATCATTCTCGACATCGTCGATACGCAGTGGAAAGACCATTTGCTGACGCTCGACCATCTGAAAGAGGGAATAGGACTGCGCGGCTACGGCCAGAAAGATCCGCTGGTCGAATTCAAAAAAGAGGCTTTTATCCTGTTTGAAGAAATGATGGGCCGCATCGATGTGGAAACAGTTCGCTATCTTTTCCTCATCCAGCCCGCCAAACCCGAGGAAGAAGCTCGGGAGATCGAGCGTCGCCAAAGACGCGTTCAGCAGCAGTTGCAATATCAGGCTGGGCCTGCCCAAGCCGAAGCTCCCAAGCCCGTGCGCGCAGGAGCCAAAGTCGGACGAAACGACCTATGCCCCTGCGGCAGCGGCAAAAAATACAAAAAATGCTGCGGCAAGGGGACTTAATTCGCTGAAATTAACGTTTCCCATCCTGGGTATTTTCTATCCACAAACCTAACCAGTCTTCACATCCCCGTCGTTGATCTGCGCCAAGTCATTAAATTTAAACACCTTGACAGCCTTAAGCACTGGAAGCCCGCTTGCTATCTGAATTGCTATGGCTACTTTGACCCAGACACGTACGTGCCAAATCGGCGCTTGCTCGGACCGCGTTCCCGCAACTCTCGCTCAACAGGGCATTTGCCTCGATCATTACCTCGATCAAGCGTTCGCTCGCGTCGCGAACGCGCTCGAACAGCGCCGCAAGGGACGGACGCTGGATTCGCGCACCATGGACTGGCTGCAAAAGCAGGGCGATTTCACAGTGCAACTCCTGGCGGAAGGCGGCCCCGCCCACACCCCAGAGGAACGCTCGCGCCTGCTCGATCTGCTTCTGTGTTTGGCAAATGTTCAGGAGTATGCACATCAGGGCCCGGCCACTTGGTGAACATCTCTGGCCAGCGCCGCAGATAACTAATTCTTAGTAGCGTGAAATGACAGAATCATCGTCACAATCCGGCCCATTCAGGCGCGAGGTCGAGCGCCACGCCGAGCGGCAAGTCGAGCCCCAATTCAAGCCGGAGATGCCGCGCATTCCTGGCGTGAACGAACCGCTTCGCGCGCGTCAAATTTGGGAAAAACCAGACGTGCTGAAGTGGTTGGCTGTGGCAATCGTTGTCGTTGTCAGCGGCGTGGTGTGGTCTGGGATCCACGCGGCGCGGTACCGCGCAGAATCAGCACTAGCAATGAGAGACTCGGCTCCCGCGCAAAGCAATGCGAATGTTCCAACATCACTGCTCGGGCCGCCCGCTGCCGCGCGGAAAGACGTGGCAGCCGCCACAATCGCGGATCTCGCTAAACCGTGGTCTGCGAAAGAATTTGAATTCTTCAATCCACTAACGCATGCGCGCGTTCCCGCCATGATTATCCGGTTGCCAGGTTCGGCAAGCCGAGCAAGCGCCTATTGGGCATTTTCTTTGGAAGCGCCTTACCACACTTGCCGCCTGACCTACATTACCGATTTTCGCGCGCTTGCTTCCCGCTACCACTATCGAGCTAACCACCCCATGGTGGTAGCTTCCTGCGACGGCACCGTCTACGATCCCCTGCAATTCGGGACTACGCCGGCGGGCGCTTGGGTTCCTGGAGAAGTGGCGCAGGGGGCAGGTAGCCGGCCGCCCCTCGCCATCGACGTTCGCGTCCAGGGCCAGTCGATCTTCGCAGATCGCATGGAGTGAAACTACCTCGTTACAATGCTGATTTGACCGGATGTGTCTGAGAAGCGGAGGAATTTAGATTAGCTTCCGCGTTTGTCTTTCCCGCGCAAAACGCCGCGCAAAATTCCACGATCCGCGCTTCCGCCCAATATCGCTCTTCTCCCGCTTCACAGGAAATAAAGCCGCAATGGCCGCCATGTTCCGGCGCGAAGAACTGGATATTGGAATTCGCGGTAATTCCGTGACCCTGAAAGCTCGCCAGGGGCACGAAAGGATCGTCTTGCGCCGTCAAAATCAGCGTGGGAACCGCAATCCGATGCATCACGCGCGCGGCGCTGGCGCGCTCGTAGTAATCGTCGGCATCCCGGTAACCGCAATGCGGCGCCGTAATCACATCGTCGAATTCGCGGACGCTGCGCACGCCCTCGAGCCTGTCAACCCGAAAGCGGCCGGGAAACAAACGCAGCTTGCGCTTCATGCGCGCCTTTAAATGCCTGACGAAATTCCACTGGTACAAGGCGTTTCCCGGCCCATCGAGCGCATCGACGCACATAGCCAAATCGAGGGTCGGGCATATTCCGCATACACCCTGAAGCTGCGGCGGCGCTGCGGCGCCAAAATCGCCCGCCATTTTCAACACTAGATTGCCACCCATGGAATAACCGGCAAAAAATATCCGGGCCAACCCATCCCGCTCGATGAGTTCGCGAAGCACGGCGCTAAAATCCTCGCTAAGGCCGGAATTGTAGAGGGTAGGCGTCAGCGCTTCGGTACCGCCGCAATTGCGCTGGTTCATTCGCAGGATGCTGAACCCGCGGCAAAACGCCTTCTCCGCTGCGCCGCGCATGTACCCCGATTCGCTTGAGCCCTCGAGCCCGTGTACCAGCACGAGTGCGGGAGATTCCCGCGGCTGCGGTTGCCAATGGCACTTCGCCAGCAGTTTCGTGCCTGGTTCCACTTCAAACAGCCGCGGCTCAGCACGCGGCAGCCGCCGAGTGTTCCTGGGCAGCAGCGCTGCCGCGAGAGTCATCAAGTGCGCGTTCCGTAAAAGAGGATGGGGTACGAATGGCTTCATGCGCGTGTCTCATCATACGCCACCAAAACCGACGCGCGAACGGACACTGCTAACGCAAGCAACGCTGCTGCACCGTTTTCGCCGTTCTACTGGGTTGTTCCGTCTCGCAATCAGGGTTCGTTCGCTTGACCAACCCAATTTCGCCGCCTAGAATGGAAATTCCTTCATGACCGCACGACACTCCATGTACATTTTTCTGTAAGCGCAGTGCTTGCCTTGGGGCTGCGAAGTATGTCCAGTTTCACGCAGGAGATCAGGATGGAAGGCTCGATCCCCGAAGGTTTGACATTCGACGACGTGCTGTTATTGCCCGGCAAATCGGCCGTCCTGCCTGCGGAAGCCGACACGCGCACGCACCTGACGCGCAAGATCGAGCTCAACATTCCCATGATTTCCGCGGCGATGGACACCGTCACCGAGTCGCGCCTGGCCATCGCCATCGCGCGCCAGGGCGGCCTGGGCCTGATCCACCGCAATATGCGAATCGAGCGCCAAGCGGAAGAAGTGGACCGGGTGAAGCGCTCCGAGAGCGGGATGATCGTCGATCCCGTTACCATCTCGCCGGAGCATTCTCTGCGCCACGCCCTGGAACAGATGAACAAATATCGCGTCTCCGGGCTGCCGGTGACGCGCGGCGCCCTCCTCGTCGGTATCCTGACCAACCGCGATCTACGCTTCGAGAAAAACCTCGAGCAGACCGTGGGCGCGGTAATGACCAAAGACAACCTGGTCACCGTGCCCGTGGGGACGACACTCGAGGAGGCGGAGCGCCTGCTGCAACGCCATCGCATCGAGAAATTGCCGGTCGTCGATAAGGACTTCCACCTGAAGGGGCTCATCACCGTCAAAGACATCCAGAAAAAGCTGGAATATCCGCAGGCCACCAAAGACGAACAAGGGCGCCTGCGCGTGGGCGCGGCCATTGGCGCTACCGGAGATTTTCTCGAGCGTGCGGTGGAACTGGCTCGCACCAAGGTCGATCTCCTCGGAATCGATACCGCGCACGGCCATTCGACAAGAGTGATGGAGGCCATCCGCGAGGTAAAGCGGCGCCTGCCGGAAATGCAGCTGGTGGCGGGCAATGTGGCTACCTACGAAGGCACACGCGACCTGATTTCCCTCGGCGTTGATGGCGTCAAAATTGGCATCGGTCCGGGCTCAATTTGCACCACCAGGGTCGTTACCGGCGCGGGCGTGCCGCAAATCACGGCCATACTGGAAGCCACCCGAGCAGCCAAAGATACAGGGGTTCCGCTCATTGCTGATGGCGGCATTAAATATTCCGGTGATATATCGAAGGCGCTTGCCGCGGGCGCATCGGTGGTGATGATTGGCGGGTTATTCGCCGGCACTGAGGAAGCTCCCGGGGAGACCATCCTCTACCAGGGGCGAACGTTCAAATCCTACCGCGGCATGGGCTCGCTTTCCGCCATGGAAGCGGGTTCCGCGGACCGTTACGCGCAGGAAACCGCCGACCGCGGCAAATCGGTTCCCGAGGGCGTGGAGGGCCGGGTGCCATTCAAGGGATCGCTCGGGGCTCTGGTGGATCAACTGGTAGGCGGGTTGCGCAGCGGCATGGGGTATTGTGGCGCCGCAAATTTGAAGGAATTGCAGGAGCGCAGCCATTTCGTGCGCATCACGTCGGCGGGCTTGCGCGAGAGCCACGTGCACGACGTCATCATCACGCGCGAAGCCCCGAACTATCAGGTTGAATAGTGGGCAGGTCGAATAGTGGGCAGGTTGAATAGTTGGCAGGTCGAATAGTTGGCAGGTCGAGTAGCTTTCGGAATGTCTCGCTTTTGGCGGTGGATTCCGGCTGTCTTGTGGGCCTGCCTGATCTCCTCGTTTTCCACCGACACATTTTCAAAAGAGCGCACCTCGCGGGTGCTGGTTCCATTTCTCCAATGGCTATTCCCCCATGCGAGCCCTCCAACACTCGAGTTGCTGCACTACCTCATTCGCAAATGCGCGCATGTCCTGGAGTATTTTGTGTTTGGCTTGCTGGTGTTTCGAGCCGTCCGCGGACCTCGCCGTGGATGGACTGTTCGGTGGGCGTCGGCAACTCTGGTCGTCTGCGCTATGTTTGCGGCGGGCGACGAATTCCACCAATCCTTTGTGCCCAGCAGGCAAGCGTCGCCCTGGGATGCGCTGCTCGATACTTCCGCCGCGGCTGCCGCGGTTTTCCTGATCTGGTTGCTCGCGAGGGAAGTAGCCAACAAAAAAGCCCGCTCTCAAGTGAGAGCGGGCTGGGAACAACCGTGAGTTGACCGGAATCTCAGGCCTTGGATTTGGTAACGCCGGCCTTATTTCCCGCCTTCCCCGAAACCTCGGAGACCTCGTCCTTCACATTCTTGGGATCGGACTTTTCCCTGCTTTCCCGATCTTTCTTTTCCTTTTTCTGAAGCTTGGAACCAAGCAGCTCGAGGATGGCGAGTTGCGCGCCATCACCGATGCGGAAACCCGCGTGAATAATACGGGTGTAACCGCCGGCCCGGTCGGCAAACCTTGGAGCGATATCTTGAAAGAGCTTTTTGGTGGCCGCCGGCGTCATCAGGTACGCAGCAGCCTGACGACGCGTGTGCAGCGAATCTCGCTTGCCGAGCGTAATCATCCGCTCGACGAGTGGACGGGCCGCCTTGGCACGCGTAACCGTGGTGGTAATGCGTTCGCGTTCGATGACATTCGTCACCAGGTTGCGGAGCGTGGCCCGCCGGTGCGCCGGCTGCCGGCCAAGTTTCGATCCCGAATTCAGATGTCGCATGCGATTGGCACGCCGTTACAAACCGGCGGTTTCCTCCGGTGTAGGCGGCGCCGTCTGGCTCGGAAGGGGCGGCCAAATGATGCGGCCATGCTCGTCGAATTTCATACCCAGACCCAAGCCCATCCTGGTGAGGATTTCCTTGATCTCGTTAAGAGACTTCCGGCCGAAATTCTTGGTCTTGAGCATTTCGTTTTCGGTCTTCTGCACCAGTTCGCGAATCGTCTGAATATTGGCGTTTTTCAGGCAGTTGTAGGAGCGTACGGAAAGCTCGAGCTCCTCAACCGAGCGGTCCAGATGTTCCAGTCGCGGATCGTTGTAGGATTCCACCGCCTCTTCGGGCAGATCGGTCTGCTCCTCGAAGTTGATGAAGATGCTCATGTGNNTCTTCGTCGAAGTTGCGGTCGGCGCCCACGTAGCCGCGCCCGTTCTTGACGCGCATCTCGAGCTGCATCTTTCCGCCTTCGCTGACGGTCGCGATGTAAATGCTCTTGTCCAGAACCGCGAAGTCCGCGTCTTCCTCGATCATTGCCGAGGTGATGATTCCGGGGGTCTCCGCATTGAGCGTGATGGTTTTGGCCTGATCGGTGTTCAGCTTGAGCGGCACCTGCTTCAAATTGAGGATGATGTCGGTGGCGTCCTCGACCACGCCGGGAATCGAGCTGAATTCGTGCAAAACTCCCTCGATTTTCACCGCGGTAATGGCGGCGCCTTCGATGGAACTGAGCAGAGCCCTCCGCAATCCATTCCCCACCGTGGTGCCCCAGCCGCGCTCAAACGGCTGCGCTGAAAACTTTCCGAACTTATCGGTCAGCGACTCAGGTTCCGCCGCTAGCCGCTTCGGTTTTTGAAAACCTTTCCACATTGTTGCTTCCTCCCTCCCCGCTACGCGGAGAAACGACTCAAATTTCTCAATTTTTTTGGTGCGGCCTGCGCTATTTCCGCCGCCGCAGGTGTGTTGCCAGCGCTACTTGGAGTAAAGCTCGACGATCAGTTGCTCGGTGAACGGCGGCGTCTGAACGTTTTCTCTCTTCGGCAAGGCGACGACGCGCGCCTTGTAATTGTCACGGTCGATATCGAGCCAGGGCGCGGTATTCTGGCTTTGGGCCACGTTGCGCGCCTCGAGGATCATGGTATTGCCGTGCATCTTGGGTTTGAGCATGATCTCCTCGCCCACACTCACCAGGCACGAGGGTATGTTCACTTTGCGTCCGTTTACCAGCACGTGCCCGTGCAGGACCAGTTGACGCGCCTGGGCGCGTGAACTGGCCAGGCCGCTTCTCCACACGGCGTTGTCGAGGCGCCGCTCGAGCATAACGATCAGGTTCTCACCCGTGGGCCCCTTGGCGCGCTCCGCCTTATGGAAATAATTGCGGAACTGCCGCTCGAGCAGCCCGTAGGTGCGCTTGACTTTTTGCTTTTCGCGCAACTGCAAGCCGTAACCGCCCATTTTCGAACGGCGCGCCTGCCCGTGCTGGCCAGGTACGAAGTTCCGCTTCTCGATTGCGCACTTTTCGGTGAAACACCGCAGGCCTTTCAGGAAAAGCTTTTGGCCTTCCCTGCGGCACAGCCGGCAAACCGCTTCCCGGTGTCTTGCCACTTCGTTTTCTCCTTTTTCGCGAATCGTGGTGTTGCAGCCAAGCGCCCGTAACGTATCCGCTAGACGCGGCGACGTTTGGGAGGCCGGCATCCATTGTGGGGAACCGGCGTGACGTCCTTTATGTGCACGATGTGCAAACCGGAAGCGGCCAGCGCACGAACCGCGGACTCGCGACCCGATCCTGGTCCCTTGACGCGCACTTCAATACTTTTCATTCCGTACTGGTCGCGCGCCACTCCCGCAGCCGTCATGGAAGCCTGCTGGGCCGCATAAGGAGTCCCTTTGCGCGACCCTTTGAATCCAATCGAACCCGCCGAAGACCAGCAGACTGCACGGCCATCGGGCGCCGTAATCGTGACGATGGTATTGTTGAACGTCGCCTGAATGCAGGCGAAGCCGTGAGGCACGATCCGGCGCTCGCGCTTTTTCTTGAACTCTTTCTTGCGCTTGGCCGCCGGTTTCCCGGTTGGCTGCGGCGCCCCGTCCTGCGTTTTTGGTTCTTTTGCCACCGCGTTCCCCTCTCTATCGAACTGCGCCCTCTGTCGAACTGTTGGGCAGGCTTACTTGCGGGCCATGGTCTTCTTTTTCGCGGCCACCGCACCCTTGCGCGGGCCTTTGCGGGTGCGCGCGTTGGTGTGGGTGCGCTGCCCGCGAACCGGCAGATTGCGCCGGTGCCGCAGGCCGCGGTAGCACTGGATTTCTATCAGGCGCCGAATGTTCATCTGAATCTCTTTCCGAAGATCGCCCTCGACGCGCCCTTCGGATTCGATCGCCTGCCGCAAGCGGTTGACCTCTTCTTCCGTGAGGTCCTTGATTTTCTTGGTGTGATCCACGTCGGCCTTCGCGCAGATCGAGCGCGCCCGCTCCTGCCCAATGCCGTAAATCGAGGTCAGACCCACCCACAAACGCTTTTGTGGCGGCAAATCTACGCCGGCAATACGTGCCATTTATGCCCTCGCTATCCCTGGCGCTGCTTGTGTTTCGGGTTGCTGCAAATCACCCGCACCACGCCGCGCCGGTGTATGACCTTGCACTTATCGCAAATCTTCTTTACCGAAGCCCGCACTTTCATCGTTCCGCTCCGTTTCCTTTATTACGCGGGCTCCAAGTAGAGCCCGCACCCGTGCGGCCCGTGCCGCCTATTTATACCGATACACTATTTATAGCGATACACGATCCGGCCACGCGTCAGATCGTAAGGCGAAAGCTCAACCGCCACGCGATCGCCTGCCAGGATGCGAATGAAATTCTTCCGCATCTTGCCGGAAATGTGCGCGAGCACCTGATGCTTATTCTCGAGCTGCACGCGAAACATCGCGTTCGGCAGCGGCTCAATCACCGTAGCCATGACTTCAATGGCGTCTTCCTTGGAATTGCCGGAATCGCCTTTTTTCTTTTCTGGCTGCGGACGCTTGGCCATACGCTCCCGAGAAACTGCTACCAGGATGCCCCCGTCACTTCACGAGGCCGGGTCAAAATCCACGGTCCGTTCGCGGTGACCGCGACGGTGTGCTCGAAGTGGGCCGAATAGCTGCCATCGACCGTGGTTGCCGTCCAGCGGTCGCCCAACACCTTCACGTCAGGGGCGCCCGCATTGACCATTGGCTCGATTGCAAACACCATGCCTTCTTCCAGGCGCGGACCGTGGCCCGGCTCGCCATAATTCGGAACGTTCGGTTCCTCGTGCATCTTGGTTCCGATGCCGTGGCCCACGAACTCGCGCACTACCGAGAAGCCATTCTGTTCCACCCAGGTCTGCACCGCGGACGAAACGTCGCTCAGCCGGTTCCCCGGCCGAACCTTTTCGATCGCGAGGTCCAGCGATTCGCGGGTAACGCGCAAAAGCTTCTCCACCTCGGGTGAAATTTTGCCGACCGGGACCGTCACCGCTGCATCGCCAAAATAGCCTTCCAGCTCGACGCCAAAATCGAGCGAGATCACGTCGCCTTCCTTGACGCGCCGCGTGGCGGACGGAATCCCGTGCACGATCTCCTGATTCACCGAGGCGCAAAGCACGCAGGGGTAGCCGCGATAGCCTTTGAATGCCGACCGCGCCCCGTGTTCGGTGGTGAGGCGTTCGGCGAGTTTTTCAAGCTCGAGCGTCGTTACCCCCGGGCGAACCGCCTCGCGCAACCCATTCAGCACGTCCCAGACGATCAGGCCGGCGCGATGCATCGTCTGAAGCTCCGTGGATGATTTGCAAACGATCATCTTTCGTAGCGCTGGCTCACTTGGTTCGCGGCTGCAGAACTTTCTGGCGGCGAACTGTGCGTTTCCTGGCCGCGCTCGAGAATCTCGAGAACTTTCGCGGTGACCGTGGTGGGCGGCTGCATGCCGTCAACGTCCACCAGCACACCCTGGCTGCGATAGTAATCAACCAGCGGCCGCGTCTGTTCTTGGTAAGCGGCCAGCCGCTCCACAATCACTTCCTCGCGATCGTCAGCCCGGTGGATCAATGGGCCGCCATCGTTGTCGCAGCGGCCCTCCACTTTCGGGGGCTGGTCATAGATATTATAAATCTCGCCGCCCACCGAGCAGATGCGCCGGCCCGTCAGCCGCCGCACAAGTTGCCCCGGATCGACGACAAAGTGCACGACCAGAGGCTGGCCCCACGAACGCGCCTGCAAAATCTCGTCCAGCTTCTCCGCCTGCGGCAGCGTTCGAGGAAACCCGTCGAGCACGAATCCCCGCGCAGTGTCGGGCCGCGAAACGCGCTCCGCGACCATTTCGAGGACGATGTCGTCGGGCACCAGATCGCCGCGGTCCATGATGGGCTTGGCGCGCTTGCCGAGCGGAGTGTCCCGCGCCACAAGCTCGCGAAACATGTCGCCGGTCGAAAGGTGCGGCACGCCGTAGTGCTTGGCGATCTGCTTGGCCTGGGTACCCTTGCCCGCCCCTGGAGGTCCAAGAAAAATCACCGCGCGCCCCAATCCTCGCGCGCGCGCGTCAGCCATATTATCTGCGGCTCCGCAGCTTGCCCTTTTTCACGAAGCCCTCGTAATTGCGCATGACGAGCTGCGCCTCGATCTGCTGCACNNGATCAGCAGCGAGGTGCCGCCGAAGTAAAACGAAATGTTCAGGCCCTCGAGGACGAACCGCCACATGTGGTTATCGAACCAGGTGCCCAGGGCGCCGGGAAGGTGCTGCAAGTGCACGCCGGCAATCATCCATTCCGGCAGCAGGCAGACGGCCGCCAGGTAGACGCCGCCGACAAACGTCAGCCGCCGCAAAATGCGATTGATGTGCTCGGAGGTGTTGCGCCCGGGCCGGATTCCGGGGATGAATCCTCCGTACTTGCGCATATTGTCGGCCAGCTCGCTGGGATTAAAAACGATGCCCACGTAGAAGAAAGCGAACGCGATGATCAGTATTACGTAAATGAACGTGTACAGCGGCTCTCCCCAGGATAGGGCCTTCGACATGCGGTCAAACGTCGGAAAGCGCTTGCCGATGACCAGATCGATGGTGCCTGGAAAGGTCAGCAGCGAGCTGGCAAAAATCGGAGGTATCACGCCTCCAGCGTTTACGCGCAGCGGCAGGTAACTCATCTGCCCGCCCATGACGCGCCGGCCCACCACGCGCTTGGCATACTGCACCGGAATGCGCCGCTGGCCGCCCTCCACGAACACAATGAATCCGATCACCACGAGCATCACGCCGATCAGCAAAATCACCGCGAGGCCGGTGAATGGCCCCCATTGCGCCGTCGAAACCTTGGTGTACAAATCGTATATTCCGCGCGGCAGACCCACGACGATGCCGGCGAATATGATGAGCGACATTCCATTGCCTACGCCGCGCTCGCTGATCTGCTCGCCCAGCCACATGATGAATGCCGAACCGGTCGTCAGCGTCAGAATGGTCATCAGCGTAAATCCGACGCCCGGGTTGTACACCAGGGGCGACCCGTTCGGCCCCGCCTGGCGCTGCAACGTGAAGGCGATCGAAAGCGACTGCACGATGCTCAGGAGGATCGTCAGGTAGCGGGTGTACTGCGTGATCTTCCGTCGGCCGAGCTCTCCTTCTTTTTGCAGCCGCTCGAGATAGGGCCACGCTACGGTCATCAATTGCAGGATGATCGAAGCCGTGATGTACGGCAT
>PLJR01000295.1 GCA_003140295.1 Acidobacteriota bacterium
TTATCCAAGGGGGCGACACGGTTTCGACGGAAGCTGTCGCGACCCGAAGGCATGCAGGGCGCCACCTGCCCTTAATCGGGTGGAAAACTAGAACTGCCAACACTGAGTTGGCTTTGGCTGCCTAGAAAAACCTAGCGTAGCCCGTTTCCCCAAGCTTCGCCCACGGGCTTGGATCGAGGCGTCACACAGTGGGCTGGCCGGGTGGCCTCGGTCCGTGGCTGCACGGCGAGAAACATCGGACTAGCCAGCAGCGCGTCTTGCGCGTTCCAAGCGCGGCCGGCGAAACAAATCGAATGCGATAAGCATGTAGTCTTCGGGCCGTAGCGCTTTTCGGACGGGGGTTCGACTCCCCCCGCCTCCACCTCTCTCTCACTGAATAAACTACGTTACACGTGTAATTTTGTTACATGTGTATATACGTGCGCTAAATGTGTGTCCGCATGCCCCCTTGCAGCATTCTGTGGGTGTGGTTTGATTAAAGGGATGAAATTGGAAGACCAAGTGTGCTCGTNNCTCGTTAAAACTAGCGAAAAGGCTCAAAGAACTCCGCGTAAAGCGGGCAAGCTTTTTCTTTTGGAAAAGTGACGAAGACAGAGAAATGGGAACAAGTGAACCGTATCTTGTGACGCACAATTCTCGCTATATGAGTTCGAAGGGACAAATAGAGGCGTCTGCTTTCACCGCTGCTGAACTTGGAGAGATATTGCCCAAGGATGCGGTTACAAGCTGGAGATATTTCCCTGATGAATTTAAGGACGATGCCCCCGAGCGTTGGCATTGGAAGTGTTTTTGGAGTAAGGACGATGACTTCGCTCGGGTGTGGGGCGAGACGGAAGCCGACGCGCGAGCAAAGATGCTGATTTACCTTCTTGAAAAGAAGCTNNCAGTAGGGTACTGCGGTTTACTCTCCCGACTACGCTCAACAGGTTTTATGTGGAGGAATTGTGCGAGCATTTTTAGTAATGACAATCCTGTCGTGTTCTTTCGTCCTCGCAGCCCGCGCTCAAACGCAAGAAAATCCTGCGGCACAGACCTCAGTCGTCAACAACCCTTCCGGTCAAGAAGCTGCTCTTAAAGCGGAACTGGAATTGGTGCGTGAATATGACGAGAGGATGCAAAATACAGTCTATTGGTCTCTTGGAGTATNNCTTCTGGCGGGATTTAGTTGGTACACAAATTTCAAAGTATATGACAGAGATTTGAACAATCTCCGAACTGAACTCACAATTTTCGTCGAACAGGAGATGTCTTCGAGCCGGAGTAAACTCAATGAGTTGCTGTCAAACAAGATCAAAGAGATTTCCAGTTCCCAGGAAAAATTGGTCTCGGATATCCGTGAGGAAATGGGCAATCTTCGGGAGCATGCAGGAAAGATCGCTATCAATCTTGACGAAGAAATCAAGCGGGACCTCAAATGGCTTCGGGTCGATGTCCTTCGATTAGAAATCAAGGTTCGCGAAGCCCATCGTGAGCCTAAGAGCACTATCTTGCGAGACTATATTTCCCTATTTGAATTGACTCTTGCGATGAATGTGGTTCATCTCGTCGGGCTTTCCATGAGGTCAATTGAGGACCTACTGAGAGATGGTGCAACGCTAGGTTCTGATTCAGTAGGAAGGTTAAGCCACGCTTTAGACGGTTTGCCAAAAGAGTTTGGTCCAAAGGGCGAACTGATCCGTGCTCTGATACCAGCGGCAATGAAAGACCTTTGATTCTGAAAAAGCAATCGGATATTTTTCTCGCCGCTTCGAACAGCTCGATATTTCCGCTTCGATCTTTTTCGTCGCTTCAGTGACGGCCTTCACCTGATCCACAAGCTTGTCGATGTCGTCGTGGGTGGCAAGTTTCTCGCCTTTCTTCGTGGCGTAGCCTGTGAGATACGGACTAAACACAGCACCGAGGAAGAATGAGAGGACCGCGATGATCGCGCCGAGTAAGAGCTCCATGCGCCGGGCGAACTCGTGCTTATCGGTTAGAAGTTGTGCTTAACGTATTCGACGATGCCCCAAGGGGTAACTTGGTTCTTCGAATCAAGCTCCAGAACCTGGTCGGCTGTCAAATTGTATCCATTCACGTTATGGATCATCCTGCCGTCATGAGTAACGAAACTGTTGACCGTCATCTTGCGCTCAATCATCCTTCTTATGGCGCTGTGTAATCTAGATTCGTATTCAGGCATTCGAAAACCCCTTTCGAACGGATTGTAACAGCAAGGCGAACAAAATACGATAGTCAAGCTCGGTTCGAACTGAGAATGACCGATGCCATCCGCGCAAGATAAGTGGCGACGGACTCTGCAGAAGGCCTAACCCGCGCAACTGATATCCGGATGATGCAACCAACGTGGAATCAGTAACATCGTAGTTGGCACACGAGGATAACTGAATATGCGGTGCGATTCCGATGCGGCTCGCGGCTGGCACTCNNGTGGCTGGCCAGAAAATGCGGCACGTCCAGGTGGCATTTTTCCGCCGCAACACTTTTACTTTTGCTGGCGGCGTTCGGCATGGTCTGCGGCACTGGCGGAGAGGTCGCGGCTAAAAGTAAGGCTGTTGCGTGGAAGGTGATCGACGATGCGCTGTTGCGCGTGAATGGTTCGCCTGTGAAAGATTGGGGTGTTTATCAGGCGGGTCGGAAGACGGATCCGTTGCTGCTGCAGATGGGCAACCGGTTTCTGCTGGTTGAAATTCATGAACGGCGGCTCTTCGAGCTGGATCCATCGAAGATAGAGCACAAAGCGGGCGAGCTTGTCTGGGATCCTGCCGATTGTCCTGCTACGCCGCTCGCCACCTCCGATTGGGTGGAGCATGATGTTGGCGGAGCGTTCCAGATCGGCGCGAAGATTGATAATGAAAGCCGTAGTCTTGATTTACAACTTCCCCACCCGCCAAACGTCGGGGACCTTCCTGCACGATCGGCCACGCCCGCGCAACGACGTAATAGATAAACGCATCCCACGAGGGAAACTCCGGTAGTGAGTTCGTCGAAATAACGTTTAAGCAAGTGATGTTCTTAATGCTAAAGATAATGCAACCGTTTCGCGGAACGAAGCGCAAGCCGCCAGCCTGCGGCAAGAACTTAGTCTGGCCCACCATAATGCTTCCGCAAGATAATCTGGAGCAGCGCAAGGCCGGGCCAAGGGAACTTCCGCCCTGGCTTCCGCTATTGCCCTGGCTCTCGCTATTAATGATCCTGGTGCTGCTGCCCGCGCCTGAATTGGGCAGCCAGCAGCAGCCGAAAATTTCCGTGGAAGTAAAAGTTGTTACGGTGCTGGCCACGGTTCGCGATAAGCATGGCGAAATTGTTTCCAACCTGGGGAAGGACGATTTTACGCTGGAGGAAGACGGGCACGCGCAACCGATTACTTATTTCACCAGGGACACCGATCTGGCGCTGACGCTGGGGCTGCTCGTGGATACGAGCGAGAGCCAGAGGCGCGTGCTCGATCAGGAACGCGCGGCGAGCCAGAGTTTTCTGGACGACCTGCTGCGGGACAAGGATCAAGCGTTCGTCATTCATTTCGATCGCGAAGTCGAGCTGCTGCAGGACGTGACCTCTTCGCAGGAAAAGATCGCCAAGGCGCTGCAATTACTCGAGGCGCCCCGGCCGCAATTCAGCCAAACCAATGGAAATGGCGGGGGTGGCAATGGCGGAGGCGGGAACGCCGGCGGCGGCAACGGTGGCGGGGGGAACGGCGGATATGGAGGAGGGCGCCAGGGACGCGGGGGCCCAGGCCAGGGACAGCGCTTTGGCGGCGCCGGCACGTTGCTCTACGATGCGGCTTTCCTGGCGTCGGACGAGGTGATGAAGAAACAAAAAGGGCGCAAGGCGCTGATCATTCTCTCCGATGGCGTAGACCACGGCAGTAAGGAAACGCTGGAAGAGGCCATCATGACCGCGCAGCGTGCGGACACCGTGGTGTATTCCATTCTGTTTGCCGACGAGCAGCAAAACCAAAGCCCCTTCAGTTTTGGAGGCCCAGGATTCGGGCGCCGCGGAGGAGGGGGGCGCAGATTCCCGCAGGAAGAACGCCCGGACGGCAAAAAGATTCTCGAGCGTATCTCCAAGGAAACGGGCGGGCGACTTTTTGAAGTATCAAAGAAGCAGCCTATCGGGGATATTTACCGCAGCATCGCCGAAGAACTTCGCAATCAATACAGCATCGGCTACACGCCTTCAGCGGATGTCACGCCCGGATACCACAAAATTCATCTCGCCACCAAACAGAAGGACCTGACCGTGCAGAGCAGAGACGGTTACTACGCAGATCGTTAGGATTTCACTTCAGCGCCTCCAATAGGCGGGTACTCCCCGGGGAATGTCACGCATGGCTCGCAGCGGTCGGGGCCGACTTCGGCTCCAGTGCAGTTCCCTACCGAATGCGGCGTCTGCTCTTGATCCATCACGCGAGCCTCAGTCGGGCGTCACCAAGCCGCTCGAGCGGACTGATTTCACCAGACCCCGCCACAATTATTTAACGAAAGGGCACCTCCACTCATCTCATCAATACCCGACGATTCCGCTCCTTATACAATAGGGAAAAGCCGGGATCGGAGAGACTCGATGACACAGCGCTGTGATTGGCCGGAATCTGGCGCGTGTCAATGCGGCCGTGCATATCGGGCTTCGTTGCGCTTGCGCTAAGCCTTCTTGATGCGGGAGGAACATCATGCGCTATGTAAATGTTTTTCGCGTGCTGGCGGTGGTTGTCTTGATCGGCTTGTGGGGGTGCGGCTCGAGTCCCAATTCGGCGAATTCTTCCGGCGGCAACGCCGCACCGTCCGGCGCACCCGCGGCGGCAACTGAACCGGCGCCTGCGCCACCGCCTCCGATTGTGTTGGACGCCGGCACGACGATAACGGTGACGCTCGATCAATCTCTGGATTCCGAGACGAGTAATCCGGGAGATCGCTTCGATGCGTCGCTGGCCAGGCCGGTTATGGAGCACGGCGAGGAAGTTGTTCCGTCGGGCGCAAGAGTCTCCGGAGAAGTGACGGAGGCGAAATCGGCGGGCAGGTTCAAAGGTGGCGCCGAGCTGGTGGTTGCGCTCAAATCGATTAACTTGCATGGCCGGAATTATCCGCTGCACACCACGACCGTCAAATCAGCGGGCAAAGGCCGTGGCGAGAGAACGGCCATTGGCGTTGGTGGTGGTGCGGCTGCCGGCGCCATCATCGGTGCTATCGCCGGAGGCGGCAAAGGAGCGGCCATTGGCGCGGCCGCGGGCGGCGGAGCGGGTACGGCGGGCGCAGCGCTGACGGGCAATCGCGGCATTGTGATCCCTGCCGAGACCCGGCTGAGCTTTAAATTAATTGGACCGCTTCAAGTGGACTGAGCGTGGACTGACGCGGCAGGTCGATTGATGCGGTGAAGTGCGCTTTCTAGCGTGGAGGGAAGGCCGATCGCGTCTCGGAGCGTGTTCTGGAGGCGATTACGTCGCGATGTTTTCGACGTCCCTCGCCGGTCAGTTCACCATGCGGCGCAACTGTTCGAGTGCCTGGCGCGCCAGCGCGTATCGCGGTTCGATCTCGAGCGCTTGCTTAAATAATTCACGAGCCCGGTTGATGGAGCCTTTGGCGAGGTGGGCGCGTCCGAGATTGAAGTACGGGAAATGGCGCGGTTCGTAGCGTTTTGCAACGATGGCCTGCTCGAGCCAGGGAATGGCTTCGTCATAGCGTTCGAGGCCGATCAGGTAGGCGCCGATATCGTTGTAGGGATTGCCAAACTCGGGATCGATTTCGATGGCGCGTTTGCATTCCGCGATGGCCTCGTCGATCTTCCCTTGAAAGTGGAACGTCCAACCGAGAAAAGTGTGGGCTTCGGCAGTGGGATGCAGCGCAAGTGATTGCCGGTAGAGTTCTACCGCGCGGTCGTAGTCCCCTTCCATCTGTGCCCGGTAAGCACGCTGCAAATGCCGCTGAGCCTGTGCGGTGCGGTCCAAAGGCATGCCGTATTCTGGCCGCAGGCCGAAACTGTGTCAAACCTTCCCTTTTGCGGCGTTTCGTGCCGCGCGACAAGTGGAAACATGCGCATCGGGCGATGGACGCCGAGGCCACGGATTCGATTTACGTTGCGTGGAGGTTTGTTGCGNNCAAGTAGAGCCCGGACTACCTTATTACGCGGGCTCCAAGTAGAGCCCGGACCCGTGTCTTAGGGCGTTGTCGTTCTCGCGACACGGTGCCGCCACGAACCTGCGCTCACTCCGCCGCGATGTTAGTCTCGCTGTACCAGCCAAAAATATTCGTGCATGTTGGTAGCCCGCAAAGGATTTGAATAGACCATGGATTTGTCTCAGACAGCAAGCGCTGAAGCAATGTCTCCTCCGAGGCCGCTCGAGCCGCGCGCGATGACGCCTGCGGACAAGCGCACGCATGCGGCCCAGGAGGAGTTGCGCAACCTGCTGGCGGAGTTGCAGCAGGTAGCCGAAAACGCGATCGCATCTTCGGTAGATTCCACGCTCAAAGCCGCCATGATCGAGGCGGCCAGCACCATTGATGATCTTCATTGGGGGAAGCGGCCGCCCCGGAGCAGCGCGCCTGTCGTGAGTGCCACTATCAGTGCCACTGTAAGCACGACTCCCGACGCCGACTGCATTGTTTCCGCGGCAGAGGTTCCTGTCAATATCCCGGTCCGCAGGTTGGCCGATAGCGCCGCGGTGGAGGCCTCGCCGCGGCACAATTCGGTCAACGCCGCGCAGCACAACTTTTATGCCGCAGCTCTCCACAGCCAGTTGGCGCTGCGCATCAGCGCGCCCTGGAAGAAATCCTCGCGCTGGACCTATGTAGGGATTTCCACGATTGTGCTGCTGGCCAGCGTGTTCGCCATGTTCATCGCGCACCTGCCCCATTTGCTGGCTGCGAAACCTCGCGCGGCTGAGCCAACGGCTTACCAGGCTGAGCCGAGGAGCTATAGCAACGCTGCGTCGCTGAGCGTTGTGGTGCAGCCCAATCAGACCGTAGAAGCGTTGAGCGCGCAGTACGTCGGGCATTTCGATTACGAAGTGCTCCAGGAGATTCGTGCGCTCAATCCCGGGCTCGCGGACCCGGGCCATCTGGAACCGGGAAAAACGCTGAAGCTGCCGCTGATACGAGGGGTTCGGAACAACGTACGGAACGGGGTGCCGAAGAAGTAAGAGGGAACCAGCAGTGATTGGGGAAGATAACTTCTGTTTGCCGAGCACCATCATCCCTCACTGAACGCGTTGCTCGTTGACAGGCGGGGTTCTCTGAACGGGCAGCCTGAATGGCCTCTCCCCGCCCCGTTAGTGACTTCTCGGTTACAGGCGGCCATCTGCTCTGACCAACGGTGGCAGGCGTGCCGTATCATTTTGAGTCAACCTAACGAATTGATTGAATCCACGGAGGTTTCGGTGTCCAACGCTCAACTGGCATTTATCGAACAACGCCGCAGCACTCGGATCGATCGCGCGATTCCCATCACGGTACACGGCGCCAATTTGTCGCAGGAGCCTTATCAGGAGCTGGTTTCGACTCTGGCCGTCAGCTACCACGGGTGCAGGTATCGCACCAAGTACGAGCTAGTCCCCGGCGACGTCGTGTACCTGGAGGTGAATCAGCCCGAAGCAGGCGCATCCGCGGCCACCAGCCGAGCACGCGTGAAGTGGCTGAACGCGCTGGCCACGGGAGAGGAACCGGTTTTCGAGGTCGCCGTCGAACTCGAACCGCCCGGCAATATTTGGGGTGTGGCTTCACCGCCGCAGGATTGGTCTTTGACCCGGAGGCCCGAACCATCCGGTCCCCGCCGCGCGATGCGGGTCGCGGAGCCGTCCGAAAACCAAATGGCATCGCTGGGGCTGCTGATGGCCGGCCTGGGCGAGCAAATTCAGATGATGGCCTCGGAGGCTGCCACGGCCGTGATCGTGGCCGATAAGAACCGGGTGCTCGACGAGTTTCGCGCGCAATTGCGGCGCGAAGCATACAGCACGCTCGAGTCAGTGATTGCCACTTCGAAAAAAGAATTGACCCTGCAGGCCCTGGCGGACCTGAAAGAAATGCAGGAGGCGGAAGCTCGCGGCATATGTGAAAGGTGGCTTGCCAAGATCGAGAAGGATACAGAATGCGCCGCGCTGAACATCGCCGCGCATGGCACCGAAGTGAGCCAGCGGGTCGAGAGCATGGCTGTCCATACTATCGAACGCCTGCAGGACAGCATGAATGAGTCGCGCACGGCGGCGGTGGACCAATGCCTGATACGGCTGCGCGGCCAACTTGTGCCGCTGCTCGAGGAGGTACAGACCGCGCGGGACCATCTGGCAGCTTGCCAGGACAATCTCAAAGTAAAGTCGCTGGCCATTTGCAACCAGTTCGAGGATTTCCTGCAAGGCGAGGCGGAACGGACGACAACGGAAATGCAGGAAAGACTGGCGGCGTTTGTGAAGCAATTCGACGACAGCGCCAGCGAACGCATGGCGGTCGCGGAGATTGAACTGGGAGCGAAATCCGCCGGCATCATCGACAACCGCGGCCAAGCGTTGCAACAGCTTTCGCAGCAGTGCGAGCTGAGCACGCATGGCCGGCTCGAGGCACTGGTGCAATCGGCCGGCGAACAAATAAGCGATCTGCTGGCGAGGAAAACCGCGGAGATTTCCGAACAGTGCTCCGCCGAATTGGAAGGCTACACGCGCAGCCATCTGGCGTTTATCAGCGAATCGATAGCCGAGATTGCGAAGAAAAAAGCGACCCGGGGGAGTGAGTAACCAATCTTTCGCAGCAAGTTGGCGCGAGGATACCAGTTTAAACCGCGACGACCGGCACTTACGAGGGAAGTGCCCACGTTTGGAAAACAAGGACCTCGCCGCGGCAACCTTTTATAGCCTACGCCAGACCGTTGCCCCAGCTGCGCTCAAGTTCAGGCCATCCGGCTGATGGTATCCGACCGAGCGTGTGCGCAGCAGCGTAAGACATTTTGTCGACCATTCCCCGGGCGCGCCGGGTGGTCGTGGACATGGCGAAAGGACCTACCGCGTGGATTGAGGTCTTCAGTATGCTCAACAGAACGACCGACGCAACGTAGGTGCCCAGGATCTGCAACTCCTCCTGAACTTGTGCCGAAGCGCCGCGGCGGATCAGAAATCGATGAAACCTCAGTAGGGTTCGCAAATCTGCTTGCAGCATCGAAATCCAAATGATAGCCAGTTCCTGGCGCTCTTTGCGAAAACGCTTGGCGACTTCCTTTAAATACAAATTAGAACACAGCAGCCGGTATTCAGAGTCGTCGAGCAACCCGCCCGTATTTGTAAAGGCCAGTCCTTCCAGCCGGACCATCTGACCTACCGCCGTCAGCACAGAACGGTCGGCTCCCGTATGGGGAGGACCCTGAAACCCCAGCGCCAAAAAGCCGGTCAACAAACCCAGGCCGACGGTCGTGAAAAGTATAAGTTCGATCATGGATGAATGACCCTCCGGACCCTCAAGTTTGCCTGATCCCAATCTTCTGTCCACTTGTCTAGATCTGATGAGAGATCCGTCGCGTCCAGCGCCGCTATGGCGGGGTTGGGCTCGTACACCCAGACCGCCCATATCCAAAGCGCAAACATGGCGACGCAGCTTACGGGCAGCAGGAATTGCCAGTAAGGAAGGAATGAGTGCCGCAAATCGATCATCGCGTTGTTAGCGGTAGACAGGGACGACCACGCTCCAAAGGCCACCGCAATTCCCCGGACGTTGCGTCCCAATTGCACACCGTAGTAGCGTGCCGTCAGCAACAATCCCAGGATCATAACAGCCTGCGCAAAACCGAAGCTTCGCTCGATCGCCGGATATACGGAATGAAATCTGGAGTAGGCCTCATAACTCCAAACGGCTCCGACGGAAAATATGACTAAGCCGAAAGCGGCAACGGTGAACCCCTTGGATACGATTTTGTGTAAACCGGAAGCCTTTGGAAAGGTATGGCGAAAAACTTCCCAGACGAGCAGAAAGCGGAGGATCAAATCTATGATGTCAGTTTGCCAGTAGACGGCGCGGTATTCAGCCCGTGACAGCAGGGCCTGGGCGGTGTACAAAGCGAGCGAACGGAGGAGTAACCATAACGCAAAGAGGGAAAAGCCTCCGTAGATGCGCCACATTCTTCCACGGCCGAGGCGCCATAGAAGGACACACTGGAGCGCAACTCCAGCAAATTCGACCATTCGAAATATGGCTACCATGACGGCAGCCATTCTACTACGAATTGACTTTTAAAGAGGGGGTACTAGCGTACTAGAGCCCCCTCCTCAGAAAGTCGTTTAATCTACGGGGACAAACCAGGGATCAGGAGGAGGGAAAGGCGACATTTTGTGTACCTCGGCTTAAGATTTAATAACTTTGGATAACGGAGACGCAGCGGTAGACTACAGCGCGACGAACGCTTGCAGTTTTTATTTGGGCTTTGTTCAGTCGGCTGAAAACGACCCCCTTGCATTAAGAACGGACCTTAGCGTACAAT
>PLJR01000232.1 GCA_003140295.1 Acidobacteriota bacterium
CGGCGGCCGTAGCCGTCCTGGTAGCCGCGCTGAAAGGCGTCGCGGTACATACTCTTATATTGGTTTTTGTCTCCGTACTGTTTGTTGTAGCCGTGGTCGGCGTCTTCGTACTGATCGTTTTTGTCGGGGCGGAAGGCCTTGCCCTGCTGGCGATCTTTCTGGCCGACAGCCTGACCGTCGCGATAGCCGATATCGTAGGCGGGATTGTCACCCCGGCCGTAAGAACCGCCGCCGTAGCCGCCGTTATAACTGTGGTCGCCGTTCGAGTAGGAACGATTGTCCCGGCCGCGATCGTCGCGGTCGCCATCGTTGTAGCCGTTCCCGCCGCGAGCATAGCCGCAACTTTCGGCGACATTTTGCAGCTCATCGCGCTCATGTTGCGCCTCGGGACTATTCATACCGTAGCGCCGCATGGCTTGCGAGAGATCCTGCTGGGCTTGCCGCATGCGCGCAGGACAGTTCCTGTCACGTTGGGCGTGGGCGGTTCCGCCCGCCAGCAGCAACGCTGCGCCGGCCACTAGAACTGCGAAATGCAGCCTTCTATGGGAATTCAGGATGCGGGAATTCATGGATGCCTCCGCGTTTCCGACTAACGCTTATGGCTGGTAAAGATAGGATGCATCCGCAGAGACGACGGTTGGCGGCGGGCGGCGCAAATTATTGCATGACGGGTCATTTGATGTTAAGAAACAACGAACTGCGGGTGATGTTAAGAAACAACGAACTGCGAGGTGATTTTAAGAAACGACAAACTGCGAGCCGACGGCGGAGGAGTTTGCGCTAGCCGCGAATAGCACGGAGTGGCAGGCGGCCAAGTTTTCCGCGGGACGAATTTTCTAAATTGCGGCGACGGCGGGCGTAGCAGATCCGAGCACGACGAATCCTATGAGCACATGATCGAGAAGAAGCTTACGGAGGGCACATGGCAAATACGACAACGGCAACGCGGTGGGCGCTCAAGGGGCGAGGATACGAGTTTTGCAACTGCGATTTTGGGTGTGGCTGTAACTTTGGAGGCTTCCCCAACTCGAAGGATGGGAGTTGCCGCGCGCTTGTGGGCTTGGACATTGACAGTGGAACGTGCGGCGACGTGAAACTCTCGGGGATCAAGTGCGCGGCAGTCCTGGACTGGCCGAAGGCCATTCACGAGGGGCACGGCGCATGCGTTTTCGTTGTGGAGCCGACGACGACGGACCAGCAGATCGAGGCACTGGCACAAATTTTTACCGGGAAGCTGGGCGGGATGCCCTGGGAACTCCTGGGGCCGACGTTTGAAGTGAAGGGGCTGGTCAAGGCGAAGATCACTATCGAGGGCAGTGGGCCCAAGAGCGTGTTCAAGGTCGAGGGAGTCGGCGAGGGGCGCGGCGACACGTTCAAGAATCCGGTTACGGGCGAAGAACATCTGGCCAATATCGACCTGCCGGACGGATTTATCTGGAAGAAGGGGGAATGCGGGCAGGGAACGTTTAAGGCGAAGGCCAATGGCATTTCGATTGGGGCCGAGAAATCGAACTGGATTTTCTATAAGTTCGATTGGACGAACGGATAACTCGATTGGAGACGGTGTTTCGGCGAGGGCGGGAGCGGATGATCATCGGTGGGGGGCTGGCCGCCATCGTGGCGTGCGCGTGGGTGTACCTGCTGCACACGAAGTCGTCTATGGCAGGTATGGCAGGCATGCCTGGTATGGCGGGGATGAATACGCCCGGAATGAACATGCCGGGAATGGTGATGCCGGACCTCGAGAAATGGGGGATGGGCACGGCTGCGCTGGTCTTCGTGATGTGGACGGTGATGATGGTGGCGATGATGGTGCCGTCGGCGACACCGATGATGCTCGCCTTCGTGACTGTGAATGAACGCCGGTGGGCCGCCGCCCGGCCGCTGGTGCCGGTGGGGTTTTTTCTGCTGGGATACCTCGCCGTATGGACCGGTTACTCTGCTGCGGCCACCATCGCGCAGTGGGGATTGCATCAGGCTGCGCTGCTGTCTTCCGCCATGGCCACGACGAGTACGGGGCTGAATGGCGGGCTGCTTATCGCGGCGGGCGTGTTTCAGTGGACTCCGCTCAAGCGCGCTTGCCTGAAGGGCTGCCGGTCGCCGCTTTCATTTCTAATGGGGGAATGGCGCGAAGGTATTGGCGGAGCCTTCGTGATGGGATTGCGGCATGGCTCGTACTGCGTGGGATGTTGCTGGGTTCTGATGGCGCTGCTATTCGTGGTGGGCGTGATGAATTTGTTCTGGGTGGGCGTCATGGCGCTTTTCATGATCGGCGAGAAAATCATGGCCAAGGGCGAACTTCTCGGCCGCCTCGCTGGAGTGGCGCTGGTGATCGGTGGTGTCGTGGTTATTGCCAGGCACTGGTAGGATGCGCGCCTCAGCCCGCGCCTATGCTTCGCTGGCGAAGCGCGGCAGGACCACCGGTCGACGCGTTATGTTTTTGTCACCGGCCACCAACAATTTATTGCGCGGGCTCCAAGTAGAGCCCGCACCCGTATGGCCTGCTTAGTTTGCCAGCCTCTTCAGGGGAGTGCTAGTCTAGCCGACTGATCTCTAAGGCAACTTTTGATTTCTGCGCTGAATCAGTGAATTGGGGGCGTTTTCGCCGCGCCACATCATGATGGCTAAAGGTTTTGCCAGCCGCATCTGGTGGGCGCCCGCTATATTCGTGGTTCTCGCCAGCGCCGCAATCGCGCGCTCTGCTACTCCGAGACAATCTATAAGTGGGGCCGTGGGTGGGGCCGTAAGTGAATCGGCGCCGGCCTCCGGGCCTGCTTCGGGACCTTCTTCGGCGCAGGGGTCTCCGGGTGCTTCCCCGCCTACGCCTGCGGGGGAGGCGGGGTTTGTGCGGCTCGAGGCGCAGCAGCAAAGGCGCGAAGGGCCTGTGGTGTACGCCGATGGAGACGTGGACATTCACTACGGCGATATACGATTGCGCGCCGATCATGTGGAATACAACACGACGACGTATCAGGCAACGGCGAGCGGCCACGTCCAATTCGATCATGGAGACGAGCATCTGGAGGCCGATCGGCTGGATTACAACGTGCGCTCGGAGAAGGGCCGGTTCGAGCATGTGAAGGGATCGGTGCACATCGCGCGGGAACCGAATCCCGCCGTACTGATTACGCCGAATCCATTGTCGTTTGTCGCGGAATCAGCGGAGCGCGTGGATGCCTCAACCTATCGCGTGTCGCACGCGACGCTGACGGTATGCGATCCGCGCCGGCCGAACTGGACTTTCAATGCAGCCGAAGCCACGCTGCACGTTGGCGGGAAGATGGTGCTGATCAAGGCGAATTTCCGGCTGTTCCGCGTGCCATTAATTTACATGCCTTACGCCACGGTACCGGCGGGGCGCAGGGCGCGGCAGTCGGGCTTTCTGATGCCGGAGGTGGGCCACAGCTCGACCAAGGGATACGTGGTGGGGGACTCCTACTACTGGGCGCCTGCGGATTGGGCGGACACCACGGTGGGCGCGCAACTGCTGACGCACCGCGGATGGGAGCAGACCGGAGACATACGGCTGTGGCCCTGGCAAAACGTGCACATTTCGGCAAGCTATTTTGGAGTGGTGGACCGGCTGGGGCAGGGAGGCCACCGGGTGAATGTGAAGTTCGATGCGCAACTGGCGAATGGCTGGCACGCGGCACTCGATTTCAATCAGCTTACTTCGCTGACATTTCAGGAAGTATTTTCGCCGACGTTCAGCGAGGCGGTGAACTCGGAAGTGCACACGACCGCATTTTTAACGCGGAATTTTGACGGGTTCAGCCTGAATTTCGCGGCCAATAATTATAAGGATTATCTGACTCCGGAAACGACCACCACCCAGGGCGTGCTTCAGCCGGGAACGGCGATTGTGTTGCGTACCACGCCAGAGGCGCGGTTTGGGTCGATGGACCGGGCGCCGTGGCAGCGGCGGCCATTTTATTTTGGGTTTGAAGTTTTCGGCGACGGCGTGCATCGCAACGATCCGGGGGCGACGAACGCTCAGGGTGTGACCACGTTTGCGCCGACCAACACACCGACGCTGGTGGATCGGAGCGAGTTCGCTCCCCGGGTGACGCTGCCCCTGCACTGGGGCGCGTGGCTGGGCGTAACGCCGACGTATACATTTCGCAGCACGCTCTATGGCGATCAGGAAATCAACGGGAGCGTGATCAGCACGGCGATGTGGCGCAATACCGGCGAGCTTAGCGTGGATTTGCGGCCCCCGGCGCTGGCGAGGGTGTGGACCGGGCGCACGGCGAAGTGGAAGCACACGATCGAGCCCGACCTCGTGTACAACTACGTCACCGGCGTGAATGACTTTGCGCGGTTCGTGCGCATCGATCAGGACGACACCATCACCGACACCAACGAGATTCAATATTCGATCACGCAGCGGCTGTTCCGGCGGAAGGCGGAGGGCGCGGCGGAAGAATTCGCGTCGTGGACGCTGCTGCAGAAATATTATTTCGATCCGACGTTTGGCGGGGCGATCGTGCCGGGAGAACGCAACGTGTTTCAGGCGCTCGATTCGGTCACGCCGTTTGCCTTCGCGGATGGCGCGCGCAGGTATTCGCCGCTGGTGAGCGACATCAAGATATCGCCGGGCGGGCCGTACGACGCGGAGTTTCGCTTGGATTACGATCCGATGCGCGCGCGCATTACCACGGCGGAATCGCTGGTGAAAATGCATCCCTACGGGAAGTTCGAGCTCACCATCGCGCAATATTCGATCGACGCGAATACGGTGTTGCAACCGCTGTCGAGCCAGATCCGCGCGCTGGTGGGATACGGCGATCTCACCAAGCGCGGGTGGAGCGGAACCATGGGGTTCAGCTACGACCTGCGGCAAGACTTGGCCCAGAACGAGCTGGCGCAGGTGAGCTACAACAGTTCGTGCTGCGGGCTGGCGGTGGGGTACCAGCGGCTCGCGCTGGGCAACATCCGCAGAGAAAATCAATTTCGGATCGCGCTGATCATCGCGAACATCGGGGCGTTCGGTAACCTGCGGCGGCAAGAGAAGATTTTCTGACGCCGCCAACTGCTTGAATAAGCGCGCAAGGAAAGGCGTGAAGAAGCGCGGACATATGTCCAGCGAAGAACGCCGCGCCTCGCTGGATACTGCAAGCCCATGACCAATGATCAATTGGCATTCGCCACCATCGAGGAGCTTTCTCCGCTGGTGGCCAGTAAGAAAATATCGCCGGTGGAGCTGGCGCGGCTGTGCCTATCGCGCATTGCGGAGTTCAATCCGCGCTTGAACGCATTTCTCAGCGTCACTGCAGAGAGCGCACTCCCCGCGGCGCGGGCCGCGGAGAGGGAATTGCTGCGCGGGCATTGCCGCGGGCCGCTGCACGGCATTCCCATCGCGCTCAAGGACAATATCTGGACGCGCGGAGTGCGCACCACGGCGGGCTCGAAAATTTTGCGCGACTTCGTGCCGGAAGCCGATGCCACGGTGACGCGGAAACTGCGGCGCGCGGGCGCCGTGCTGCTGGGGAAAACGAACATGCACGAATTCGCGTACGGCATCACCAGCGAAAACCCGCACTACGGCGCCACATGCAATCCGTGGGACCCGGCGCGAATCTCCGGGGGATCGAGCGGGGGTTCGGCGGCGGCGATCGCGGCGGGAATGTGCTTCGCTTCGGTGGGCACCGATACCGGTGGATCGATACGTGTGCCGGCGGCGCTGTGCGGCATTGTGGGGCTGAAGCCGACGTTTGGCCGCGTCAGCCGGTACGGCATCGTGCCGCTGGCGCTCAGTTTCGATCATGCGGGCCCGCTGGCGCGGAGCGCCGGGGACGCGGCGCTGCTGCTAAACGTTATTGCGGGACGCGACCCGCGCGATGCCGCAAGCGCCAGGCGGCCGCGCGAGGATTTCGTAAAAGCGAGCCGCCGCCGGCACAAACCGTGGCGGCTGGGGCGGCCGCGGGAATATTTTTGGGCGCAACTCGATCCGGAAGTACGGCGGCTCGCGGAAGCGGCGGTGGCGGATCTGGTAAAACAAGGCGCGACGGTCGAGGACGTGAGTCTCCCGAATGTGGCGGCCACTGTCGAGCCGTCGAATATTATTGCGCTTGCCGAGGCGCGCGAATTCCACCAGGCCGCGGGATATTTTCCCGAGCGCGCGGCGGAATATGGTGCGGATGTGCGCGGCCGTCTGCAGCAAGGCGGTGAGGTTCGCGCAGTGGACTATTGGATGGCACGCGCGCTGATGGAGCGTTCACGAGCCGAATTTGCGGCTGCACTCGCCATGGTGGATGCGATCGTCGTGCCGGCTGCGCCCATCGCCGCGCCGCTGGTGGGCAGCGAGCGGGTGCGCGTCGGCGACGGCGAGGAAACGGTGCGTGGGGCGCTCGTGCGGCTGAACCGGCCTTCGAACTTTACCGGTTTGCCCGCGATGTCGGTTCCGTGCGGATTTACCAAGGATGGTTTGCCGGTGGGTTTGCAGTTGATCGGCCGGGCCTTTGACGAAGGTACTCTGTTGGGCCTCGCGCGATCATACGAAGAAGTTCACAAATGGCGTTCCGCACACCCGCCACTGGCATCGAAGTAAGGCAGGCGGCCGCTGCGCGCACTTGAATTGGGCTTCCGACGATATAAACCGCCACGGCGCGGGATATGGGACAATCGGGCCGGACTGTTCTATGCGGGGTCCGCTCGGAGGCCGTACGGGGCCGCACAGGCGGCACGAACCCCACAAAATGTTCCCCGTAGGAGTGGAGACAGTCGATGCAGGTTTCGATTTTTGCGGCGTTTGTAGCGGGACTTTTTTCGTTTCTCTCGCCGTGCGTATTTCCGCTGGTGCCCGGGTACGTCTCCATGCTCTCGGGAATTGGCGTGGAGCAATTACGCCAAGGCGAGCGGCCGCGCGGGAGCTTGCTGGCCTCGGCATTCGCGTTCGTGATCGGCTTCTCGGTGGTGTTCATCTCGTTTGGCGCATCGGCGAGCGTAGTGGGACGGTTTCTGCTGCAGAACAGGAGCCTGCTCGCGCCATTCGCGGGTGCGGTGATCTTACTGTTCGGACTGCACTTGATCGGGTGGCTGGGCCGCATTCCGGTGCGCGCGGGCCTGATTGCGGGCGCACTGCTGGCGGCGGCGGGGGTAATCGTCTGGCTGCGGTTCAGCGATCAGGCACCCCCCTGGTTTGGCGCGGCGCAGCTCGTTTCGGTTTCGCTGATCTTTTTGATTGGACCGTCGCTGACGCGCTGGCTCAATCGAGATATCCACTTCCGCAACCTGGGAGGGTCGAACGCGGCTGGAGAAAAGGCCGCGGGCCCCTTCGCCGGAGTGGCCAGCGGGTTCTTGCTGGGTTTTGCGTTTGCGTTCGGCTGGACGCCATGCATCGGGCCGATCCTTGCGGGCGTGCTGGCCATGGCCGCGACCAGCGATACGATTGGGCATGGCGTATTTTTGCTGGCGATTTACTCGGCGGGCCTGGCGATTCCTTTCCTGCTGACGGCGCTGGGCATCAATCAGTTTTTGGGCTTTTACCAGCGGTTCCGGCGTTACCTGCAGGCTGTGGAGGTTTCGAGCGGCGTTTTGCTGCTGTTCGTGGGCGGGCTGATTTTCGCCAACCGGTTGACGTGGCTTTCAGGTAAGCTGAGCTTTCTGAATCGGTTTGTGAAATAGGGGTGCGCTTTAGCCGAGGTTTGCGAAGCAGGGAGGCAGTGGAAATGCGCAGCAAGTTTCAGATTCTGGCGCTCGTGACGCTGGGCGTGACGCTTGCGGCGGCGGGTTGCAAAAAATCCTCCAGCGTCCCGCAGGAGAATGGATCGAATGCGGCGGGCGCATCGAGCGGTGCGAGCGTTGGGGGAGGACCGGAAACGACCTTGGCGATTCCGGCCCTGGATGGTTCCGAGGCCACGATCGCGCAGTACAAAGGGAAGGTCGTGCTGGTAAATTTTTGGGCGACTTGGTGCCAGCCGTGCAAGATTGAGATTCCCTGGCTGATCGAGTTCAATCAGAAATATGGCCCGAAGGGGCTGGTGATTCTGGGCGTGGCCATGGATGACGAAGGCAAAAAAGCGGTCGAGCCTTTCGTGCAAAAACAGCAGTTCACGGTGAACGGGCAGCCGGCGCAGATGAACTACCCCATCCTGCTGGGCAGCGACAAAATCGCGGATAAATTCGGCGGGTTGATTGGCTTGCCAACGAGCGTGCTGTACTCGCGCGATGGGAAAAAGATCAAGACCATCATCGGATTGATTAATTACGACGATTTGTCAAAAGCGCTACAGAGCCAGCTCTAGGCGGGGAGTGCGCCAGCTCTAGACAGGGAATTCGATTGTTGGACGAACACGATTTTCGCAAGAAATGCGATGAGGCGCTCCAGGCGCTGCGGCAGCGGCTGCTCGAAGCGGGCGACGAGCACGGCTTCGAGGTGGAAGGGCAGGGCGAAAAGCTCGAGGTGCTCTTCGAGGAGCCCGAAGAGGTGCGCTTCGTAATCAGCCCCAATACGCCGGTGCGGCAAATCTGGATTTCCGCGTTATCGACCAGCTTCAAGTTGGGCTGGTCGGACGAGGCGCAAGCGTTTGTGCTGGAGAAGACGGGCGAAACGCTGGCGCAGCTAATGGGCCGGATCCTCACGCAGCAGTTGGGCACTGCGGTTACGGTTTGAGGCATTCTACTTTCCAGGGGCTGCTTCCCAAAGGGCCGCTTCCCAAGCACCTGCGAATTTCCCTTAACAATCAGCTTTCGAGCGGGCCTGCGGCGATCGCGGGCAGGGCCCGGCGCAAGCGCGCGATCACGCGCTCGCGGCCGAGCGCCAGCATGGTCTCGAATAGCGGAGGAGCGACGCCTTGGCCGACCAGGGCCACGCGCGTGGCGTTGATCAAGAGTCCCGCCTTCACACCGGCCCGTTCCGCAATCTGCCTCAGCGCGCGCTCGCAGTCGTCGTGACTCCATTGCGGTAAAGCCTCGAGCGCGTCGGCAAGTTGCGCGAGCAGGTCCGGCAGGCGCTTATCCTTCCAGAATTTGGCGCGCGCGGCCGTTTCATAGGCAAAATCGTCGGAAAAAAATGCGCGCGCCCAGGTGGAGAAGTCGGGCAACAGGCGGGTGCGCGGGCGCAGAAGATCCACCGTTTGCGCAAACCAGCCGCTTTGGCCGCCTTGCGATTCCGGCACCGCCCACGCAGGGCGCCACAGCCCACCGCGCTCGAGCTCCCACCGCACGGCGGGGACGATCTCCGCGACCGGCAGCTTTTGCAGGTATTGCTGATTGAACCATTCGAGCTTGGCGCG
>PLJR01000417.1 GCA_003140295.1 Acidobacteriota bacterium
TGACGGCACGTGTTATCAGGGACGCGCGGTGACGGGCGGCCGTCCTGCCGAGGCCGGACCGCTGGCCATGAAACGGGAGCTGCGCTCGCTCGAATCGGAGGCTGCGCGACTCGAGGGCGAAGTCGCGGAGGGGCAGGCCGCATTAGCGCGCATCGAAGCATCGCGGAGAGACGCCGAGTTGGGGCTTGAAGAAATCACCAAGCAGCACGTCGAAGCCGGGAAATTGCTGGTCACCGCGACATTCGAGCGCGATCAGGCGCACCGAGAGCTCGGGCGGCTGGGTGATGAGCTGACCCGCTGCCAGTCGGAAATTAGCGGACTTCGCGAGCAAGCCGCAGCGGCGCGGCAACGTGGGGCCGCGGCACTCGAGCAATCGGAACGTATAGCGCAGGCCCGTGAAGCGGCCAGACGCGAAGAGGCGGAGGCCACTGCCAGAATTGCCGAGATACGGCAGGCGGCCGAGAGCCAACAGGAAGAACTTGCGAAAAAGCGCGCCGAGAAAGCGGCGCTTGACGAGCGGTTTGCCGGCGCGGCGGCCATTGCGGCACGGCTGGCCGAGGAATATCGCGATCTGCAGGCGCGAGCTGCGGCAATAGAGGCGCAGCAGACCTCTATCAACGCGGAGTACGCCGACCTGGCACGCCAGAGCGAAGCACAACAGGCGCAGGCGTCTGCGTTGCGTACGGAATGCGGACGCCTGGAGGCTCACAAGGCCGAACGGGAACAAGAATGGAACCAGGCTCGCAGACGGACATCGGAAGTGGACGACGTTTTGCGCATGTCGCGACAGGCGTTGAACGAGTTGCGCGAAGATCGCGGGCGCCACGAGGTGGAGCGGGCACGCAATGACGCCGAACGGGAACATTTGCGCGAGTCCTGCGTGAATGAGCTGAACGCGCAGCCCGAGGATCTGATTGCCGAGCANNCGGTGAACATGATGGCGCTCGAGGAGTTCAACGAGTGCGAACAACGCTTTGGTTTCCTGGGACGCGAGCGCGAAGATCTCATCCAATCGATTGCCGATACGCAGCAGGCCATCACCGAACTGGACGAAGTCTCGCGGCAGAAATTCGAGGAAGCCTTCGCGATCATTAATACCCACTTTGCGGGTGCGTTCCAAACGCTATTCGGCGGCGGCACCGGGCAGATGCGGCTGTCGGAGGCGGATAGCTCCGGGGAAGCCGGCATCGATATCGCGGCGCAACCACCGGGCAAGCGCCTGCAAAATGTGCTGCTGCTCTCGGGAGGTGAAAAAGCGCTGGCGGCGCTGGCGCTGCTTATCGCCATTTTCCGCTACCAGCCGAGCCCATTTTGCATCCTGGACGAAGTGGATGCGCCACTCGACGAAACCAACGTAGGACGATTCGCGCAAATGGTGGCGGAAATGAGCGTGGACGCCCAATTCATCGTGGTTACGCATAACCGCCGCACGATGGATATGGCTTCGGTGCTATACGGGGTGACCATGCAGGAACCGGGCGTATCGAAGCTGGTCTCGGTAAATTGGGATCAGGCGCGCGCGACCGAGGCCAGCAACGCCGCGTAAGGGCGCGGCCACGGCCTTGCAATTCTCGCGCGCGTTTTGTTTGGATTGCGGCGCCGTAGAGCAATACTCATAAAATTTTGCTGCCGGGCGAGTTCTCTTCCATTTTTCTTCCCCGTTGACATCGCGCATTCCTGCGCTAGAATACGCGCTCCTACCTCGAGGATTCCGAGGCTGTGTCGTGACAGGGGCGTAAAACATTGGCATCTCCTTCTATGAGCGCTGTGGTCTGGGAAACGAATTTTCCGGGACTGACGCTGCTATCTCGGGGCAAGGTTCGAGACCTTTACCAGATCGACGACGACCTGCTGCTGGTGGCGACCGATCGCCTGTCCGCCTTTGATGTGGTGCTGCCGACGCCGATACCTGACAAAGGGCGGGTGCTTACGCAGCTTTCGCTATTTTGGTTTGAGACGCTGCGCGATATCGTACCCAATCACGTCCTGAGCGCGACCGAATTTCCCGCCCAAACGCGGGGCTTTGGGGAGCAACTGGCGGGCCGGTCCATGCTGTGCCGCAAGACCAATCCCATACCGATTGAGTGCGTCGTAAGAGGCTACCTCGCAGGTTCCGGGTGGAAAGACTATCGCGTCACCGGAAAAGTGTGCGGCATCCCCTTGCCCTCCGGTCTTCGGGAATCCGAGCGTCTACCGGCGCCAATTTTTACCCCATCCACAAAGGCCTCCGCGGGACACGACGAGAATATTTCTTTCGATGAGACGGTAGCCCGAATTGGCGGCGAGCAGGCCGAGAAGCTCCGCGCATTGAGCCTGGAGATTTATCGCCGCGCCGCCGCTTATGCCGAGCCTCGCGGTATTCTGCTGGCCGATACCAAATTTGAATTTGGACTCGTAGATAACGAATTGATCTGGATCGACGAAGCCCTCACGCCGGACTCTTCACGCTTCTGGCCAGCCGATGATTATGCGGCCGGACGCCCGCAACCTTCCTTTGACAAGCAATACGTGCGTGACTACCTCGAACGGATCGGTTGGAACAAGCTGCCGCCGGGGCCGGAACTTCCCTCCGAGGTGGTTACAGGGACGCGCGACAAATACCGGCAAGCCTACCTCTTGTTGACGGGCCACGAATTAAGCTGATTGCCCTGTTTGCTGTGTGGCCCGGTTTGATGTGACTGGTTTCAAAGGGGATCCGGATGCCTCAAGCCTTGGTGCGGAGCGTGCGATCGTGAAAGAGCAACTGGAAGCTTTGGTGTGGCAAATGGTGGACAGAGGCATTCTATTTGACGAAGCGGTCAACGAATTTGAAAAGAAATTTATCAAGCGCGTGCTGGACCGTTTCCACGGCAACCAATCGCGCGCCGCTCGGCTGCTCGGAATTCACCGCAATACGCTCAGCCGCAAGATCGATCTCTACAAGCTCGATCATCGGCATCGTGGATCGAAGTGACTGGTGATTAG
>PLJR01000138.1 GCA_003140295.1 Acidobacteriota bacterium
CTGGTCGGGCTGTTTTCCTTGACCACCGTCAGCGTACCGTTGCCCTGCGTGCTGTACGCTTCCATGGTCGCCGGGTTAAACATCTCGCCGTCAGAACCGCCGGCCAGCGGCAGGTTCGCCAGAATCTTCCCATCATCGGCGCTCAGGACCACCATCATCGGTTGCGNNGCGCCGTCGGAGCCGCCGGCGAGTGGCAGGCTAGTAAGGATCTTGCCGTCGGTGGCACTCAGAATCACCATCATAGGCTGCGCGGGCTGTGCCGGCGGGTTGCCGGACCGGCCGCACGCCGCGAAGAGCACGCGGTTTTTCGCATCGAGAGCGAGGCCGTTGCATGCGCCCTTGTCGCCGAAGGGATAATGCGCGGTCGCCTTCATCGTCTTGACATCCACGGCGGTGACGCTACCCTGCGCGTCCTGCATGACCACGTAAAGCATGCCCTTGCCGTCGGGCACGCCCTCTTCGGGTACGCCGCCCAGATCGACCGTGCCCAGCACCGTGCCGTCCTGAGCATCGATCACCGTCGCGTTCTTGGTCGGGTGGCTGAAGATATAAACCCGCTGGTTGAACGCGTCGAAAACAATGCCGTCCGGCGCGGCGTCGCCCGCATCAATCGTCTTGATCAGCTTCATCGTCTTGGTGTCGAACATCGATATCGGCTTGCTGCTGGTAAATCCGTGGCCCGATTTCGGGTCCACTGCGGTGCCATTCCCCCCGACGCCATCGACCTGCCCTACCGGCTCGAGCGTGTCGAGGTCGAAGATCGTCAACCGTGTCGGAATGGGGGCCGCGGCCCCCGCTGTGGCCGGTGCTGCAGCGCCCGCGGCCGCCGCCGGAGGCGCCCCGCGTCGCGGGATGTACAACCGGCGTCCCGCGGCGTCAGCGTAGATGTAGTCCCAGTTGCCTTCCCCACCGACTCTGGCGGTCTTGAGGACCTTATAGGGGCCCCCATTCGACATATTGTGCGCCGGCTGTTGAGCCGAGCCGGTGGCCACAGTGAGAACGATCGCCATAGTCAGAACAGTCAGAATTGCAGCAAATCGGTGCATCGTGGATCTCCTCGAAGCGGCCTACAGGCCGTTTTGCGCATCTGTGTAGAGGTCAGAATCGTGGCCGGGAATTCGCTCTTGGTGTCCCGTGCCGGCACATGTATACACCCACGCACCGCTTGTGGGAACAAAATCTTCTTCGGGTTCATGGTTTGTCGAACACCTACTGACTATGCCCGATTATAAAAGCCCGCTTCATTAGGTATGATTGGGAGGGCTTTCGACCCGTCAGGACGCTGGTTTAGACCCAAGGGCGAGATTCCGATGTTCATCCTAAAATATATAATTTATGGGGTTCTGATATGTATGTTGATTGGCTCGGCCAGTATCCTAAAGGTTCAAAAAATGCCAGGCTTGCCGGCGGCAGGTCCGTCTTAATTCTCGTCATTCTTCTTACCCCCGCCATCGGCTGGTCGCAGACCCAAGTTACCGACAATTCCAATACTCCTGACGATTCGCAACAAGCCTCCCCAGCGCAAAGCAACCCGGCTCCCGCATCGCCATCCGGTCAAGCCCCGGTCGCAACGCCAGGCCAGACTCCGGATCCTCAGAACAAAAACGACGTTGCCCCAGGCCAGCAGACCAAACGTATGTTCTGGGTGGTCCCCAATTTCGGGGCGGTGAATGCCAATACGCAACTTCCGCCGATGTCCCCCCGGGAGAAATTCGTACTCGCCGCGCGCGACAGCGTCGTGGATTATTCCTCCTACACCTGGGCCGGTATACTAGCGGGACAAGCCATGCTCTTGAATTCCGATCCGGAATTAGGCCGCGGAATCAAGGGTTATGGACGCTATTATTGGCGCACTTTCGTCGATGAAATCTCCGGGACGTTTTTCACCGAGGCCATTGTCCCCGTGATCACGCGCGAAGATCCGCGCTATTACACCATGGGTAAGGGCGGGTTTTTTCGGCGATCGGGTTACGCCATATCGCGGGCCTTCATCACCAAGACCGATGCCGGGGGCAACGCCTTCAACTGGTCCGAAGTAGCCGGCAATGCGCTCGAAGCCGGCTTGTCCAACGCTTATTATCCGCCTCAGGAGCGGGGCCTGGGTTCAACGGCGGGTAACTTTGGAACGCAGATGGAATCCGCGGTCCTCAATCACGTCTTCCAGGAATTCTGGCCGGACATCCGGAGGAAAGTCTTTCGCATAAAATAGTTTACTCAGATCATCACTACCTTACCGGTACAAGCATCTCGGCGTAGATAGTCGGCAATCGGCAATCGGCGTCGTTGATTTTCCCAAGTCCGATTGACGCTCGGGTTGGCTACAGCCTCGTGCATCCGCTTCAGTGTGTTAGATGGACGAATTCTCGTGAACGAAGAATCCATGAGCCTCGACCCTCTCCTGTGTGCTCCCCTGCTGCGCACAGTCGACGAAAAATTGGTGGAGTTGTTGGGTTCGCTTGAACCGAGTGAGTGGGATCTCGAGACCGTCTCACCATCATGGAGGGTTCGTGACGTCGCAGCCCACTTGCTTGATACCGTGCTACGCAAACTTTCTATGGTTCGAGACTCCTGGCATGTGGAAGCCACTGAGGTCCGTTCGCCTCAAGATTTAATTACCTTAGTGAATCGTCTCAACGCGGAAGGTGTCCAGGTCTACCGCCGTCTCAGCCCCGCCTTCCTGATCGATATGCTGAAGGTGGCCTGCGCACAAAGCGCCCGCTTTCACGAATCGCTCGACCCGTTTGCTCCTGCGGTGTTCGCTGTTAGCTGGGCGGGAGAACAAACACGGGCTCCGCAAGCATTGCCTACCGTATCCCCCACGTCACAACGCGTGTGTGATTCGCTGGCCCCGCTCTATTCAGTTTGGCACAATCAATCCTGCGCACGTGCGCGTCCCAACATGAGCCCCCAATCCACTATCGCCACATCCACCAGCGCCACATCCACCGTCACCCCTTCCACCAGTGTCCTGATTGCCCAGCTCGAACGCTCCATCGCCGCCGTGGTTCGCGGCAAGGACGAAGCCATTCGCTTCGCGCTGATCGCGCTGCTTGGGCGCGGCCATCTGCTGATCGAAGACGTTCCCGGCGTGGGCAAAACCACCCTCGCGCAGGCCTTGGCGCACTCGTTTCATTGCACCTTTCATCGCGTGCAGTTCACCTCCGACATGCTTCCGAGCGATGTCATCGGCATCAGTATCTACAATCAGATCGACCAGCGTTTCGAGTTCAAGCCCGGCCCGATTTTCGCCAATATCGTGCTCGCCGATGAAATCAATCGCACCACGCCAAAAACGCAGTCGGCGCTGCTCGAAGCCATGAACGAAGCACAGGTCACCATCGACAACTACACCTATCCGCTGCCCCAGCCCTTCATGGTCCTGGCGACGCAGAATCCCGTCGAGCATCACGGCACCTATCCCCTGCCCGAATCGCAGCTCGACCGCTTCATGCTGCGCATCCGCATGGGATACCCCTCGCACGAAAGTGAAAAGGATATCTTGCGCAGCCATGCCGGGCCGCACGCGGGCGCATCCGTTACGCCGGTTCTCGAAGCCGGCGACGTGGCCGCCATGCAGCAAGCCGTCGAACGCGTTCGCGTCGACGACAGCTTGCTCGACTACGCCCTCGAAATCGTCGCGCGCACCCGGCAGACCGAGCGCCTGGTACTGGGCGTAAGCCCCCGCGGCTCCCTCATGCTGCAGCGCGCCGCGCAAGCCCGCGCCTTCGTCGAGGGCCGCGATTTCTGCGTGCCCGATGATTTCAAACAACTGATCATTCCCGTTTTCGCGCATCGCCTGGTGGTCAACACGCGGTACGCCACCACCGAGAAAAAATCTGCGCAGGCCGAAGCCATTCTCACCGAAATTATCGAAAGCGCCCGGGTTCCGCTATGATTGCCGCTATAGTGCCAGCCCGCAATAAATCCTTCGGCTGCCAGCCGAGCTTAGGCCGGTGAACGGCTCATCATTAATCAGCCGCTGGCGCCCCCGCGTCGGCTCACCCGCCAAGCAACGTCCGCTCGCACCCAGCACGGGCCCGCAAAACGTTCCCGGTAAAATCGGGCACCAAGGGCTCGGCAAGGGGATCGCGAAAAACCCCGGTAAGGCCGCAGAAAAACGAGACTCGTCCATCGACTGGACTGGATGGCGCAGTTTTCTGCTCGCCATGCTCGCGCTGGCCATTGCACTGGTGCTGGCGCTTTATTCCAGTTCCGCCGCCCAGTCCGGAGAGGTCTGGCTCGCCGCCAGTTCGGCGCTGGCCGCCCTGGCCCTGGCGGCCTGGGTGGCGCTAACGCTGGTGCCCGTCCTGGCGCGGCGCACATCGCTGGATTGGTTTCAGCGCACCGAGTACCGCCTCACGCGCGAGGGCGGGGTCTACATCGCGGGAGTGTTCATCGTCGCGCTCGCCGCTCTCAACACCGGAAATAACCTGTTGTTCATGGTGCTGGCGTGCCTGCTGGCGGGGATTTTAGTTTCCGGCGTAATCTCGCAAATCGTTCTGCGGGACGTCGAACTGCGCCTCCAATTACCCGCACACATCTTCGCCGGCCGCCCCGTGCTCGCCCTGGCCGAACTGGTCAATCACAAGCAGGTGCTGCCGTCCTTTTCGCTTCGCTTGGTGGGAGCCGCCGCAAAATCGCTGCGCGGCAAGTTTCCCAAACGCAAAACCGGGCGTGGGCCAAACTCCGGCGCTAATCTCTCCGATGAAATCCTGCCGGCGCCGGTTTATTTCCCTTATCTGCCGCGCCGTCAAAGCGTGCAGCAGAGCGTTGAATTAATATTTCCTCGCCGCGGCGTCTACCGCCAGGATTCCCTGGGCTTGCAGACCGGTTTCCCGTTCGGATTTCTCGAGAAAACCCGGCACGTCGATTCCCCTTTGCAGGCCCTGGTCTATCCCTCCGTCGATCCGGCCGAGGATTTTCACGAAGTCTTGCCGCGTATGACTGGCGAGCTCGAAAGCTTTCTGCGCGGGCGCGGCAACGACCTCTATTCCATCCGCGACTACCAGACCACCGATACGGCGCGCCACGTCGATTGGAAAGCTTCGGCGAAAGCCGGAGTCCTGCAAGTGCGCGAGTTCGCGCGTGAAGATGAGCGCCAGGTGCNNCCAGGTGCTCCTGGTGTTCGACCCGGTGTTTTCGCAGGCCTGGCCCGAAGCGATTTCCTCGGGTGCCGGCGCGCAACATCCCGCGAACACGGCCGAGGCCGTCGCTGCGCTCACAGCGGCTTTCGATCGCGGCGTCGCCCTCTGCGCCAGCCTGGCCTGGCATTTCTACGAGCTCGACTCCGTGCTGATGTTTCGTACGGTGGGGCTCGAGACGCCCAGGGCTCCCGCAGGCGAAAATATTTATGATATTTTGGCCCACTTGGCTGTTGCCGAGCCAGCTTCCGGCGCCGCCGGCTATTCCCTTCTGGAAGATCTGGCCGATTCACCGGAAGTCTTCAAAATTATTCTTACCGGCCGGCCTCGTGGATCGATTCCCGCGAATCTTTGGAATTCTTCGTATATCCTGTTCCTGAACTCGCCCGCAGCGAATCAGTAATCGTCTGCCGACGTCGCGACGCGACATCGTGTCCCCGCTGGTTATCGCCGACATTGCCAAGGTCGCCAAAGGCGGCTCCAGCCGCCATTCTCGTGGCGGCTCAAAGAAGCCGGATAATCCCTGCGATAATGAGCCGACTATGGGCGCCGCCGCCCAGCCGACTAATGGTTCCGGTAAAGAGCCACACAAAAACGGCTCCAGCAAGGAGCCAAAAATAAAGCACCCCGAGCGTCTGCGCATCGCGCTTCTCGCCTGGTACCGCGCGCACAAGCGTGACCTCGACTGGCGGCGCACCCGCGATCCTTACGCCATCTGGATTTCGGAAATTATGCTCCAGCAGACGCGCGTCGCCGCGGTTACGCCTTACTATCGAAGCTTCCTGGCACGCTTCCCTTCCGCACGGCAGCTAGCCACAGCGCGCCTCGATTCCGTGTTGCGCTACTGGGCCGGCCTCGGCTATTACCGCCGCGCGCGCCACCTGCATCGCGCCGCGAAGCAAATCGTCTCGCGCCACGGCGGCGAATTTCCGCGAGGCCACGCCGAAGCGCTGGCCCTGCCCGGCATCGGAAATTACACCGCGGCTGCCGTCCTGAGCATTGCGTACAACGCGCCCCTCGCAGTGGTCGATGGCAACGTCGCTCGCGTTCTTGCGCGGCTCGGCGCGGTCCCCGGTGAACTCCGCACGCCCGCGGTGTGGCGCCGGCTTACGGCCATGGCCGCCGCTTTGCTCGCTCCGGACGCCTCCGGCGACTGGAACCAGGCGATGATGGAGTTGGGAGCAACAATATGCACGCCCCAATCGCCCCATTGCGCCGCCTGCCCAGTCTCCGATTGGTGCAAGGCCCGCGCGCTCGGCATCGCCAATAGCTTGCCCGCGGCCCAAAAGAAACCCGCGAAGGTGCGCATCCTGCTTGCGGCGGCAGTCCTGCTCGATCCGCAAGGCCGCACGCTCCTGGTGCGTCCCCCCGACGGAGACAAGCGGTCGGGAGACAACCACGCTGTACCCGAGCATGGCGTTCTCTTTTCGCGTCTCTGGCAGTTTCCGGCAATTGCCCGCAGGGTGACCCCGGTGGGGCGAAACCGCGCGTCGCACCGCTCTGCAAATCGCACTATAAACAACGCAACCCGGCGCCTTGCGCGCCACCTCGAGCAGACGCTCGGCATTTCGGCTCCGCTGCTCGAGCCGCTCGCCACCGCGAAGCATGCCGTCACGTTTCGCGACATCCGCCTGGTCCCTTTCCTCGTGCGCGTACGCCGATTGCCGGCGGTACCCGGTGCGCGTATCCTGCCAATCGCCGAAATCGATCGCTTGCCGGTCTCGAGCGCCACGCGCAAGATCGCCGCCTCTGTAGCTCGGGTCCTCCCGGCGCATTATGCCGGGTGACCCGAGGCTTTCGCTTTTCCTTTCGCCTCGGCGAATTCCCCGGCCCCCATGGTGTGCGTGAAGACCGAGCGCAGCATTAATAGCTTCCGGCGCGTTACCACGGGTCGCCGCACGTTGCCGGTTTCGCCTAGCCGCCGCGCCGTCGCCGAAAAGCCGGACCCATCCTGATGCTAAGCTGGTCTCGGGCCCAGCCCCGCCCCGGCTGGTAAAAATCCCCAGCCGGCAATAGCTCAATCAAACGCCATGCTCACTTCATCCACCCAGGTTCGCCCGCGGCTTCCGGTTCTCGGACGCTACTTCGAGACTTCGCTGTACCTGCTCCTGCTGGTGAGCGTGCTCACGCTCGTTTCCACCGGCAAACTCGATCTGGTTTCGATCTTCGCTCCGCCTGCGGCTCTGCTGCTCAAGGGCTATCGCTGGTGGCGCGGCCGCGCTCCGGAACTTTCTCATCGCGCCGCCACCTGGCTGGTGCTGGGGTACTTCTTTTTCTTTCCCGTGGACTTGTTCTGGCTTTCTCGTCTGCTCGCCGCCGACGCGCAAAATCCGGTGCTCTATTCCGCGCTGCTGGCCAGCATCCACCTCATGCTTTTCGCCATGATCGTGCGCCTGTTCAGCGCTCGCACCACGCGCGACTACCTGTTCCTGGCGCTTCTCGGCTTCAGCGCTATGCTGGCCTCCGCCATCCTGACGGTGGACACCGCCTTCCTGGTTTTTTTCCTCGTGTTCCTCGCGCTTTGCGTTTCCACCTTCATGGGTCTCGAGATGCGCCGCAGCGCCGAAGCCTCCTCTGCGCCTCCCGTGACCCCCGAGCCGGCGGCGGCGCGCCGCATGCACACCGCGCTGGGCATCGCTTCCGGCGCCATTGCCGTGAGCGCACTCCTCATCGGCACCGGCATCTTTTTTCTGCTTCCGCGTTTCAGCGCCGGCTATCTTTCCGGTTTTAATTTGCAGCCTTCGCTGATTTCCGGATTCACCGACGACGTGGAGCTCGGGGAGATCGGCGAAATCAAGCAAAGCAGCGCCCTGGTCATGCGTATCAAAGTCGACGAAGGCGCGGTGATGGCCCGGGACGTGCGCTGGCGCGGCATCGCCTTGACCACCTTCGACGGGCGGCGCTGGTTTTCGGAGGCGCATGAGCCCGCGNNCTCGAGCCCATGGCTTCCGATGCGATTTTCGTCGCCGCCGCGCCCGTGCGCATCCGCGGCCAGTTCATGGGCGAATCTCTTCCGGGAGGGCGTGCGGCCCGCAACACCTACCTGGTGCTCGACAAAACCGGTTCTCTCGCAAATCCATTCCATAATTTCGCGAACGTGCGTTACGACGCCGTCTCCGCGCTGCCCCGCGTGCCTCCCGACCTTCTGCGGAACGATTCCACTATTTATTCGCAGGCGGTTCGCGATCTGTATCTGCAATTGCCGCGACTCGACCCGCGCATTCCCGCGCTCGCGACACAGGCTGCCGGCCGCGCGCGCAATCCTTACGACCAGGCGCGCGCCGTCGAGCTTTTTCTACGCACCCGTTACGCCTACACGCTCGATCTCAGCGGCCCTCCGCAGTCCGATCCGCTCGCGCATTTTCTTTTCGAGCGCCGCGCCGGACACTGCGAATATTTCGCCGCCGCCATGACGGTGATGATGCGCAGCCTCGGCGTGCCCGCGCGCTACATCAACGGCTTCCTGCCCGGCGAGTACAACGACCTGGGCGGCGATTTCATCGTGCGCGCGCGCGACGCGCACAGCTGGGTGGANNACCGGAGTCATGTCGCAGCTCGGCCTCTACTGGGATTGGTTCCAGCTGCAATGGGGCGAGTGGGTGATCAACTACGATTTCTTTCACCAGCTTACGCTGGCGCAAAATCTGCAGCGGAACTCGCGCAACTGGACGCAGCAGCTTCGCGGCAAATTCGACAGCGCGCGAAATGCGGGAGCGGAGCGGGTGCGCCGCTGGCAGGCGCAGCTGACGGCCACCCCGCGCTGGCTGCTGGCGCTGCTCGCCTTGTTTTTCGCGGCGGCCTTCGCATTGAGCAACCCGGCGCTGCGCGAGCGCCTGTTCCGCGGCCGTCTGGGCGAGTGGCTCGCCGGCCTCGAGCTCGGCTGGCGCCTGCGCTCGCAACGCGGAGCACTGCCGCCGCAAACGGCGGCGCTTTTCTACCGCCGCATGCTGCGCATGCTCGAGCAGCGGGGCTGGCGCAAGGAGGATTGGCAGACTCCGCTGGAATTTGCCGCGTCGCTGCCCGCAGGCGAGGTAGCCGCGCCGGTTTCGCGCCTCACCGATCTTTACCTGGTGGCGCGCTTCGGCCATCACGATGCCGGCACCGGCCCTGGCGGAGCAGGAGATGCGGAGCGGTTTGCAGCCTTGCTCGCTAGATTGCAGTTGGCGCTGCACGTCCGCCGCCAAGTTTAAGCGCGCTTACCCCGGGGAGTTTTTTCATCCGCGCTTACCGCGACGATTTTCTGCTAGCGCTTACCAGGATTGCTTCCAATACGCTTGCGGCGCCTATTTTTTGTTCCGCGCCCACCGCGCTCGACAGTTTGTCCTCCCCTGTGGCATCGTTGTCTCCGCGCCGCGCTTGCTGCATCAGTGCTTTGCCGCCCTCACTTTTCATCGCGCTTGCCGCGTCGTTTTTTTATCCGCGCTCACCGTGACGTTTTCCCTCCGCGCTCACCGCGCGGGGGCTTCCCTTACGGTTCCGGCGAGAAGGCCAGCAAGACGTTGCCGGGAGTGCCTCCTCCAAAGACGTATCCTGAGCCTGCGAATACCATGCCGCCGGCGATTACCGGGCCGGGCGCGCCCATCGCGCCGCCCTTGGCAGCCACGCCGTTTACCGTTTTGAAGTCTTGCAGCATATTGAATTGCCACAGCAGGTGGCCGTCATCGGTGGCGAAGGCGCGCAGCATGCCATCCCACCCGCCGGAAAAAACGGCGCCCGGAATTACGGTGGTGGCTCCGGTTTCGCCGTTGCGCACTTGCGATTGCGGATTCTGCTCGATGGGCGTGAACCATTTCTTCTTGCCGGTGTTCAGGTCCACCGCGGCGATTCCTCCGGTGCGCAGACCGAAGTAGCCCGTATCGTTATCGGCCGCGCCGCCAAACGTCATCATGCCCAGCGCCAGCTTGTCGACCAGTTGCACGCTCCAGACCACCGCTCCTTGTTTATCCGGATCGTGCGCCCAGAGCATGCCGCTTTTTTGCGCGGCCACCAGGATGCGATGGCCATCGGGCAGCGTGTGCAAAATCGGCGGCGCGCCAAAATCAAAATCCGGTCCCATATCCTTGGGACAATTCTCGGAAGTGGCCTGCGGACCGCAACCGGAGAGCCACGCGTCGTTTTGCGTGTCCTGCACCGACCAGAGGACTTTCCCGGTGTTCATGTCCATGGCCATCACGGCATCGGTGGTGCTGGCGACGGGATGATTGTAGGAATCGCCGGTGCCGATGTAGAGGGCATGATTCTTGGCGTCAACGGTGGGCGAATCCCACACCGCGCCGCCGGAGGGCGCATAGATAGTTATTCCGTGAGATGTTTTGCCAACGGGCTTGGGCGCTTCGGGAATGACGTAAGTCTTCCAAATCTGCTTACCCGTGGCGGCGTCGAGCGCCACTACGCTGCCGCGAAACGTGCAGCACGGATAGGTGTTGCTATAGCCGGCGGCGCGCTCCTCGGTGGAGGAGAGCGGGACGTACAAGCGGTCTTCATAAAGCGTGGGCGAAGCGGTCATGCGCGCGACGGGCTGGTCGTCGGCTTTCGTTTTCCAAATCTGCTTGCCGGTNNCCCGCTCCTTTTATAGGAGCGATGTCGATGGCGTTGCGCACTCCGGCGTCGGATTGGAACGACCAGTGCACGCATCCCGTGGCAGCGTCGATGGAGTAGACGGCGCCGGTATCGTTACCGATAAAAACTTTGCCGTCGGCGACGGTAGGCTGGCCCCACATGATTTCGGCAGCGGGAAAACCAAAAGCCCACTTGAGTTTGAGTTTGGGCACTTGATCGGCGGAGAGGCCGGCTTGTTTTGCCGGCTGGAAGCGCGAATTGGTGGCGTCAACTCCCCAGCCGTTGTACATGGGGCTGGCGGCGATATTTCCAATCGCTCCGTTAGTCGGGCACTGATTGGGCATCAGCTTGGCGTCGGTGACTTTGGCGACGTCAACTTTGCGGCCCCCAAGGTACAGCGCGATCATGCGCTTGTCGTCATCGCTGATGGCCGACATTTGCAAATGCGCGCCTTTCGACATGGCGGCGTACACCGCTTCCGGCGTCATCTTGCGGAGCGCCAAGCCGTCGGGCGCGCCTGCGGGAGCGTTGGCGGCTCCGTGACAACTGGTGCAATCCTTCTCGAAGAGGCGAAGCTCGTTAACGCCGCCCTGCGCGTAGGCGGAGTTTGCCGCCGGAAGGAGCGCGATGACCGGCAGCGCAGCGATTGTCAGCAGCAATTTTCTCGGCGTCATAGTGCCTCCCGGCGCAGGATTCGTAGCGTGCGCATCGCGCGAACGATATCGCTGGCGCGGCGGGGAGTCAAGGCGCACCGTGAAGTGGCGGCGGTTGGCAGCATTGATTTGACGTGGGTTAGGTGATGGCGAGGTGGCGCTGTTCGCGGTTTGAAACATAATTTGCGGCTATACCCCCAGGCGGCTTTGCAGGGAAACCATGAATAAGCGCCCCCTTTTTGGTCAAAAAAGCGCGTTTTTGCGCAGGGTATATCTATCTCTAAGTAGCTTCTTTGCAAAGTATACAACGACGCGAAAGACGCGATATATTCCTGTGACTTCGCGCGGTGCTCCCTCCAACCTCGTTCCTTCTCGCGTAGAGTCGGGAAGGGGTCTCCAAAATGCGGACGACGTTGGTTATTGTGATCGGCGGGATGATTGTCATCTACTTCTTGGCCATGGAAGCTATTGATATGGCTGGGAGAATCGAGTACATCCGCGATCATTTCCCGAAACTCGTAAAGTGGGTAGAGCATCGGGCACGGCACCGCGTTTTACTCCTTGTCACCACCGTAATGATTGCCGGTACGTTGTATGCCGTTCTCAGCAACCAACCACAAATAATAGTAACTAGGATTTCTAGCCCGGCTGCTCCCATTATAAAAGTAAACCCACCTCCGCCAAGCAATGGTTTAGAGCGGCACCACGTCGATACTCTTCCGATTGGAGTAGCCCCACAAGGAACTGCGGTAATGAACCCTGATTGCGACCAAGATCAGCCTCGCGGTAAATATAGCCAGATGCCCCGTCAATTTACCGCACTGGTGGCTTTTGATTGTGCGGCGAAGTTAAAGGACCTTACTAGAGATTGCGATCACGAAGTAGCCGTGCTAAGACACACGTTCGATGAACGGGAGGGAAACCAACCAGACCAACGGCAGCAAATCGAACAGGGCTACCAGTCTGAAGTTTTTCGGACTCAGAAGGGCTGCGTATCCAAATATAACAGACAGTACAAAGATAACGCGATCATAGTGCGAGATTTTATTTTGAATCAGCAGCTTCATATAGGCGGGATGGGTGACGGCTCAAACTATGCCGCTGTCTCTACACTTGAAGACGTGAAAGCAATCGCCACAAACTTAGAGGTCTTAGGTCGTATCGTTCTAGAGGGGCATCCTTAGGCGGTTGATTCGGCTTTATTGACGAAAACAAAGGATCAATTCCAAGCTGCGTGCTTCGTGAATAGGCACGACAAGATTATGAGAAAGCACCTTACAGAGAGTTTCGTTGATCATCGCCGCATGCGTCTTGCTTCGCAGGCCGTCACCAAACTTACTTCATCATACTGAAGGTGGACTCGACATTAATACGCTGTGGTAACGCTGGACAAACTCATCGCGCCGAAACATAAAATAATCAAACATCTTTTCCAAGACCGTCGGGTGTGGGTTGCAGCCTTAGCCGCTGAGCTTCGCGCACTCATAACTTGGAACTGATCGGTCCCACGGCCTCTCATGGAAGCAGTGGAAAAGTTTGCTGATTTATTTCGAACAGGAATCGGCATTCGAAGGTCGTTGACCCTGTAAATTCTGTTTACATTATAGTTAACATGTGCTACACTGACTTGTGCCGCTCGAACATTCCTTGCCGCGCAGACCGGTCCTTCTACATACACACCCTTGTACCCCGATCCTCTTCTCGCGCGAACTAGAAATCCGCAGGAATCGCGCGATTTATCTCCCGTATTTTCAAGAAAATACAAACGCCTCATTTAGTAAGTGCCCCTTTTTGATATGGTTACAAATGCC
>PLJR01000323.1 GCA_003140295.1 Acidobacteriota bacterium
TTATCCGTAAACGTGTGGTCAATACGGACAATTTCTTCTTTTCCAGAGGTAGGTTGATTGGCTCCGCCGATGAAGTTAAAGCCGCTGGTCGGCTTGGGAAAGAGTCCCGCCGACAGCAGAGCGGCAGAATTAGGATTTACCGCGCAAGAGGGAATGGTATTGCCCGGAAAAAGCGCTCCGGGGACCAGCCCGGCGCAGCCCGGAGCAAGTTGAGCAATATTGGCTGGAACCACCACGTTAAGCGGGTTGCCGTTGGGGAGAACGCTCGGCAGCACCACGTCGCCGGCGGCATCAGGATACATGCTCGCCTGAGGCACTTTTACGTTGAAGAGACCGCCGGCAACATACCGGCGCCACTCCATGTTGTAAAAGAAAAATGTTTTCGGAGTTGACTGGCTCGGATGAAGCGACACCGGGCCTCCCACGTTGAAACCCCAATCATTGAAGCGCAATTCGGCAACCTTGTTTGGTGCCGGATTGAAGTAATTGCGCGCGTCCAGCGAGTCACGCCGGAAAAAGGCATACGCAGTGCCATGGATGTCGTTGGTTCCCGACTTCAACCCGACGTTCACGGTGCCCCCGGGCTTCAAACCATATTCCGCCTTGGGGTTGAACTGCGTGCTGAACTCCTGAATGGCGTCGATGGGCAGCAGCGTTGAAGCGTCCCCGTTAACCTGAAAACTGTTGATGACGCTCATGCCGCTATACGGATCCATTCCATGAAGGCCTTCGACCAGGTATTCGTTACTGCTTTCGTTGCGCATGCCGTTGGTCGAGGACGCTCCGCCCCCGGAGGCGTTGTTGCCGAGATTCAGGACCACGCCGGGCCGCAGTTCGAGCAAGTTCTGGTAGTTGCGGCCGTTGATCGGCAAGTCGTTGATCGTCTCGTTGCTAAGAGTTCCCCCCAGCGTCGAACTGGTGGTGTTCACCAGCGGAAGTTCTTCGGTTACCGTAACGGTCTGGGTTTGTGCGCCCGGCTGCAGGACAGCGTCAACAGGCACGTCCTGACCGACCTCGACCAAGATTTTATCGCGCTCCCACCCCTGGAACCCCGCGAACGCAACCCGCACCTGATATGTGCCGGGGGTCAGGTTAGGAGCGAGATACGCTCCGGCATCGTCGGTAGTCAGGTTTCGCGTGACGCCTCGGGCCACGTCGGTAACCGTGACCAAGGCGCCGGCCACGACGCCCCCGCTCTGGTCCCTGACCACTCCGAGGATGCGGCCTGTGCTGGTTTGTGACCATAGCGGCCAAGAGATCAGCACTACCACAGTGCTCGCCACCAGCATCCGCATTACTTTACTTACATTTGACGTAACTGAATTCATAATCTCACCCCGTTGAAACGGCAATTTATTCAGCACACTGCTGCACAGCTGGACAGGGCCGCCTGGATATGGGCCGAATTCGGGGCCGACGTTTCTAGATTACCGACAAATATAAGAACGTGGGCGGGGCTATAGCATTGGAGAAGAAATAGTGTCAAGCGAAATCTGATTCGGCGGTGGTTCAACAGATAAGATCAGGCATGCTTTCTAGTGTTCACGCGTCGCAACTAAACGCGATGAGCTGCGAAGAAATCCACGACAACACCCAGGAAGTAGATACTTTTCCGTGGACTTTGATCCTTGGTGACATTTCTAAGATTTAAGTTGCGATGATGCCCTCGGATGTAGTTTGTCCATGGTCTGCCTTTGGACCAAGAACCTCGGCCATCACGGTTGCCAGTTCGCGCAACGCCCGAGCGCAGTCACCCGAAAAACTGGAGCCGTGCATTACCGCAAGCGTTCGCGGCTGCCGTACCGCAAGTTCCTCCAGCACCCGTCCGGTGTGGTGTGTGTACGGCACGTAGTTCGCGAAGGGCCCCGCTTCGGCTTCCATGAGAGCGTCTCGGGACCGCTCGATAATGCTTTCGGTCGACAAGGACTCGCGCTCGCCCCATTGGTGAAAGAGATCGGAGCAGAACAGTATCTGCTTCGTCTCCTCGAACATGACCCCTGCATCCCAGCCGTGAGGTACATGCGGAGTAGGGAGAAAGCGGAAGCGGTGCTTGCCGGTATTAAAACTGTCCTCGCGCGTTAGCGCTCGGGCTGGGCGAATCGCAAAGTCGTTAACGCTCACCAACGCGCCGACCAGGCCGCACACCGGTTCGGCGCGCGGGGCGATTTCCAGCCACTGGTTCAGCGCTCCGCATTCATCCGATTCGAAATGGCTGAATCCGACATGCCGAATCGTCGAGGGATCGATGAGTTGCGCCACCGCTTCCCGGACCAGCGGAAACATCGCGCGTAGCCCGGCGTGAAATAAAAGCGGCTCCTCATCTCTGACCAGGAAGTGGTTGAATTGCAGCTTTATTTCTGGAACGTATACGGAGATCCGATAAACGTCCTCGGCAATTTCGGCAACGTTGAACATGGGCCTCCTCGAAACTGAATCGCAACATCCGCAGTATCTGAAACATTGCCTCGGCAGCGCAAGGCGATAGCTGTAGTCATCGCCGACGGGCGCGCGCTCCGTTGCCCGGCACTTCCCTGAAGTGCTTCCAGTTCACCTCACCCCCGCGTCACAAGTCATCTGTCGGCAACATTCGCTTCAGACCATCAGGCGACCTCGGCGGTTCATCTACGAGAGCCGTCTGGGCCCGTCCGATGCACCCAAAACCTGCGCCACGAGCGGTTTTGAGCGATATTCCGCTCGAGCAAATTTCAATACCTTCTAGTTCTTGAAAATGTTGGTGGGCCCGCAAGGATTTGAACCTTGGACCAACGGATTATGAGTCCGCTGCTCTGACCGCTGAGCTACGGGCCCCTGCGCGCTTGCCACATCCTACACCTAAAGAGTTTGGTGGATATAGGTCACGTCCGCTGGAATCCGTTCAACTGTATTGGTGCTAGTTTTGGTGTCAGTTGGATTGTCTGGAGCGGCCTCGGTCAGACGGTCCACGGCGGCAAGCTTGCGCTTGGGCGTAAGGTGAGAATAACGCAACGTGTCTTAGTGCCCTGGGCTTCGCAAAATTGCGACGAAGAAAACGCCTTCGTTCGCGAACTGGATGTCAACTGTGAATCAACTCTACTGTTCAAGCGTTGTACCCAAAGGCACACGCCACCACGACCGAACGGCAACCCGCTTAACCTTACTTGTACAATGTACCGACAAGGTAGGAACGAATGCGTTCAAGTCAGCGACAATATACTCCAGTCATCGCAGATGGCACGCCCGGTACATCTAGCCCTGTAACAGCTGAAATCGGCAAGGCTCCCATCCGCGGTCGTCGACGCAGCCAGAGAGTACGTTTTGAAATGCCTGTGGGCATGTACCGCTACCGAGAAAATCAGGGACTGATCTTTGAGGAAGGCAAGACCCTCCATGTGAATGCCCACGGCGCACTGCTCGCGCTAGCTACGCCGGCTGTCATTGGCGAAATGCTGCGGCTGATAAATCCACGTACCCGGCAAGAGATCGAATGTCGTGTCTGCCCCTTCGACCTCCGATACCTGCGCGGCGTTAACCATGTAGGCGTCGAATTTTTGGAAGTGTCGCCCACATTTTGGGATGTAGATCCTCGCCCCCTCGATTGGGACCCCGCCTGGGAACCTTCCGCCGAACGCGTTCGACCGCAAATTTCGCGGCTCCCAGCTTTTCCAACGGGGCCCGCTCGAGAAATGCTTCAATCGCGTTCCCTCGCATCGTCCGTTAAGGCAAAAAAGACACCCGCATCGCAACAAGCTTCTAGCGCACCGCAGGTCAGAAAATCACGAGTTGCGAGCGTCTTCAACTGGCCGATGGTCACCTCGGGGGTATTTCTGGTGTTGGTGGCTTGTTGGACAGGAATTCCCAATCACCGCGCGGCGGTTCCGTTAGCCCCGTGGGTTCCAGTTTCTCAAGTCCTGGCTCCCGAAGATGCCGGCTTGATTTCAGATTCCGATAATTTTAGGCTTGCGACGACGGCGGACTTCGATCCCGAAGCCATTTCATGGCTGCATAGCTCTGGTCCGGAAGCGAGCGGAGAAATTCCGGGTGCTTATTCCGGTGCCGAAAAATCAGACGCCTACGTTCTGATCGGCAAGAATGGCATGCGGCGCGTGTTGATTATGGCCAATGGACAAGTTCGATGCGACGCACAATATAGGACCATCGCGCTCGCTGTTCGCGTTCCCCGGATCTCGATAGAGAAAATCGATTGGAGCCGGCCCCCCGGCGAATCAGATGGTGACGGGTTGCTAATCGTAGCGACCGCCGATCACCTCGGATCGAGTGTGGTTCTGTTCCTGGATGGGCAGCAGGTCGTTTCGGGAACGCCAATCGACTATCACCAGGTCTTGCTGCACCGAACTCCTTAGTCTTTCCTTCCTCGTTTCGGCCAACTCAGTTACCAATGGAGCGAGGCCCGGCGATTTTTACGCATATATCAGGCCAATTAGCCCCTTGCATCGACTTTCAGCAAAAGTAACAAACCAGTGACGTTATTTGGGGTTATGCCAGTGCATTCATCTTGCTCAACCATTCTATTGGCTTGTTAGATCCTCATGGTCAAGCGGCTCACTTACGAATGTGCCGCGTAAAGGGAGAGCGGATAGCCCGTGGTGAAGAAGGTGAACCTAAGGAGCTCCAATCCGCAGGGCGGCTTCTCGCTAATCGAAGCGATGTTAGCATTTGTCGTGATAATGATCCTGTCCGGCATCGCTATTCCTAACATAATTACTTCACTTAATAACCTGCGGCTGCGTACCGCCGCCGCTGAATTTTCAGCATTAGTGCAACGAGCTCGCATCACCGCCGTGCGACAGAACGCCACCTACACCATGGCTTTCGGGCTGCCCACTGGAAATGGCACCTATGTATACGCCTCAAGCGGCAGCAGCACGTACTCTTCAAGCGACGAGATGGTTCAGTTTGGAGGGAACGTCAAACAAGTTGCTGCCCCAGCCGGTGCCCTGGGCAAGCCCGCCAACCTGGACGCCTCCGGTGGTCCCCTTGGGTGGACCGCTACCGCCGGAAACATGTCGTTCAATTCGCGCGGCTTGCCGTGTAACTCCGGAACTAATCCTTGCGGCACGAATGTGAATTACATTTTCTATTTCAGCGATACCCGCGCTTTAGGCGGCAGTGGGTGGGCCGCAGTCTCCATCAGCGCCGCCGGTCATCCGACGCAGTGGTTCTGGAACGGTTCGAGCTGGATCAACTAACGTGCGAAAACCCGGAAACTTATGAAAGCTTGGCAAAATCGTCGGACCTGGCGAACCAATCCTCAAGTGGGATTCTCGCTCCTCGAATTGATGATCGCTTGTATGGTCATGATGATTGGATTGACAGGCGGACTCGCGGTCGTTCTGGCCGCAGTGGCTGGTAATAACCGCGACAAAATGGACAGCACCGCAACGATCCTGTCCCAAATGACCATTGAAATGATCTCTTCTGTGTCTGCCAACTCGACTGCAACAGTGTCGATTACGGACTGTAACCCGGCCAGTTCCTCTGCCAGCCATACCATCAACACTGCTGGTGCGGCCTCATCGGGCGCCGGAGCGCCGTTGGCGAGTTCGGGCGGAATCGATTTCTCGCAGGCAACCGTCACGGGCTATTCGCTGCTTTTCTATAGCTGCCAGGCCTCGACGGGCGACCGGCAATCGATTTACGACGTGCGCTGGAATATCACCACCCTCAGCAGTAACGCCAAATTCGTGACGGTGGCCGCCCAACGAAATGGCGCCGACTCTACGCAGCCGATTTACTTCGCCTCGCCCGTTTCTCTGAAAACGATTGTGGGACTGTGATGAAAAACAAGGTGAAACATTTGGCATTTACTTCGGAAACGTCCCCGAGGGGTTTTTCGCTGCTGGAACTCATGATCGTAGTTGCCCTGATGTCACTAGTCATGGGAACGGTACTTAGCCAGATTGCTCAGCTCCTGCAGCGATCGCGTGCTGAGGGCGTTAAGGTGGATATCTTTGAGGAGTCCCGCGAGTTCGCCGACCAACTTATGCGTGATTTTCATCAAGCGGGCTACCCGAATATCCGCATGTTCGATACCACTGGCTGGTCTCCTGCTCTATCTTCTCCCTCGACGGGAGATTCGCGGCTGGCCGCGGGCGTAATCATGATATCGGCCAGCGAGGTTCAGTTCGAGGGGGACGTCGACGGCGATGGAAACGTCGATGTTCTCGATTACAAATTACTGGCTACTGGAAACAATTGTCCCTGCGTCCAGCGCAGCCAGGTGCTGAAGTCCACGGGCGGAACCAAATTCTCGAATGAATTGCAAAACGTGCAGAGTGCCGGGACCGCTGCCGATCCCATATTCGTTGCTTACACGACTACAGGAACATCCATCACCTCTGCCGACATGACTACTTCGGCCGGCAAAAACTCTTTGGCCAGTATCAAGACCATGCAATGGCAAATAAAGATCAAAGCCGCCATTGTGGATCCGCAAACGCGCCTGGCCCCTGAAACGACACTTCACGGACAAGCGGTCATTGGAAATTGTTCGCTCGCCGCTGCGAACCAACCGAACAGTTGCTGATTGCAAGCGTTGCTGCGTTCGCGTGGCAGGGATATGCAAATGAGAATTGCAACGAGACGGCCCGGCGAACTTGGCGTGGCCTTGCTGCTGGCCCTATTTGCTTTGGTGGTCGTCACGTCCATTGGACTTGGAATGATGTTCCTCACGGATACGGAAACGATCGTAAACTCCAACTTTCGGGATGAGCAAACCGATTACTACGCAGCTAGGGCTGGATTAGAAGAAGCGCGCGACCGGATGCGCACCGGCGCGACAAATACCATCAGCGCCAGCCTGCCCACTGCTGCGCCCGGAGCCGCCGGCGGGGTCCTGTACATCCTCAACCCTACTGGCAGCGAGACGGTGGCCCCCTGGAATGCGTCAAACTCCTATTACGACGATGAAATCTGTAAGGAGGTAAATTGTTCAGGCGGCCAGGTGCCGCCGACCTCCGGTTGGTACGTCAGTCCGGCTCTCACAGCCAGCACTGCTTATGGTGCAAGTCCGATCCTCCCTTACAAATGGATGCGGGTTACCCTGAAAACCGATCAGGCAGCTGCGGGCACCGCCAATGTCATGTATGTGGACGGCAAGTCGGCTAACGCCACTTATTACGCTTGCTGGAACAGCTCCGCTAATCACGAATTTGTCCAAGCAACTGCGTGCCCCGCTTCCAGGCAAGTGTACATGGTCACCGCCCTGGCGGTGACCCCCAGCGGTACGCGGCGGATCCTGCAGTACGAGGTCACGCGAGATTTACTAAATTTGACATGGCCTGCCGCTTTGACCTTGGACGGGTCCAGCGTTTCTCTGTCCACACTAAGCGGGCCGAATTCGAACCCATATCAAATGCAGGGCAATGACCACGCGGGTTGCGGCGGTGCCTCGGGAGGAGGTTCCTCGCCGGCAATTGGCGTCACCAACAATGCCGACATTTCCTCAGTGACTTCGGGTATTCCCTCCAACCGGCGAGGCAACTACACGGGCAGTGGCTCATCATCGCCGGACGTGGAAAACATCTCTTCTTCCTTGTCGAGCAATCTGAATTCGGTGAGTGCGCTCAATAGCCTTCTTTCGACCATTGGAAGTAACGTCACCCAACCAGTTCTGACTGGACCGATAACCAGTCTCTCGAATCCGGGTACTTCCGCGTCGCCTCAAATCATCTACGTAAATGGAGATTTGTCGCTGAATGGCAATGTCACCGGCTACGGAATTCTTGTGGTGACAGGCACTTTTAGTCCTGGCGGAAACGTGGGCTGGAAGGGCCTGGTTTTAATTGTCGGTAAAGGTAATTTTGTCGGCAAAGGCGGGGGGAATAACGAGTACGACGGAGCTGTCCTGGTAGCTAAAACGGTCGACGCCATGGGCAACCCTTTGACCTCGTTCGGCGCCGCAAATTTCGACTTTAGTGGTGGGGGTGGTAACGGCCTCCTTTACAGCTCCGGATGTATCGCCCAAGCATCCACGCTCAGCGATTACCGAATTCTGTCGTCACGCGAACTGATGTATTAAAAGTTGCCGCCATAGATTGCAAAGCATACAGGCTATGCTGATAGGCGGGCAGTTCGTACCGCAAGAAATATAAAAACCTCACTATGACGGCAGCTGCAGAAACGGTCCTCGACTGAATGGCTAAGATGGAATACAAGTCCAGGAACCCACTGCCATCGCAAGCATTTGCACCCGGGCATTATTGACAAAACCGGCTCCGCCCGTGGCCGCCACTTCCTCATGTTGCAAAATCTACCATCGAAGAATAACGATCTGGATAACGACCAGCCGTAAAATCACGCACCGCTTTTTATTGTTTACTCTTGAGACTGCCCGCTCGATGTTGCCTCTTCCACTCCGGCAATTTCGGAACATTATGGGCCGTTCATCCGAATTCTCCGGGTGAGTGCGCTCCTACTCGCTTCCTCTAGGATAATAATGCCAACCAATCGTCTTGCGCGTGACTGGATGTTTGCGGTCTCTGCTTTGATTTTCGCCGTTATTGCCGTAGGTTGTGGCAGCAGCGGCACCGGTGGAGGCAATGGAGGTGGCAACATGCCAACGCCCGCGCTCGCCGTTAGCGTCACCCACTCGGGGAATTTCACCCAGAGCCAGCGCAACGCCACCTATACGCTGACTGTGTCCAACGCCGCCAGCACCACGGCGACCAGCGGAACCGTCACGGTCACCGACACGCTCCCGTCCGGACTAACGCTGGTATCGCTCGCCGGCACCGGATGGACCTGCACGGCGGGCACCTGCACGCGCGCCGACGCCCTCGCAAGCGGATCGAGTTACCCCGCCATCACCGCCACGGTGAACGTGGTTACCGCGGCCACCTCGCCGCAAGTGAACTCCGTAACTGTATCAGGCGGAGGATCGGCCAATGTCACCGCCACTGACTCCACCACCATTACCACGGTCCCCGCACTCAGCATCAGTGATTCTCACCTGGGAAATTTCACGCAAGGCCAACTGAACGCCACCTACACGGTAACCGTGTCCAACACCGCCGGCACCGCCGCAACCTCTGGACCGGTCACTGTTACTGACACCGTGCCGTCCGGATTGTCGCTGGTAGCGCTCGCCGGCACCGGGTGGACTTGCGTCGCCAACGCGTGCACCCGCAGTGACGCACTCGCGAGCGGCGCAAGTTATCCCGCAATTACGGCCACCGTGAACGTCGGCCCCGCGGCCACCTCCCCACAAGTGAACTCCGTAACCGCATCCGGCGGCGGATCGGCCAATGCCACCGCCACTGACTCCATCGTAGTTACATCGGTGGCCTTGCTCAGCATCACGAAAACGCACTCGGGGAATTTCACACAGGGCCAGCAGAACGCCACCTATACAGTGACGGTATCGAACACCGCCGGCGCCGGCGCCACCAGTGGAACGGTCACGGTCACCGACACCGTCCCGTCCGGATTAACTTTGGCATCGCTCGCCGGCACTGGATGGACCTGCACGGCTGCCACCTGCACGCGCGCTGACGCACTCGCAGCCGCAGCGAGTTACCCGGCAATCACGGCCACCGTGAACGTGGGCTCCACGGCCACCTCGCCGCAAATTAACTCCGTCACCGTATCCGGCGGCGGATCGGCTAGCGCCACCATCACCGACTCCACCATCATTACGCCGGTAGCGTTGCTCAGCATCACTAAGTCCCACCTGGGCACCTTCTCGCAAGGCCAGGCGAACGCCACCTACACCGTAACCGTATCCAACGCCGCGGGTACTGCCGCGACCTTGGGCCTCGTCACCGTTACCGACAACCTTCCGGCCGGATTGACACTCGTATCCATGGCCGGCACCGGATGGACCTGCGTCTCCAACGCCTGCACCCGGAGTGACGCGCTCGCGAGTGGCTCGAGTTATCCGGCCATCACCGCCACCGTAAACGTCACCACCACGGCCACCTCTCCCCAGGTCAACGCCGTATCAGTTTCTGGAGGAGGTTCGGTTACTGCCAGTGGGTCTGACCCGACCACCGTGCTCCCCTCCACTTCCCCCTGCGCCAACACCTCGACGGGAAATGAGTCCGTCCTACAAGGCCAGTACGCGTTTCTGTTACAGGGCTACACAGGAACCGACAATTTGAGTCCCGTGGCCATAGTGGCGAGCTTCGCAGCCGATGGAAGCGGAAATGTCACCGGCGGCGAGGAAGATCTAAACTCTGTTGCGCCCCAGCATCTTACGATCAGCCCCACAGGCGGTTTTTACACCGTTGGTTCCGACAATCGCGGCTGTCTCTCGCTCACCTATTCCGGCGGGACCACCACCACCTCCGCATTCCATTTCGCGCTGGGCTCCTTTAACTCCGGCGTGGTGGCCACCCAGGGCCGGATCATCGAATTTGACGATACGTCCAACGCCGACCTTGGGACCCGCGGCTCCGGCGTCCTGCGGTTGCAGACGCCGTCCGCGTTTTCACTGGGCCAGCTCCAGCCCAGATATGCGTTTGGCTTGGATGGTGGAGATTTCACGGGCGGCCACTTTGCAGTTGCAGGATCGTTCAACCTCAACAGCGGTACGGGAGCGATCGGTAACGCCGTGCTCGATACCAATGACGCCGGAAGCACCGCTTCTTTCACGGCAGGCACCGGCACCTTAGCCAGCATTTCTGCCACCACCGGCCGCGGACTTTTTACCTTAACCACCGGCTCTACCGTGCACCTCGCGGCTTACATTATCAATCCCACGGAATGGTTTGTCGTACAAACCGATCAGTTCAACAACAGCAACTCCATTTCCAGCGGCTGGGCGATTGTCACGCCGGGCGCTTACACCGCCGCTTCTCTATCCGGCCAGCAAATCTTCCATCTGACCGGGCGCGCCAGCGGCAACCCGGACACCAGCCTCGGAATCATGACCTTTGCACCGGGCTCGGGCAACAGCGGCACCTCGTCCGGCACCTTGCAAACTTACGATGGCACCACCTCCGGCACCCTGACAGTCGCCGGCCAAACTTACACCGTCGATCCATCCTCCGGACGCGTGGCTCTCTCGGATAATCCTACCGGGACCCAGCCGCGCATCATGTATCTCACCACCACCACCAACGGCGTTTCCGCCTTTGTCCTGGGCTCTGGCGCCGATGCCATTTTTGGACTCGCGGACGTCCAACCCAGCGTCACCTACTCCATCAATTCGTTGTCCGGGAACTTCTTTTTCGCCAAAGAAGAAGTCGGCAGTTCCTCAACAGCCAATTTCGTGGGAATCATGTCGATCGTCAGCCCGGGGAATGCTAATTTTGTTCAGGACACCAGCGACGGCGGCCTGAGCGTCGGGTTTACGTTCACCACCACCATAACAATTAATCCTGATGGCACGGGAACAGAGACCGATCCCGTCGCCATGACCACATTTATTATGGTCATCAACGGCACCAAGGTTTTCTACTTCAATCCTTCCGGCCCAGCCTCGATTCGGATCTTCGAACCCTAGGCGCGCCGCCACGGGCATCGCCCAAACGATGCCCAGGATTGCGTTCCGCGAATCCAGCCCTGAAGCAGTAGGGCGCCCGATCTTTGACGATAGCTCTTTGACCGGGCGCCCTGCTGTCAAGGTACGAGCGCATCGCGACGCCAGGCTTACTCTTGGTCCGGTGGGGGCATCTCCTCTTGTCTGTGATCCGGTCAACCGCTGCCGCTGCGGCCGATGCTCGGCTCAAACGCGATACCAGATCGCGTAAACTCCAATCCCGGTCAGCAACACCAACCACCAAAGCGCCAGCTCGATGCGCATCCACAGCTTCCACCGTCGGAAGCGCCACGCCTGCGGCAGAATGTTTGTCCCCGCCACCAGAATGATGTACAAGCCGAGAACCTCCGCCACCGCGCCGGCCACGCCATGTATCGTAGCGATCGCGTAATATCGTTTCCCGAAATGCCTTCGCAGGCCGGGGAAAACTTGCAGGTGAAACGAAGGCCACATCACCGAAAATATCAGCGCCAGGTTCAACACCAGCACCGCACTCTGGCAGATTCCATGCGCCCGGTAATGCTTGCGCCGGGCTAAGAACGCACCCGCGATCAACGCTATGCCCATGCCGACCTGAATCAGCAGATTCAGGTCGGCCCCCAACCCCGCCTGCGTTCCCAGAAACCCTTTCAACTCGTATCCTCACTCACCGCGCGCCCGCGCGCCGCGCTAGCAAAACCGATCACTTAGTAGTGGCAGGTCACAACGCATGGTGACAACGCATG
>PLJR01000416.1:0-10412 GCA_003140295.1 Acidobacteriota bacterium
CGATAGACCGAGGCGAAGCGCACGTAGGCGACCTTATCCAATTTTTTCAAACGGGTCATCAACATCCCCCCGATTTCCGTCGTGGCCCGCTCGCGCTCCGGCGCCTCGTGTACGAAACGCTCCACGTCATCAACCAGCGCCTCGAGCTTTTGGGTGCCCACCGGGCGTTTCTCGCAGGATTTCAGCAGACCCTGCAGAATTTTCTGCCGGTCAAACCGCTCGCGGCGGCCATCCTTTTTGATCACCATGTACGGGATTTCATCGATGCGTTCGTACGTCGTGAAGCGCCGGCCGCACTTCAGGCACTCCCGCCGGCGGCGAATCAGGTCGCCCGCGCGGCCCTCGCGCGAATCAATTACTTTGTCGTCGCTGAAGGAACAAAAGGGGCACTTCACCGCGGCAAATCTCCGCCGCCGTCCGCTGCCGGCGCCGCGGCCTCTTCAATGGGAGCGTCCGCTGCCGCGCTGAGGTGCGTTGCGGCCTTTTCGGCTTCCGCTTCGGAGCGCGCCAGCCGCCGCAAATCGGCCATCGACCACCCCTCATGAATCAGCAGAGGAGCGCCCACCGAGGCCACCGCGGCAGAGGTGATGAGCCACAGCACGATGGCCGCGGCTGCGGCGGGCTCCTGTTCGATTCCAAAAATTCGCGTGAATGCTATAAATGCCAGCACTTGGGTTCCACCGCCCACCCCGGGTAGCTGCACCGTGGACCCTACCAGCGTGAAAATTAGTACGAGCAGCGCACCGCGAAAATCAATTTCGGCGAGCCGCCCTCCGAAGCTTTGCGCGATCCAAAGATACACCACGGCGATAAGCGCCCAATGCGCCGCCGAATACGCGAGCGCCAAGAGCAAATCCCCTATGCTGCGGATCGCCTGTAGCCCGTCGATGAACCCGCCGAATTGCATCGCCAGCCGGCTGCGCCATCCTTCCCGCGCACGCCACCTGGCGAGACGCCGATCGAGCGCCCCCGCCCCGTGCAAACGAAAATACACCACCAGCACCAGCAGGCCGGCCACTGCCGCAAGCAAGAAACCACCCGTCGCACGGAATTTTGCTTGCCAAGCGGCGCCTTCGCCGGTCGCCAGCATCCGAGACCGCAACATCAGGGTCAGCCCCAGTAGCACCGCCGTCGCGCCCAGGTCAAATAAGCGCTCCAGCAGCCAAATGCCAAACATGCTCGAAACCGTGAAGCGGCACTTGCGCGCCAGCAATAACGGACGTATGGGCTCGCCCGCGCGGCCCAGCAGGAACAACCCGGCATAGCCCATCAACGTCCCGTTGTAGACGTTCAGAAACGAGCAGGGGCCCAGCGAGCGGCAAAAAACCTGCCAGCGCACTGCGCGTATCGCGTACGCGGCAAACATCGCGGCCACCGACAAAATCAAGTAACTCGGCCGCGACGCCTGCACCGCTCGCACCAGCCGCGCCCAGTTGAACTGCTCGTGAATCGCGCTCCGCGAGTAAATGACGAGCACAGCCAGCACGGCCAGCGTTAATATCGCGAACAAAATTTTTCGCCACGGGCCCGCCATCGGATGTGGGAGCGTAACCGTGTGCGACAAGAGGTGTCAAGGAATGGCCGCGAAGCATGTATTGTGGTCGGGACAGGGTTACCCGCGCGCCATTGTTCGCCGATGCGCCTTGACGGCGTGTTCAAGGGGACTGCGTTAGTTTCCGATGATCCCATTCTCCGAAGCTATCCGGTTCGGCCAACTACGCGTCCGTTGTTTCAGAATTATGAGCGAGGAGAACTTCTTTGGCGCGCACCTTTAGGCTAGGAACCAGCCATCGGAAAAGCAAGGTCCCGGCCATTGCTCCGAGGAATTGAGCCACCACAAACAATGGAACGTCTTTCGGCCGGATGCCGGAAAACGTGTCACTCAGGCACCGCGCAATAGTAACGGCGGGATTCGCAAATGATGTAGACGCTGCGAACCAATAAGCCGCCGTAATGTAGGCCCCTACGGCGAATGGAATAGCATTTGACCGCAACTTTGAACATCCCCAAATCACCGAGAGTAGGCCCAGCGTCGCCACGAATTCGCTGAATACTTGCGCAGTTCCGCTTCGACTATGCCGCGATAGTGAAACCAACGGCAGCCCGAACATCAGGTGTGCCGCCATCGCGCCCATAATTGCTCCGGTAATCTGGGCGCCGGCATACACCGGAGCCTCCCGCCAAGGGAGGCCCCCTTCAAATGCATCTGCAATCGTAACGGCGGGATTGAAATGAGCTCCCGAAATTGGGCCGAAGGTCAGAATCAGCGCTACCAGTGCAGCGCCGGTGGCAACCGTGTTCGCTAGCAGCGCCATGGCGAGGTTGCCGCCCGCCAGCCGTTCTCCCATGATTCCTGAGCCCACTACGGCTGCCACCAGAAACGCCGTTCCCACGAATTCCGCAGTCGCGCGGCGAGGAAGTGAAGTCGTCATTGCTCGCCGATCCGGTCAATTTCCTTCTGGATGGCGAGTTGGTTAAGGCTGGCCAGCGGCAAGCACAGGAACAGATCAATTCTGCGCTGCAGAATTGAAAATGCCTCCCTAAAACCACGCTGAACTACTTCCGGTGTTCCAGTGACGGCCGCGGGGTCAGGCACGCCCCAGTGCGCGGTCAAGGGTTGACCGGGCCACAAGGGGCAGACTTCCTTGGCGGCGTTGTCGCACACCGTGAAGACGAAATCCATCTTCGGAGCGTCGGGCTTGGCGAACTCATCCCAGCTTTTGCTTCGTAACCCCGTGGTTGACAGCCGGGCGCTCTGTATTTGTTTTAATGCCTGCTGATGCACAGCACCGGTCGGATGACTGCCGGCACTGTACGCAGTAAAGTTGGGGCTTCCCTTATAGTTGAGGAGGGCCTCTCCAAAGATCGAACGGGCCGAATTTCCGGTGCACAGAAACAAAACATTGTAGTGTGGCATCACCCTCAGCCTTTTTCGCCCGGAGCGCAGCAGTTCGGCGCGCAACAGGCCGGCACGCCATAGGATGGTTCTGCGGCGCTCTGCTCTGGCGGGTTGTCTGCCAGTACGGCAAATACCTCCCAGTCGTTTCCGTCCGGATCGCGAGCCCAGGTCTTATCCTGCAGGGCGTAACAACAGTCCGTGTTCATCTCATCGCGCGTCACCAGGCCTTCTCGAATCCATCGCTCGCGCACCGCGAGCACGTCCCCGGTCGAACCGACTTGAATACCTAGATGGGAAAGCGCGCCGCGTGCGGCGGATGGTGTCTCGTTCAGAGTGAAGTTGAGCGGCGGGTTGCTGACATCAAACTTGGCATAGCCCGGCCGCATCTTGGAGGGCTCGATACCGAAGAGCTTGCGATAGAACGCGGCGCTTTGTTCGACATTCCTCACCTGCAGGGCCACATGGGCCTTCAAGGCTTCCGGTGATTCAGTGGTCATGGTTTTCCTCCGGCGCATTTCATATCTGTATATGCACATATGTACAGATCCTACGGTCTGCCAGAATATATGTCAAGCCGTATGTGATATTGTACTGTGTATGCCGAAGCCGCCTGTCACCCCGCCCATCGCGCATCTCTTTCGCGCGCTGGGCGATCCCACGCGCCTGCGGTTGCTCAACTTGATCGGCAATCGCGAGATTTGCGTCTGCTACTTGGTTGAGATTCTGGGAATGAGCCAGCCTAAAATTTCCCGCCATTTAGCATATCTGCGCAGGGCGGGCATCGTAACGGCAAGGCGAGATGGAAAGTGGATGCACTACAGGCTGGCAATTCCCCGCGACGAAGCTGCCGCTGCCATTTTGCAGGAGACGGTGAAAAATTTAGCGCGCAAGCCGGAGATGCAGCGCGATATTGCCAGGCTCAGCTCCGCGTGTTGCCAGCCGCAGAGATTCGAGTTGCTGCAAGGCGCGCCTCAACCGCAAGCAGTCGGCCAGGCGCTGAGGTCGCCAACCGTCTATAAAGGCTAGGGCGGCTTTTACCAGCGAATGCGTTGAGAAGTTCCCGCCAGCCGCCTCGGCAACGCAAGCGTTTTGCGGTCACTTTCCGTTTGCGGGCGCCGGGGCTCCCCCGTTCGCTCCCACACCCAGCGTCGAGTTGATGTTGGCCATGTCAAATGCCGCCTTGAACTCGAGGTTCTGGTTGAGGCGGGACTCGAACACCAAGTCCTGCGCATCGGCGTTCAGTATTGGTCCCCGAATGCTGTTCTGGTCGAACGCCACCTTCCACACGCCCGCGTATCCGCCGATGAATTCCAGATGCTTTGCCGGAACCACGTCCTTATTATTTTTGTTGTTCGAGAGGGAGGCATCAAAGGGCCTCATCAGGCGTTCTCCTTCGTTTGCGCCGATTAGGCGTCCCGATCCTACTTTCCCACCGATAGAAACCACGACGTAATATTGGCTGCCATCCGGGCTCACCAACAGGGAGTAAAGTTTGCCGGCTTGTTCGGGCGTCAGTTGCCTGTCCAGCATTTCCAGCCGCGCGAATGCGCCCGCAAACTGCCGGTCGGCCCAATAGACATCGAGTGAGGCGTACTGCCGCTTGAACCATCCCATCATGCTTCCGGTGATGCCGATCTTTCCCTCGCGGTCCAAAACGATTTTTTGGGCGTCCTCTTTAGTCATCGAAAGGAACGCGCTATCGGCCACATGTGCAGCCGGCAGAGTATTCAGATAGTCCACGAGGCTGAGTTTTTCTTCCTTGCGGTCCACCCCGAAGTCGTAGACGTCCAGAATCTCAATGTTCGAGGCGGACTTGCTGCCGGTGTCGCCCTCGACAAAACCAAATTCACCGCCCGGCAGATCCTCACGAGGGAAGATGCGGTAGAAATCTTTCACGCTGGTCGGGCCGATGTCCAGCAGGACTTCGTCTTGATTTTGTTCAGTGCTGAACATGATCGAGGCATTGGCCACCGTGCGCTGATCGAAGTTCTGCCCGGTAATCTTGCATTGCAGGAGCTTGAATTTGCTAACATCGCGGCTGGGCGGAAAGTACGCGTAGAACGTGGGCCGGGTGGTTTCGAACCGACTGGTCGAGTGCGCGCCGGGGATATTGATATCCACCTTCTGCCGCACGAACGGCACATAGCCCTTGAGCAAAGAACGGAACTTGCTCACCTGAACCTTGGTCTCGGTACGGCCGAGCGGCGTCAATTTGCCGTTCTCCACGATGTACATTCCATAATTTGTCGGCGCTTCATTGATGATCACCGGCTTCGGAGGCGCAGCGGCGCGCGCGGCGGCCGTCCCGGCGTTAGTAGGCACCACATCCTTCGTGTTATTTGAAGGCGGCAGCAACGGGGCCGCCAAAGGCGCGGAATTAGCTCCCGCGGCCGCACCATTCGCAGTCATTGGCCTGCCGCCTGCTTCCGGTGGGTTCGTCCCCGAATTCATCATCACGGAAATTACGCCGTCACTCACCCCGGCCTGCTTCAGCGTCACCAGTCCTTGCACTGACGTGTCAAATTTCGTCTTGGACTGCTTGATCTTGGCGATGACAATATCATCGGAAATCTTGGCGCGAACCATTTGCACGACATCCTGGTTGTTCATCACGTGCGGCCCGCTTGGCGCGGTCCGTGCACTGGCACTCGTCCCAGTCCCGGTCTTGGGCGCGCTTTGTTGACCTGCGGGCTGTTGCGGCGCCTTCGGCGCCGTCGAGTTCTGCGGCCACGCCGCGAGTAACGAAACACTGGCTAAAACAAAAGAAGCCACTAGCGCCGCGGCCCTCAGCGCTTCAGCGGAGCCGGCTTTGAAACGGTGTAGGCAACGGTATCTCATCATGTGCTTTCCCTTTCAGAACTATAAGAGCCTATAAATTAGAATTTTCGTTTTGCAGATTTCCTTCGCCGAAAGCCTAGCCCTCCTCGCCTGTCGCGTCAACCGAAAGTGGCCCCCGCCGCCGAAGCCCTAAATACGTGCAAAACAGTCGCCCTCCGACATGTACAGAGTTCTCACCCTTCCGAGTAAATAGTTCCTCATATTGACAAAGGCCGCCTTACTCGTAACATAGGCGGAGCGGCTGTGCTTAAAGGTGGAGCGTCGGCTCTACTTCCTGTGGCCCCCAAAATGCCATTACCCGAATTTGTCGGCCTGCGTAGAACACGCCGTGCCGATTTCGTTCGACACGTCCCTCGCTGTGGCTGGCTCGGTAAAAGACGCCTCCAGGTTATCGGGAGCGCTGCGTATCTCGCGCTTATACTCATCGCAGTTTGCACCTCACTGCCTCTCCAGGTCTTGAGCCAGCAGTCAAAATCCCTCAGCCGCATACCTGCACAGCGCAACCCAGTAGCCAGCAAGGCTGTGGTGCACAAACGCACGGGATTCCAATCGCTGAGGATTCAAGCTTCGAAGATTAACGATTCAAGTTATCAACAGCCCGTCGGCCCCCATTCGGAAGGCAACGGCGTAATCAGAGCGGCTATCTTTCTCGACCGGCTCAAATTCTCTCCTGGCGAAATTAGCAAAAGTTACGGCAACAATCTGGCGAAGGCGATCGGGGCATTTCAGTCGGCAAGCGGGTTGCCGCCGACTGGGAATGTAGATGCAACTACGTGGGCCGCTCTAAATAAGGATCAAGGAACGAAGGGTCCGGCCGTGCAAACCCCCATTGAGCAGAGCAAATCTCAGCAACCGGCGCCGCCCGGAAGTGCCGCTCCGCAGACGCCCGGAAGTGGCGTGTCGCAGATGTCCGGAAGTGACGCTTCACAAACGATGGCCCTCACCACTTACATCATCGCACTCGAGGACGTGGCCGGCCCGTTCGTTCCCCTTCCCCGAGTAGCGGGTCGTGACGCTGGCGAACGGCTGATGTTGCGCGAAGCTAAGCTCTCCCGTCTCAATTACGAATCTCCTCTACAATTATTGGCGGAAAAATTCCATGCGAGTCCCGGTCTGCTCGTGGAACTCAATCCCGGAAAGCGATTCAATAAAGCCGGAGAGAAGATCACCGCACCCAACGTTCTTACCCCGGAGCCCGCCCCGGCAGCTTCCGTGATTGTGGATGGTGCAGCTAGCAGCGTTACCGCTTTCGACAGTGGCGGAAAGATTTTGGCCTTCTATCCTGCCACCGTAGGAAGCGTGCATGATCCATTACCGGTTGGGAACTGGACCATCGAGGAAGTGAGTTGGTATCCCAAATTCAAATATAATCCCCAGCTTTTCTGGGATGCGGAAAACAAGAACCCGCGGGCTACTCTACCCCCCGGGCCAAAAAATCCCGTAGGTGTTGTCTGGATTGGATTGTCGAAGAAACATTACGGGATCCATGGAACGCCTAATCCTTCGCTGATTGGCGTCACGCAGTCGCATGGCTGCGTTCGGCTTGCCAATTGGGATGCCGCCGAACTAGGAAAGATCGTGCGCGTGGGTACACCGGTGACCCTAAAAGATGACGGACCGGCGCAGGCCCAGCGGCAACCTCCAGCCTCGGCACAACACTCAAACTGACTGCCCTCACTCGGGTAGAACCAAAATACCGATGCAAAATGAACAATCCCATTCAGGCGCCGAACGCCGCAATTATTTGCGGGAACCGATGCAGTCGCTCGCTTACGTCAGATTGGGCGAAGAAAGTGGCGGGATAATCGTAAATCTTGGTGAAGACGGATTGGCCGTGCGAGCTGCGGTGGCGCTGCCTTACGATCGAGTGCCGGTGCTTTTTTTTCAACTCGCAGGATTCCCACATCCAGTTGTAACCAGCGGCCGCATCGCGTGGAAAGGCGACTCGGGAAGATTAGTGGGCATTCAGTTCGTGGAGATGCACGATTCGATGCGCAACATTATCAAGAGTTGGCTGGCTGAAGAGAATTCCCTACGGGCGCCGCGCGAGCCTGAATTTCCCGCCGGTTCGCGAGATGATGGGGTGCGAGACGACGGGGTGCAGGACCGCCAGGACCACCTCCCTGCGGAACCTCCGTCGGTGGCCGCACCAACCCAAGTGGCTGGCGCCGTGCAAAAACCAATCATTTCGGAGTCTTTTTCTGTAGCGGTTCCTGCCGACCGCCGTTTGAATTCTGCCGCTCCAGATTCAAGCCTTGCGCCGGCAGCAACGCCGCACGGGGCGGCCCCGCTGCTTGTCGCTCGTTCGCCCCATTTCCCTCATAATCTTGACCGGCCTTCAGTGGATATTTTGCCCGCCGCGTACGTTTTCCAGGGTCGCCAGGGACGTACCGCGCTCCTGATAGCGATCATCGCTGCGTTATCTGGCATGGCTGGGTGGGTGATCGGCCATGGTTCATTAAGTCGCGTGTTGTCCCCCACTGCGCATTCCGACGCCGCAAAAACGATACCTCCGGTCGCAGCGGTCGCGGATGCCGCAAATCCACCGGCGCCTGTGCGCGAGGTTCCGCAGGCCGCCAACTCAGGTAAGCAGGGATTGATTTTCCTTGGCCGCATAACACCACAAGCAACCTGGGCGCCGGATTCTCCTGAGAACATTACGAACCTGCCGTGGCCCATCAAGGAAGGGCGATCGCATATCTATCGGCCATGACGTTTCAATGCACGATGATTCCCGAGCACTCAACCGTTCGTCCACTCCCATCGTCGGAACATTACGATTTGGACAAACGGTCTTAGTCGAAGAAGTTGCCCTCTCGCGCGCCAGACTTGGTGGAAACTTCGTATGGGTGAAGGTCAGCGCTTCGGCGGTGGAAATCCGTAAATATCCTAAATCTATGCCGCGGCGCATCAGAAAGGGCCTTCGTTAGCCTCACATCAGCGCAGGCCGCAATTTCGCGAAGCCACTCCGTTCTTATTTTCGATTCCCTCTAGTGTAAAACGCCGCACAATTCAACTAGTCGGATTCGACTTGGGATGCAACCGCCCCCGCAAGCCTCCTGGTTTTTTTCGTGAAGATTATCCATACTTGTGATTCCCAAGTGGGAATTGTTTCCACGCTCGGAGGGTCCGCTGTGTTGACTTCCATGAAGAGCTGGCTGGCAAATCACCTGCCTCAGTCCTTCGTTGGCGCTCTGGATTTCTACCGGTACCCTGAACAGTTGGATTCCTGGGGTGGTCCCTTCAATGGGCAGTGCTTCCGACAAACGATTTTCATCGACCTGGTCCGGGCATGTAAGTTCGACGCGGTCATCGAAACAGGCACGTATCGCGGTTCCACGACACTTTTTCTTGCGCTCAATTCGGGCGGCGCTCCCGTCTATACATCCGAGATTGATGGGCGCTTCTTCGCGCTCGCCAGGCGAAGGCTGCGGGCCATTCCCAACATTCGCATGTACAATACTGATTCCCGTAAATTCCTTTCGGCCCTAAATCTTTCCGACAATGGATGTAAGTTTTTTTATCTGGACGCGCATTGGCTCAAAGATTTGCCGTTAGCAGATGAGACAACGTTTGTCGCTCAGAATTTCCGCAGCTTCGCCATCATGATCGACGATTTTCAGGTTCCGAATGATCCCGGCTATGCTTACGACGATTATGGTCCAGGCAAAAGTCTTTCTCTTCGCGATTTCCCCTTCGACTCGGACCCTCGATTTGTTGCTTACTTCCCCACCAGACGCTCCACCGAGGAATCGGGCAGACGGCGCGGCTGCATTGTTCTGGCCAGTCCCGATCTGAAAGATAAGATCGACTTATTGGGATGCCTGCTTAAGGTCGAGCAATTCCGTCAATAGCACACCCTCCTCGGCAAGTCCCCGCACGCCACAGTTTCTACGCTGCTTCACTTCGTCCAGGCCGCACGAACCGGCTGGCCCACCAGCAACGCCGGGTCAGCGCCCTTCCGCGGGACGAACTTCTGCGGACGGCCGCCCCACACCTCTGCCGTGTAGAGGTTGCCATCCTGATCCACGCTGAACTGGTGCGTTCCCCACAGTCCGCCGGCCTCGGGGGTCATCGTGCCCCAGGTATACAGCAGCTTCCCGTTCAGGTCGTATTTGTAGAACTTGAAGTTCCCGTGGCCGTCAGACGCCCAGAGGTGCTGGTCCGCGGTCATATAGATGTGATACGTCGCCGTAGGTCCGTCGCCAAGGTACCACTGCGTCAGGAACTTGCCGTTCTCATCAAAGACCTGAATGCGGCGGTTGCCTCGGTCATTGATATAGAGACGGCGCTGGTTGTCGATCGCGATTCCGTGCACCGTGTTGAAGTAATTGGGCCGCATTTCCTTGCCGCCCGCTTCGCCCCTCTCGCCCCACGCCATCAGGAATTTGCCATCCTTGTCGAATTTCACGACCCGCGTTTCCTCGTAGCCGTCGGTGACGAAGAACGTCCCGTCCGGAAGCCACGCGATGTCGGTCTGGCGGCCAAAGGTCGCGTTCGCTGGACCGGTTTTCTGGATGTACGACGGGCGCCCGGTGTTGCCGGTCATAACTGCGTTCCTCTCGGTCGTGGTGTTTAACGTGCCGATCGTCTGCAGCAGTTTCTTGCCGTCATTGCTGAATATCCGGATGACCTCGTGGCCGTCGTCAATGGCCCACACGCGCTTTTCCGGGTC
>PLJR01000416.1:10462-15830 GCA_003140295.1 Acidobacteriota bacterium
ACCGTAATGATGTGTTTCCAGCGGTAGTCCTTCCCGTCGACGCCCATGTAGTCATCGGAGGCCTCGCCCGGGCTGGCGTAGGGCCCCACGGACGCGTTCCGCCCGTACATCCCGCGCCCAGGAACTTCAATATGCGCGGTCATCCCGAAAGCGGTGTGAAGCTCGACGTACTCTTTCTTGGCGTTTGCTAAATCGGGCAGCTCGCCGCGCATCACCACGAAGATGCGATCCGGGTTCTGGGCAAACACGCCCTGCACGGCACCCCACGTCCAGCCCTTCTCCTCCGGGAACAATGTGGCCAGCGGTTTGGGCCAGTTGGGGTCGACTCGATATGGGCCGTCCACCAGTTCGTCGCTCGGGTTTGCTGGATCCACCCACTGACCCGCCTGCGCCTGTTGCTCCGTCGCGCCCACCTTTCCGGTGCTCGAGCAGCCTATCAACGTCACCGCTCCGATCACGGCGCAGACCATCGCTCCGACAACCATCGCTTGACTAACAATTTTCATTGGGGTTCCTCCTTCGTTTTGCCTCTCTCGCGGCTGGCCCTTAGTTTCGGGATATTAGCCCAAACGGGCAGAATGCGCTTTTACTATTGCAAATGACAGCCGATCGAAATTCAATTTCGAGTGCCCGCGCCACCGCTAACGTACACCCAAGTACGCAATTCTTGACCCACGTTTTCGATCCATCCGTGAGAAAATCCGGCCACAAACTTCTATCCAATGCCACGCATATCCGGGAAGGAGCCCACACGGCAATGAGCACACGCCCCATGAAGTTTGCGTGCGAAATTCGTCCCGCGCAGCCTGAAGACTCCGCACAAATCGCAAAACTCGCGACGCAACTGGGCTACCCTTCCAATCCCAACGAAACTGCGCGACGCCTTGAGGAGCTACAACGTTCCAGCGAATCGGGCATCTTCATCGCCCGGCTTGCCGGAGGCGAAATCGCAGGGTGGATCGGCCTGTTCGTGTTTCGTTCAATTGCGGACGAACCTCGCGTGGAGATAAGCGGCTTGGTTGTGGACGAGCGAGTGCGTTCCCAGGGAATTGGCGAGAAGCTGCTGGACCGCGCGGAGCAATGAGCTCGCGAGAAGGGATGCCGCACAGTTGGACTGCGTTGTAGCGTGATCCGCGACCGCGCTCACGCATTTTACGAACGCCACGGCTACCAACACACGAAAACACAGAAATCATTCCGCAAAATCATGGATGCGTGAAATTCGCGAACATTGCGACTCAATGGCGGGCGGTTAAAGCCCGATCGATCCCGAGCAAACGCCGCCAAGTCGACCGCTGCGTGCTAAATCGCGTCGTCGGAAAGTGGCCGTCTGTTATCCAGCTTCCGTTTATTTTGCGGCTGCCGTGCGGCTGCTTTCGACCTTTTCGGGGTGCAATGTAAGCTTTTGCACTCGCCAGTTCAAGATTTCGCCGACGTACACTTCGTTCTCCTTGCGGCAGTCCATTTGATGCACGGTGCCAAACTCCTTGAGCTGTTTGCCGCCCGCGCCGAACTTGCCGACAATCGTGCCGTCGAGTTCCATCTTATAGATGGTAGCGTTGTCGAACTCGCCGCTATTGGAATCGGACGAGTAGAGGTATTGGTGCGGCCCGGAGGTGAGGCACAAAGCCCACGGCGAACCAATATTCGTGTACTGCGTCTTGAGATTGCCGTCGGTATCGAAGATTTGAATGCGCTTATTGCCGCGATCGGCCACATAAATGGTGTCTTTGGCGTCCACCACGATCGAGTGCGGAGTGCTGAATTGCCCCGGCGCGTCCCCACGGCCGCCCCAGGACTTGATGTACACGCCGTTCTTGTCAAACTTTGCGATTCGGGAGGGTATGGCGCCGTCGGCGATGAAGATGTCGCCGACAGCGTCCCACGCCACGTCAGAAGGACCGTTGAAATTGGCGCCGGGAAAAAACTCCGCGCGAGCGCCCGCAGCGGGCTGAGCCGGGGGCCGCACCGGATTGTTGATCGCTTCCGGCTTCCTCCCGAGGTTCATCAGCACATGGCCCTCCGGATCGAACTTCATGATCATGTTGGAGCCTTCGTCCACGACCCAAATATTGTCCTGAGGATCGACGCGCACGGTATGCGCCTGGATAAACCCATAAAGTCCCTGCCCGATTTCGCGGACATATTTTCCGGTTTGATCGAATTCGAAAAGGCGCGACGCGGAACGCACAAACACCCGGTTCGTGCCCGTGGTCAGATTCACCGAGCCGGTGCGGGTGTAAACATAAATATGTCCCTTGGAATTCGTGGACACACCCAGCACTTCTCCCAAATAGATGTCATTAGGCATTTTCAGGAGATTGGGCGTGGAGTCGTAGGGAATCTCCGGAATCGACTGGCCCAAAAGCGGCATGGCCGCGAAGCAGGCCGACAACACACAGAAAAAATAGAGCAAGCGTTTCATGAAGCCCTCCCGAACTCTCTCGACGGCTCTCGCATCAGCGGCCTAATTTCGAAGAAGTTTGCATCTGCGGATGCAGCGCCAGTTTCTGCACGCGCCAGCCCGTGATTTCGGCGGTCAGCATATCGTTATCATTTCGGCAGTCCATCGCATGAACGGTGGTAAATTCCTTTAGTCGCGTGCCCGCCTTGCCGAACTTGCCGATGACGGTGCCGTCGAGCTCCATCTTGTAGATTTCGCCGCTGACGGCGGCGGCAAGCNNTCTTGTAGATTTCGCCGCTCACCTTGTTCGCCAGCGCGTTCTGGTTGTCCGGGTTGGAATTCGAACTGTAGAGGTATTGATGCGGTCCGGGAGTGATGCACAGCGCCCACGGTGAGCCCACATGGTCGTACTCGGTCTTTACCACCAGGTCGTTGCTCAAGACCTGTATCCGCCGATTTCCTCGATCCGCGACGTAGACGTTGCCGTTCGCATCCGTCTGAATCGAGTGCGGAGTGTTGAACTGGCCGGGTCCGGTCCCCTTGGTTCCTATCTCCTTGATGAAGCGGCCGCCCTTGTCGTACTTCACGACCCGCGAGTTCGTATATCCATCCGCCACGAAGATATTGCCGGCCGCGTCCCAGGCCACATCGGTCGGCCTGCCGAATCGGTACGGAGTGGCGGGCGGTGGAGGAGCGTTTCCAGGCAGAGTCGCTTTCAAGCCTCCGCCGAATTCCGCGCGTCTGCCCATGGTCATGGCCACGCGCCCATCGGGAGTGAACTTGATGATCATGTCCGTGCCTTCGTCCACCACCCAAATGTTGTCCTGAGGATCGACCCTTATCGCGTGGGCCATTTGAAATCCATACAGACCCTTGCCAATCTCGCGGATAAATGCGCCCTTGGAATCGAACTCAAATACCCTCGAGGCCTCCCCGCTCCGGGTGTAAACAAAAACATCCCCCTTGGAATTCCGCGCCACGCCCATCGCTTCGCCCAGGTACAAACCGGTTGGAAGCTTCAGAAAATTAGGCGTCGAATCGAACGCTATTTCCGGGGCGGTGGCAAAAGCCTGGGCCGCCGGTGGCACGTTCTCTTGCGCAAAAAGCGGCGCGCCAAAGACTCCGGCCAAAAGAACTGAGCAAAGAACGATGTGGCGCCTCATTTCGGGCCTCCTCTTAAATTCCGCGACTAAACAAAGAAGGTATGGGGAATCGCAGGTCTGCTTTGTGGTGACTGTGGCTATCCCCGATGCTGCACACTTATACACCCGACGCCCTTCGGAGTGAACCAAATTGTCTCGTCAACCAAGCTCGGGTCTGCTCGGGCTTCCTCGAATTTTGAATCCCATCGTCTGCTGAACTACGCCTTCACCGCCGCATCGCCCTTTGCGACGATTTTTCCCGCGTCCGGAACCGCGCCGCGGAGATCCGAACTCCCGTTTGAATGCACGATTAAAGGCCGTCTCGGACGCCACCGATAACTTCTACGCGGATTTGGTAATCGAGCTTGAGCGCTTCCAGCGCCTGCGCTATATTTTGCGCGACGCTCACATATAAGCGTTCGGCGGCATCCGGTCCGAATCTAGTACCAAGGCGGATTTCGCTATTCCCCCATCACGATGAGCGACGACAAACTTGGCGAGCGTGGCCGGCCGAACCCCTGGACCTCGTTCGCCGCGAAGCTGCTCGGGACCTCGGAGAGTCTCGTACTCATCCTGATTGGCGTGGCGCTTGTTTTGGTCGCCGTACTCCTCCTTTATTCCAGCATGCACGACCTCGGTGAAGCTGTGCGCAACGGGCCCGCCGAAATCGAGCACAAAGCAATCGAAATTCTGAACACGGTCCTCCTCGTCATGATGACCATGGAAATCGTGTACACGGTGGCGATCTCGCTCGAGTCGCACATTCTCAACGCCGAGCCGTTCCTTATTATCGGTGTGATCGCGAGCATCCGGCGGATGCTGGTCATTACCGCGACCTCCACAGAGGCGGAGGCACACCCCGATCAATTCCATAACACCCTCATCGAACTCGGGCTGCTCGCCGCCACGGTCGTTGCGCTCGCCGCCGCGATCTGGATATTCCGCTACAGCGCCCACAGGGACGACAAGGCGAGCGGCAAGGTGCAACCAGTCAAAAGCGAATAGCCCCCGCTCAATCAACGACTAGCTGCGGAGTTACCAACGATCATCCACGATTCATTCCGGGCGCGTCATCTACGCGATGGCCGGCCGCTTCTTGCCGAAACCGGTAGCCTGCTCGAATGCGTGCGCCATTTGCAGAACGCTGAAGTCTTCTTTGTTGCGGCCGACGATCTGCACTCCCACAGGTAGGCCGTCCGGCGTGAAGCCTCCCGGCACAGACGCCGCGGGATTGCCGGTTGCGGAGATGTACCAGCAGGACTTCATCCATTCGATGTAGTTATCAAATTTGACGCCCGCGATCTCCGCTGGGTAGGGCGTATTGATGTCGAATGCCGGCAACTGGGTGGTGGGCAGAACAAAGTATTCGTACTTTTCAAGGAACGCCTGAAACCCTCGCCAGAGTTGGCCGTGAGTGGTTTCGGCGCGGGCCACATCGGCGCCTGTTAGTCGCAGCCCCTCCGCAATTTCACCTTTGAGCGTGTCCTTGAATGCGTCCGGGTGCTCATGCAGCCGCACTCCATAGGTATTCGCCGAATTCCATGCGCGCAGTATGGGGAAAGCGATTTCAGCCGGGGCGAAGTCCGGCTCCGCCTGCTCNNTTGAACCAAGCCACGCGCACGCCTTTGAAGTTGCGTTCGAGTGCGCGCGCAAAGCGTTCTCCTGGTTCATTGATCGACAGTGGCGCGCGGGAATCTGGCCCCGCAATCGCGCTCAGCACCAAGGCCAGGTCAGCCACCGAACGCCCCAGGCATCCCGAGGTAGTCATCGTCGACCATGCGAACGCCGCTTTCGGGTTGGGTACGCGGCCGATGGAAGGCCG
>PLJR01000416.1:15872-29375 GCA_003140295.1 Acidobacteriota bacterium
ACCTTGTTGAACGTCTGCGATCCCGCGCCGAATTCTGGCGTGTTGGTCTTGCCGATGGTGATCGCCCCCGCGCGCCGCATCCGCTCGACAACAATATCGTCTTCAGTGGGGATGTAATCCTTATAAAGTGGTGACCCAAAGGTAGTGCGGATGCCCCGAGTTTCCAGTAGGTCCTTGTGCGCGACCGGCAGACCATGCAAAGGGCCTAAAGTCTCTTTGCGCGCCTGCATCTCATCGGCCTTTGCGGCAGCGTCGGTCGCCATTTCCGCCACCACAGTCACGATGGCATTAACCTGCGGGTTGACGCGCTCGATCTGTTTCAGATGCGCGGCCAGTGCTTCGCGCGCCGACAACTTCTTCGTGCGGATCAGGTGCGCCATTTCGACCGCGCTCGTAAAACAAAGCGAAGAAGGGGAAACCTGACCTTCCAGAGTGCCATCGAGGAGAAGCATGGCAGCCATTCCCAATAGGACTTCGCGACGGCTTGGATTGTTCTCACTCAAGCGTTCGAGTCTATCACGCGACGCCATCCGCTCACGTCAGTTCAGAATCTCCACCAAATTGCTGTAATCATCGGTCCAGGCCCGCACGGTTCTATCTTTCTCTTCCATTTGCGACGACGTTCCCGCTGGCAAAGAAATTCTGGACTCGGCCAGCGCGCTCACCGTTCCATTGGGAGTCGCCGCCCGATCGAGCAGCATCCAGTCTGACTCGTAAACCGCGTTGGCTTCGTCCTCCGAATTCGTCACCTTGACAGCGCGCGCCCCCACCGCCCGCGCCGCGGCTTCGACCACCGGCGGAAGGTCCAGGAGCCGGTTGGTAACGTGGATGGCGAGAACGCCCTCCGGCTTCAGGTGCCGGAAATACAGCTCGAACGCCTCGCGGGTCAGCAAGTGTACCGGGATGGCGTCGCCCGAAAAAGCATCCACAACGAGCACGTCGAAGTCCTGCGGAGCTTGTCTCGCGAGCGATAGGCGGCCGTCACCGGGAATGATCTCCACCTGCGCTTCCGATTGACTTAGGAAATCAAACAGTCTGTTCGCCACATCAACGACCAGCGGATTGATCTCGTAAAAAAAATAGTGGTCGCCCTTCTGTCCGTAACGCGCCAGCGTGCCCACCCCCAGCCCGATCACGCCCACGCGGATGTTGACGCGCTGCCGCGCGAACAACAGCGCGATGCCCACGCCGGATTTCTGTCCGTAGTATGTGGTGGGCACATCGTTGCGAGCGGTATCCAGGATTTCTTCGCCGTGAACGACGGTTCCATTGCGAAGCTGCGTCACGCCCGGACGGACGCGGCCTGGCGGCACAATGTTGACGCGCAGCACGCCATAGAAATTTCGGACCATCACCAGCGCCTGCCGGCTCTGCAGTCGCACCACCTGGAACAGCAGCACCAGCAATAGCACTGTCAGGCCCTCCGCCAGCAAAACGGCCGGACGGCCGAGTCGGGAAGCGGAACGCTGCGGTTTGCGCAGCAGCCCGAGCAAAACGACGATCGCGCACGCTCCCAGCGCTACCGGCAATTCGTAAAATCCGCGAAANNGAAAAGCCCCGCGAAGTACAGCGGAATTTGCCATTCTGGCCCCGTGTTTTCGAATTTCGGTGCCATCCCGTAGGCCATTCCCGCCAGCGCGAGTGGCAACAAAAACAAGAAAAGCCGCCGGTAATACCAGCCGCTGCCTTCGAAACAAAGTATCAGGCTCAGCAGGTAGAGCGACAGCGGCACGATCCACAGCAGCGGAATCGCAGCAATGTTCTGCGAAACGTAATGAGTTATCGAAAGCAGCAGCGCCGCGGCACTGGCCGCCAGCGCCAACCACAGCAGCTGCAGCTTCCAGCCTGGCCGCTCCTCGCGGGCCCCCACCGTCGTCGGAAGCTTCACCGCCGGCGGTCTAAACGCGAGCGCCAAACAGAGTGCCACGAAACCAACGTATCCCACGGACCAGATCAAAGCTTGGTGGTGCGTCGACACCAGCGGCTCAACCACCACCGGATAACTCAGCAATGCCAACAGCGAGCCCGCGTTTGAAAGCGCGTAGAAGCGGTACGGCCGCGCGCTCTCACGGCCACCCTCACGACCGCCGTCAAAACCAAAAGTGTGCCACGTCTGCACCAGCGCGCTCGTCGCCGACAGCAGCAGGAACGGCAGCCCCACCGTAGCCGCCAGCACGCCCCAGATTCTCCACATCGGCTCCGCACCGCCGCGCGGTTGCCAGAACTCGCTGGGCACAATCGGCAACAGCAGCAGGCTCGCCAAAAGAAACAGCGCATGCGCACGTGTCGAAAATGTTGGTGTACCGCGCTGAATCAAGATGTAGGCATACAAATTCCCGAGCAGATACGTCACCTGATAGAACGCCAGGCTGATCACCCACACGGCCGCCGCTCCCCCAAACCACGGAAGGATCAGCTTGGCCAGAATCGGTTGCACCTGGAACAAGAGAAAAGCGCTCAGAAAAATACTTCCTGAGTACAACCATACCGGCAGCCCCGGCGACTTTTTCCCATGGGCAGCAAGCGCCTGTTCGTTAGCGTCGGAGATCACGGCTAGGCCGTGCAGTGTACATCGCATCGCCGCGGGGAAACTACGCGGCTATTTCAGAGCTGTCGTCGCACATAATGATGCGCGATCACGGGGCCAAATCGGAATCCGGAATAATGACCTTGCAGACTTTGTGGACTTTGACAGATGATGCCCCTTGCGCCCACAAAGGAGTCTCGATGAATAAGAAGCTAATCACATTTTTATCGCTTATCGGCCTGCTGGCGCTTTGCTTGCCGGTGTCCGCGCATCACGGAGCGGCTGCGTACGATGACAGCAAAGAAGTCGTCCTGAAGAACGCCACCGTGACCAAGTACACGTGGGCCAATCCACACACGATCATTGAGGCCGACGTTAAAGATGACAAGGGCAACGTCGTACATTGGGTGGGCGAACTAGGCAGTCCTTCGGCCATTGGCAATCAAGGTTGGACCAAGGCTTCTATGGCGTCCGGCGACGTAATCACGATGTACCTGCATCAATCCAAAACCGGCAAACCCGTCGGCCGCATCTCTCATGTCGTGCTTCCCGATGGCACGCAGTTAAGGGACAGCGCTGGGACCTCCAGGGTCGAAGGCGGGAATAATGGGTCTCACGGCGGCGACTCCCAAAAATATTAGCCACTAGAAAAACAAGAGGAATAGTAGATGGCGGGGATGAGAGAAATGCGCAAGGCACTCACACGGCAAGTGCGGTCCAAAATGACACGGCGAGCGCGCCTGGAAATCCTGCCATCGATTATTGCAATGGCAGCGGTGTTAGCTTTTTCATCGATGGCCATGCCGCAGGATCAGACCAAGCCCGGCTCCAAGGGCAGCTTATATAACGGAAACAGGTTGAAGACCGATCCGACCCCCGGCGGACCCGCGCCCGTCCACGATATGAATGGGTCTTGGGCCGGGAACCTGGTGCCCACGCGTTTACCAGTTCCCCCTCTCACGCCGCTCGGCCAGAAGCTCGCCAGCCTCAATCATTCCGAACCGGAGGCCGGCACAGGAAAGTCCAATGACCCGGGGAACACGTGTGATCCACTGGGCACTCCGCGCAATTTGGAGGGTTCCGGATCTTTGGCCGGAATTTCGTTTGCCAGCATGCCCGACAGGATTGCGGTGCTGCACGAGTATCAAAGGATATGGCGGTACGTCTGGATGGACGGGAAGCATGAATTGCCGAAGAAATTCGACACCAAGGATGGATTGCCGTCGCGCTGGTATGGATATTCGGTAGGCCACTGGGACGGGGATAACACGCTAGTGATCGATACGACCGGCGTGAGCGATCAAACTTGGCTGGATAAAAACGGGCATCCGCATACCGTCAACGCAGTCGTAGAAGAGCGTTACACTCGCACGGACCATAACCACATGCAAATGACCGTTACGGTCGACGATCCTACACTCTACACGAAGCCTTTTGCGCTCTCGAAGAACCAATACCGGTGGATTCCCGATCAGGAAGAGGAAGAACAGATCTGCGTGCCCTCGGAGATGCTCCACTATATGGATCTCGTCAGCAAACCTTCCTTCGGTGTCGATGAACATCCCAAGTAGCGCTTCCGTTCGAACGTTGCAATCGCAACCCTACAGTCGAGGCCCAGCAACGCGATTAACTCCCGACCAGTCCCGCTCATCGGAAACTGGCTTGCTAATCTGGAAGCCGCCCCAAATTAATGGTGAGAGTCTGTACAATTACATCGAGTCCGTAGGGTGGTTATTGAACGCAACAAAATACGTGTTGTTAGTGTCTGTACTTCTCTGCTCTGGAAGCGCCTTCGCGCAGTCGGCCGATAACGAGCCGTTTGCCATCGTCGAACTCGGAGGCGCCGCTGGCTTAAGCCTCAAGGACGGCGGATCGAGCTTCGGCCCCAATCTCGCTGTTGAAGTTACCCCGATCGAGAAATGGCTGGAGCTTGAGGGCGGCGTCACGCCCTTTTTCGGCCGTCACTCCACAGAATGGGACGCTGATCTTCTGTTCAAAAAGCCCTGGAAACTTTCGCCGAAAGTGGAGTTCATGGTCGGCGTCGGTCCGGAGTGGATTCATACCAGCGGATACGGCATGCGGACAAACTCGCTCGGCGCCTCAGCCGCGCTGGATTTTATGTTCTGGCCCTCCGCGAAGCATAAATTCGGCTGGTATCTCGAACCGGCTTACGATTACAGCTTTGGGCGAGGACATGAGCAATCGGTCGGCATAAGCGCCGGTCTACTGATCGCGATCCCATAATGCTGTACGAAGACTGGCCGCAATGTACGGATTTGGTATATAAGGTGTCCTATTCGGCGAAGACAGGCTGCTGGGTTCAAGGTAGCGGCAGAGGCTTAAAAATCCGCGGGCTGAGCTCGGGCACTGGTAATCTTTCTGATCATTTACCCGATGATTTAAGCGATAAATTCGGAGGAGGAACCTTGAAGCATCTACTTTCGTCCCTGGTGGTCGCAGCCCTGGCGCTGGGCATCGCGTCTACCGCCCGCGCACAGAGTGAAATCACTCTCCTGGCGCCGGGCCCCGTCCGAGAAGCGCTGGATAAAGCGATTGCGGGCTTCGAGGCCAAGAGTGGCACCCATGTCAAGGTCACCTACGGCGGCGGCGTCCCCACTAGAAAGCAGGTTGCCAGTGGCCAGGGTTTAGATGTCGACCTGTTGTTTGCGCCTTTCCCGGAAGTTCTCAAGACCGGCAATATCGATCCTAAAAGTGCGACTGTGGTCGCGAGAGTTCGCTTGGCGCTAGCGGTGCAAAAAGGTGCGCCCCAGCCTGACATCTCCACACCGGCTGCAGTCAAGAAGACGCTCCTCGATGCCAAATCCATTGCCTCGGTGGACCCGACTCAGGGGAGCGTCGGGGACATTGCGCTTGCGGTGCTCGACAAGCTCAGCATAACCGACCAAGTGAAGCCAAAGATCCAGTGGATTAAAGACGGCAACGTGGTGCAGGAGATGGTTGCCAAAGGCGAAGTCCAAATGGCCTTGGGCCCCTATCTAAGCGATATGAAAAATCCGGGAGTCGACATCGTCGGGCCCTTGCCGCCGGGCGCTTCCACTCCCGTCGATATTACGGGATTCCTTTCTCCCACTGTGCAGGACAAGAAGGCAGCCCTGGCGCTCTTGGATTATCTTAGGTCAGCCGAGGTGGATCCGATCTGGCAGGCCGCCAAGATATTTCCAGCTCACTGAGGCGGAGTTCAACGCGCCCATTTGTGCCGGGTTTGCGGTCATAGGTCGTCGTTGGTTGGCGGTCATATAATGTTCTCGTAAAAGGAGATTCCCATGTATCGACGTCTCGCTGATCGCTTCGCGCTCACGGCAGGCGCGCTGGCGCTCGTGTGCATGGTGTCCGTGAATGCCGGCGCCCAACAAGATAAAACAGCAGACAAAGCACCTGCCAAAACAGGAGACGCGCCTCTAAAAGGAGGCTACGCCGGCAAGGCGCTTGCCAAGCCACTGCCGCCCGGTGGGCCGGCGCCCCGCACTGTGGACGGCCATCCCGACTTTTCGGGCATCTGGTTTTCGGGCCTGCTGGGAAGAGAAGATGCCACGCTCGTAGGTTCCTTCGGCGCGTCGGATCCGTCGACCAGGTCGTTTGACCCCAAGGTGACGCCGGAGGAAAAACCTTCCTTCACTCCTTGGGCGCTTCAAAAGATGAAGGAGGTGATGTTCAACCTCGATCCGAACGTCCTGCGCACTTATGGCATAACCTATACAGGGGCCACCTCACCGGGGGAGCGAAATTTTGACAAGCTGCCAAAGGACCAGCAGAAAGCCTTCCTCGACGTAGAGATAGCTCGCGTGGCCAGGGAGTGCGTGCCGTTTGGTGTTCCCACCATTGGCTCGGGCCTCCATGGCATGCAATTCGTGCAGACGCCTGGACAATTGGTGGAACTTGTCGACGCCAATCACGACTATCGCGTAATCCCCACTGATGGGCGTCCGCATACCAAGGACCCGGATCCAACCTTCAACGGGGAAGAGCGCGGCCACTGGGAGGGCGATACGCTGGTTATCGACACCATCGCTATCGACGAGAGAGTTTGGAATAGCGCCAACTGGAGATTCCACAGCGACCAGGAGCACGTGATTGAGCGCTACTCCCGCCCGTCAATGAATTACCTCATTTACCAGGTGACCATCGAAGACCCCAAGGTGCTCACAAAACCCTGGGTCTCCGCCCCTCATCGCTTTTCGCTATCGGTCACCCACGAGCCCTTAGGCGAGTGGTACTGCGGGGTTGAACCTAACGAGGCGCTCGACAGTCTGAAGGAGCTGAGACAACAGTTAGACAAATGACGCACTAGGCCTACGAATGCCACATAGGCTAGATAAACGTTGCGGGGGAGCCGGCGGCACGGATCAGGGCTGTGGGGAGCGTCGAGGATTTGAAGATTCTACATTTCCGCTCAACAAAAGTCAGCGGCTGACTCCCGCTTTAGGCCGACCCCAAACCAGTTTAGCGAAAACTAGCTTGGCGAAACTTGCAACTCTCAGCGCTTCGCAACGGAACGTAACGAACCTACCGCATTTCGCGCGCTACTTTTCGTCTTTATCGTCCGCGGTTCCGCCACCCTCTCCATAGTATCTTTGCCGGGCGACCACGATTTCCTTGCCGTCCGGCAGCTTCACTTTCTCCGCTGCGCCCTTGGACAAACTATTTTTGCCCTTGCCCGGGACGGCCCCTACGACCACGGTCTTGCCAATATTGTCCACCAGATCGGCCCGCTTGGTTCCGGTTCTTTGCACGATGGCTACCGATGAGCCTTCAAAACGCCACGAGGTCACTTTGCCATCCGCATCCGTCACGTCAACATTAAAATAAATGTGCGGGTTTTCCCAATCTACCTTCGTCAACACACCTGTCACGGTGATGTACTTGCTCGCATCGTACTCAAACTCAAATCCATGATGCGCATAGAGGGGCACCGCCAACGAGATGCCACTCAGCACCAAAGAACTGAAAATCATCAATGCCAGTTTGCTTTTCACGATCTCCTCCCAATCACCATAACGCTGGGCGCGAGCATACAAGTGTAGCCGCTTCTTGGTCAAGCTGCACTTCTCCCCCAGCGGTTTGCCACCACCGGATCGAGCGGATTCGCGCAAGAATAAATCCCGGCCTCGCGGAAGAGTCCTACCATTGCCGGAAGAATTCGGTGGAGCTTAATAGCATTCTGCTGCTGATTCGTTTTAGCTATACTCCTTTTCGTCATTCGTTAGCGCCACAATTCGCCCGTTTGCAGTGTGGATTGACGCTCTAGTGCAGCAGGAAGGTAAAAACCATGACACTAGGATCGAGGCGAGCCATTCTTGCCGCCCTCCCATTCGTATATCTGCTAAGCATTACGCCGGCAAAAAGCCAGACAGCACCGGAACAAAAACCGCAAATGGCCGACGAAATCTTCAAGAATGTCCAAGTCCTCCGAGGACTTACGGTGAATGAATTCATGGGCACGATGGGATTTATTTCCGCATCCCTGAGCATGAACTGCATCGACTGCCACGTCACCGCCAGCGCCAGTGATGTCGCCAGATTTGCCGATGACACGCCGCTTAAACAGACCGCCCGCAAAATGATTCTGATGGTCAAGACCATCAATGCGGCCAATTTCGGCGGCAAACGCACCGTGACTTGTTATTCGTGCCATCGCGGCGCTGACCGCCCCAAAGCAATCCCGAGTTTGGCGGACCAGTACGGCACGCCGCCCCCGGAGGATCCCAACGAGGCGGAAATTGCCACGCCTCCTCCCGCAGGAGCGCCATCCGCCGGCCAAATTCTCGACAAGTACATCCAGGCGCTGGGCGGGCCCCAGCGGCTAGCCGGCGTCACCAGCTTTGTGGCCAAGGGCACCTACCAGGGTTTCGACACCAGTGATGAAAAGGTTCCGGTCGAAATCTTTGCCAAAGCTCCCGCTCAGCGCACCACCGTCGTTCATCTCCCGGAAGGCGACAGTGTCAGGACCTGCGATGGCCGCACGGCCTGGATGACTTCGACAGGAACGCTCCTACCGCTGCCGGTACTTGAGCTCAGTGGAGGAGACCTGGATGGCGCCAGGCTGGACGCGCTGCTGTCTTTCCCCGCGCAGATCAAGCAGGCGTTCCGCGACTGGCTCACGGGCTTCCCGGACACCGCAATTGACGAGAACCCCGTCGACATCGTGCAAGGGACCGACGCTCAAAACATGCCGGTAAAGCTGTATTTCGACAGGAAGTCGGGCTTGCTGTTACGGCTCGTGCGCTATAGCGCGACGCCCATCGGCGTCAATCCCACGCAGATCGATTACGCCGATTATCGCGAGGTCGCGGGAGTGAAGGTGCCTTTTCGCTGGACCGTGACATGGACAGACGGCCGGTCCCTAACTGAACTCAGCACTTTGCAGCCCAACCAGCCGATTGACGCCTCGAAGTTCGCCAAACCGAACCCACCGCGCGCGACCCCACGATGAAATGTGCGGAGAGCCCGAAACACCCGCCTCGTTCCAACTCGCCTGGATAGCACCGGAAGAAGAGTTTACGGAAAGTCCGGCGGCTGCCCCAGCGTCGAGGGTTGCGCCGTAAGAAACCGCACGGCGTTTCTTCTTACCGCTCGGCGGTATTTAGAGCCACACTCAGTGAGTCGAACGCTTCTTGCTTTCCCCCTCCGGCTGTCGACTTTTTGAACCGCGGTCCTCATCACGTCCGCGAGTTCTTCCCTTTGCCACACGGTTGTAACCGTGCGCAATAAATGTTGGAGATGATATGCGTTGGAGACGCGATGGCCATGGGCTCAGATTGATTCTTTTTGAGCCTGTGAGGGCCGCCCCCCTGAATAACTTTTCTGGCACACCTGGGACCGGCACAGTACCGCGAACCTCCGCCAAACATGCCGCAATCTTCCTCTTGCTGCTTGCACTCGGCCTGCCGCCACTTAAGGCTCAGGGGCAAGGAACCGCAGCAGCCCAGCTACCCCAGAAGGATCTGAGCCAGCTCAGTCTCGACGAGTTGATGAACGTTAACGTAGACGTGGTTTATGGCGCCTCGAAGTTCCAGCAAAAAGTCACCGAGGCGCCCGCTTCCGTAATGATTATTACTGCTGACCAAATCCGGAAATACGGGTACAGAACGCTTTCCGATCTCCTCGAAAGCGTGCCCGGATTTTACGTAACCAACGACCGGAACTATTCCTATGTCGGCTTGGACGGCATTTCCGGCCCCACCGATTACAGCGTCCATTTGCTGCTCTTGATCGATGGTCATCGCACCAACGACAGCGTCTACAATGCCGCCTATGTCGGCACCGACGCGATTCTCGATATCGACATGGTCGAACGCGTGGAAATTATTCGTGGACCGGGCTCCTCCCTATACGGGGCGAACGCCTTTCTAGGAGTGATCAATATCATCACCAAGCGGGGCAGGGATTTTAAAGGGGCGGAAGTCTCCGCGGAAGCGGGAAGTTTGCAGACCTACCGGGAGCGCGCTACCTATGGGCAACAGTATGCCAGCGGGCTGGAACTGCTCGTGTCAGGAACCAATTATGCCAGCAAGGGTAATCGACAATTGTTTTTTCCGGCCTTTAATTCCGCGGCGACGAACAACGGCATTGCCCAGGATGTGGACGGGGACAAGTTCGACAGCGCGTTTCTGAGCGCGAGCTACCGGGACTTTGCGCTGCGCGCCGCGTACTCCTCCCGGGAAAAGCATATTCCCACCGCTTCCTTTGGAACCGTGTTCAACGATCAACGCACGAAAACGGCCGATGCCCATGCCTTCGAAGACCTGCAATACCATCATGCGTTCGGAAGCGCCTGGCAAGTAGACGCCCGCGCTTCGTACGATTGGTACGAATATGACGGAGTTTTTATTTACGATCATTCTGGAGCGGGAACGCCTCCGTATTCCGTAAACCATGATAACGAGCGGCAAGACTGGTGGGGACTCGATTTCTCCGTTTCCACGCGCATCGCTACACGCCATCACGTGACGCTGGGAACCGAAGAGGCCTTCAATGGCAAGCAAGTGCTGAGCAACTTTGACGAGGCACCAAATTTCTCTTATTTGTCCACGAGTAATTCCTCCACGCAGTCATCCGTCTATGCGCAGGATGTGTTCGCGATTCGCAGCAACCTGTCGCTCTACGCCGGGGCGCGTTACGACTGGTACTCCACCTTCGGAGGGACCCTGAATCCGCGGCTGGCACTGGTCTATTCTCCGCAGGAAAATACCGACATCAAAATCTTATACGGTCAGGCCTTCCGCGCCCCGGACGATTATCAACTCCATTACTCCGACCCATCCGCGGGCATTGAGACCAGTCCCCATTTACGTCCCGAGACCATCAAAACGACCGGACTGGTTTTTGAGAAATATTTTTGGGAGCACGCATCCTTCAGCGTTTCCGGCTTTTACAATTGGATGAATGAGTTAATCTCGCAGACCATCGACCCCGCCAACGGAATGATTCATTACGCAAATCTCGACGGAGTTCGCGGCGAGGGCTTGCAATTCCAGGTCAGCGAAAAACGGCCCAGCGGATGGGAGGGGCGCCTCTCCTACACGCTGCAGGGATCGCACAGCACGCCTGACGGCCAGTCTCTAAGCAATTCCCCAAGGCACTTGGCAAAAGTCAATCTGATCGCTCCGTTGTTTCGCGATAAGCTGTTCGCCAGTTTCGAGGGGCAGGAAATGGGCCGCCGGCTGACGGTGTTACAAACTCGCGTGGGAGGCGCATTCGTCGCCAATGCCACGCTTTATTCCCAAAACCTCCTGGGAAAATTGAGCGTTTCGGCCAGCATCTATAATCTGTTCGATAAGCGTTACGCTGATCCTGTGGGACAGGAGATTCAGGACGCGTCCGTTATACAGGATGGACGAACCTTTCGTGTGAAATTAACCTACGGATTTTAGCGAATCCTAATGCGCTGAGCCTCCATTTTCGCGCGGGCCTAAACTCACAGCACCCAATTACGACCAGCCCACAGTCAGTATCAACTGATCTGCGGACGTTCCTCACGACCCAGAGCAGTATGATTCGGACGGGCGCTGCCACGGCCGCCGTCACCCACATTCCGTTCCCCGAATAACAATTCTTGGAACGATTTACTTGGGGGGAGAAGCCAACACGTTTCTCCCCCACCCTCTTTATGGCTCGCGGTTTCCGCCAACCCCCGACGCGTCCGCTTACCGGAATGTGGCTCGCCACGAAAAGCCAGTTACCGATGGTGCCGTTTGTCAGGAGTTGGCCTGTTGCCGTGGCCTCAATGGTTCCTGCTCTGGAGGAAAATTCTTTGTGTCGAGGCCAGGAGAAGCGTACGATGCGCGAGCGTGATGTCCAGATTCCGGGTCGAGTACCCCCAGCGCGGTGCAAGTTCTGTACCGATTAGTTGACGGTATCGCACGCGGCGTTGCGGCGGGCGATGAAAGGAGAGCGCGATGAAAGGATTCATCCTCGGCATTGTGACGATGATTCTCATTCTTGCCCTCGGACTCGTATTCGCACTAATGGGTTTCATCAGCGTGCGCGCCGACATTCCTCCCTCGCCGCTGGAGACCGCCCTCGCCGGGCGCGCCATGGACGCCGGCGTCGAACACGCTGCCCCCAAACTGTCGAATCCTGTTACAGCGGACGAGGCGAACTTGGCCGCCGGAGCTCGCCTCTATCGCGACCACTGCACCCTCTGTCACGGCGATTCCGCGCAACCCAAAGCTCTGCTCGCAGACTCCCTCTATCCTCCTGCGCCTCAGTTCAACACCAAAATGGCCGACATGCCGGAGAATCAGAATTTTTATATCCTGGAGCACGGCGTTCGCTGGACCGCCATGCCTGGTTGGGCAAACATTTTAACTGAACAGCAGATTTGGCAGACGGTGACGTTTCTCAGCCACATGCACAATCTTCCACCTGCGGCTAAGCAGGTTTTCACGGAAACACCGCCGCGAACGCAGCCGTAAAGCTGCCACCCACAAAAGCTTGGCTGGCAAGAACCTTGGCTGGCATGTTGCATACTGAAGCCGCCGGGTGTACGTTGTAGCCGGATTGTGGAAAGGGAAATTCTGGATAAGGGAGGCTCGTATGAAAAATTTAATTTCTGCGGTTTTAGTCATCTCCTGCGCGTTCGCCTTCGCGATCGGCGCCCGGCCCCAGACGGCCCCCAAAGAACATAGCATGACCGGTTGTCTGAAGAAGGGCGCGGAAGCCGACACCTATATGGTCACCGATGTCGAAGGCAATGGACCGAAGTCGATTGGGATCGTGTCCTCGGCTGCCAACTTGGCGCCTCATGTCGGGCATAAGATCGAGGTCACCGGCACCGCCGTCCCTCCTGCCGAAGCGGAGAAGGACCCGAAGGTACCGAAGGCCCCCCACTATATGAAGTTGACATCGATCAAGATGCTCTCGCCCACTTGCCCCTAACCACGGGTCGAACCGCCGGGAACTAGGGCGAGCTGCCTCCTGGAAATGTTGCTCGCCCGTCCGGCGCATCGTTATCGTCAGAATTTCGTAAGACGTGTAGGCGCTGATCGTGGTTGACCTAGGATTGCTCGCCTTCCTCTCGAATTCGCTCGTGCGCGTGCGTTTTGGAAACGACTGTCAATCTTCTAAGTTTTTTTGACGAGTCATGGTTATTGTCGCAATACGGTTTCACAGTCGGGTCCGTGAAATGCAGATTCAGCCCAATTTGATGAAACGAGGCGTCTCATCCACCCACACGCCACAATAAAGAACCGCCATTACTTCTTGCGGAAAGGAGATTTACACATGGTTACGGTTGCGCTATGGGTACGACTGGAAGCCAAGCACGGCAAAGAAGCGGAGGTTGAAGCGTTCCTGAAAGGCGGTCTCTCCATCGTACAAGAGGAACCGGCCACAACGGCATGGTTTGCGATTCGCATGGGGCCGTCTACGTTCGGCATCTTTGATGCTTTCCCGGATGACTCGGGGCGCCAAGCACATCTGTCGGGCCGCGTCGCGGCAGCACTGCGAGAAAAGGC
>PLJR01000416.1:29394-30284 GCA_003140295.1 Acidobacteriota bacterium
GGTAGACACGTCCGCGGTCGTCTATCCTTGAGTATTGATCGTTCGGCGTACCCGTGCCGTTGTGAGCAGCACAGCAAAAGCGTACGATGCGCGAGTCCGGGTTCAAATCGGAAGTCCTGGCTTGACGTGCTACACTGCTGCTTTCGACGGTCGAAATCGACGCGTATCCATTGGAGGTCTCGTATGAAACACATCGCCTTGTCTGTTCTCGGCATATTGGCCCTCTCGACGGCCCTCTCGACGAGTGCCTTTGCGCAGGCCCCCGCCGACGCCACCACCGCCACAGCCGTGCTCGCCCTCCCGGCGGCCATGCGCGACGACGCGACGGTCATCAAGTGGAAACCCGACTTCACCTATGACACCTTGAAAAAAGGCGCCAACGGTATGGTCTGCTACGATCGCTCAGGCTTTCCTGGACAGCAGCCGTTCTCCATCGAGTGCACCAGCATGGGCAACCTCGCCCGCGAGGCTCAGAATCTCAAGGCCGAGGCCACCGGCGACCGCGCCAAGTCAGAGGCGCTGCTCAATGCTGAGGAAAAGGACGGAACCCGCGTGAAGCCCGAGTACGGGTCGGTGTGGTACCACTTGGCAGGCCCCGACCGGGAGCACGCTCGACCGCACATGACCATCGCGCTCCCGGGCGCCACGGCGCAATCCACTGGACTGCCCGACAAACGCACCCAGAATGGCGTGTGGATTATGAACGCGGGTACGACGACCGCCCACCTCATGACACCGGGCGAGTAGCAGGCCTCCATCGGTCGTGCGCATCGGTTTTTCGAAGCTTGGACCCGCTTCGCAAGACTGCCTTTCGGCAAGCCCGTAATGAGGGCGGCGTCTGCAAAATCGACTTCCAGCGGACCTCGTAAAGGTCAGGAGAACGGAGCGCT
>PLJR01000416.1:30313-30700 GCA_003140295.1 Acidobacteriota bacterium
AGAACAGGGCGCCTCCTACGTTCTGTATGACGGCAAGGACGTCTACAAGCTTAGCGATCAGAAGACGCCGGAAAAGTTCGCAGCACAGAAAGTCACAGTCAAAGGCGCGCTCGACAACACCACCAAGACGATCCACGTGGATTCCATTACCGCGGCAAAATGAGTCCTGTATTTGCGCAGCGCCTTGCCTTTCATACCGTGCCGCTCTCATCTGCTTAGCTGGATTCCGCCGGTGTTGTGGACCGGCCCCGTCAGCGAGGGACTGCCTTCGCATAGAGCTCCATCCTCGACATATTTGCCCACCCGGCAGCGCCGCGCCCGCCGCCAGCGGCCAGATCAACCCAGCCAATCTCGTCAACCTTGCCGAGGTTCGGATTTCTGACCTCG
>PLJR01000414.1 GCA_003140295.1 Acidobacteriota bacterium
GCGCAGCGATCCGGCCGATCTCTGGTTACCACTGCAACAGGAACCTGCGATCAATGGCGAGAGTTCACTCTTGCGCCAGCCGATCCCGGCGTGGCTGCGAGTGATCGGCCGGCTCAAGCCGGGCGCAACAGTCGCTGGAATGTCCGCAAGACTCACAGACGTTCTGCGCCGATGGCTTGAGAATGAGAGCGGTCGTCCCGCGGCTTGGCTGCCGGACCTCAAGCGAGCACTTCACAAGCAGAACATCAATGTCATTCCAGCCGGCGGCGGCGTGGCAGAGATGAAGGAGAATTACGGCCGGAACCTGCAGATTCTGCTTGCTGTGTGCGGCATCGTCCTGTTGATCGCGTGCGCGAATGTCGCGAACTTGCTGCTGGCCCGTGGAATGGCGCGGCGCGGTGAAACCTCGGTTCGCATCGCGATTGGCGCGTCACCGGCGTGCATTATTTCTCAATCGCTAGTTGAAAGCGTGTTGCTCGCATTGGGGGGCGGTATTGCGGGCCTTGTCGTTGCCGATCTCGCCGGGCGCCTTCTCGTTGGCCTTGCATTCAAGAGCGCGCGCTTCTTGCCCATTAATACGGCGCCCTCAACCGCGGTTTTGACGTTTGCACTCATTTTATCGCTCGGGACAGCTTTGCTCTTCGGTATAGCCCCAGCTTGGCTTGCCACCAATGCGGATCCGGCCGGAGCACTGCGCGGCGCCAACCGCCAGGCGGGTGACAGATCCTCCTTCATTCGGAAAGCACTACTCGTCATGCAGGCTACCCTATCCATTGTCCTGGTAGCCGGCGCCGCAATGCTGACGCGTAGCCTTCACAATCTGGAGCATCAAGATTTCGGATTCGAAACCAACAATCGGATAAACGTCTCAGTGAACCCGCCGCCGGTGACTTACTCTCAGGAACGTCTCGACGCCCTCTACCGTGATCTCGGCGATCGCCTTAATCGCGTGCCTGGTATTGAACGCTCCACCCTCGCGCTCTATGCTCCCCTGACGGATAACTGGGGCGAATTCATCGTAGTCGCCGGACATCCGGCTCCTTCGATCAACGACGACAACTCAGTTGCTTCCTGGGATCGTGTCAGCCCCACTTACTTCCAAACCGTCGGTCAAGCTATCATTCGGGGAAGAGGTCTTGCCGACACCGACGACGACCGAACGGCCCCCGTCGCCGTTGTGAACCAAACGTTCGTTCGAAGGTTTTTCCCGGCCGAGGATCCGATAGACAAGCATTTTGGTATGGATTTGGCTGCGTATGCCGGTATGTTCCGTATCGTAGGCATTGTGCGTGACGCCAAATACACCCAGCCTACGGAACCCGTGCGGCCCATGTTCTTTCTGCCTCTCGCCCAGCATGCTCACTACAGCGAAGAGATCATGCAGAAAATCGACTTGCGATCTCACTTCATTGGCAGCGTTCTGCTTGTTACGCGAAACAGTCCGGGCACTCTAGAGCCGATTCTTAGTAGGATATTTGCTGAAGTGGATCCGAATCTCACGATCACCAGTGTTCGCACGATGGAGCAGCAGGTCGAGATGAGATTTGACCAGCAACGAGCCGTTGCAAGCCTCGCCACTCTCTTCGGTGTCGTCGCCTTGATCCTGGCTAGTGTCGGACTCTACGGCCTTACGGCATACACAGTTGCGCAACGCACGAACGAGATTGGTGTCCGTATGGCATTGGGAGCCGACCGGACAACGGTTATCCGCTTCGTGCTGCGCGATGCTTTCACGAGGGTTGCCATCGGATTATCGATCGGGATTCCTCTAGCCATCGGTGCTGGACGCCTGATTGCATCGCAGCTCTATGGAGTTGCCAGTTGGGATCCGGTGGCTCTTTCTGTGGCCGTGATATCGCTCGGAGCATGCGCTTCTGTAGCGGCGATCATTCCAGCCAATCGTGCCGCCTCGTTGGAGCCCATGGAGGCCCTTCGGATTGAGTAGCAAGGCGCCCGGGTGCCAAGACGGGGATCGGTCGAACTAGCCCTATCGCGAATTGCGGGAAAGCGGCTGATCTTCGCGGAGATCACTGGTAAGGTGGGACAAACAATGCTGTGCTGCGGAGGCGCAGCGTATTTTCTGGGAAGAGCGCCGGCGCCCGCGCTCGTTCCGGAATCACCTGCTGTTCCCTAGCTCGCAGAGCTGCCCCCTGATCAAACGGCGCGCTCTTTCACGATGGCATGGAGGTTGTTCTTGCGAAATGCTGCGGTATTATCGATTTCCTGTACTTCGAGCGAAATGGCGAGTGGCGTTCGTTCATAAACTTTTTCCAGATACTCGCAGGCCGCATCGAATATTTCCTGCCCCAGCCTTTGCCGTGTTTCGCGAGAACGGCCCGGCGCAACCCGAACGGAAATCGCGACGAATGCATTATCTTCGTGGCCATCGGCGATCACATAATAGTCGCGCCGCTCTGCACGGGTGCGCACCGCCGCCACTTCGAACACTCCGGTACGCAGCGCCGCCTGATGCACGGCTTCGATGAGTTTCTCAATGTCGATTTGATCGTCAAGATTCGCGGAATACTCCACGATGAGGTGCGGCATGTTACTCCCTTCTTATCCCGTCATCGACCATTCATAGGGACTTGCACAGTGACGTTCCCATCCATCTCCCGGAAGTAGATGATGCTCTTCCTAAGGCCGCGGGCATTTGTACACTATACTGCTGTTCGGCAATCTGGTCGGATTTGAGCTGTACCAAGGGCGAGCCCGCCCAAGTCCCCGGTGAGGGGGAGCTTGGGGAAAACCCATATGATCAAGAGGCTGGCGATATTGGATGACTATCAGGGTGCCGCTTTCTCGCAGCCTTATTGGAAGCAGTTGCAAGGCCGCGTCGAACTGGAAGCTTATCGCGACACCTTGCACGACGAAGAACGCTTGGTTCAGCGGCTGCGCCCCTATCAAATTCTGGTCCCCATCCGCGAGCGCACACATTTTTCCGAACGTATCCTGGAACAATTGCCGGCGCTCGAGCTCTTGTCCCTCACCGGCAAAAATTCCGGCCAAGTCGAGCTAGCCGCCGCCACCGCGCAGGGAATCCTCGTGACGCAAACCAGTGGTTCCGGCGCAACGGCCATCGAGATGACCATGGCACTGATGCTCGCGCTGGCCCATCGCGTCGCCCAGGAAGACCGCGCGATGCGCCAGGGCCTGTGGCAAACTGGCATCGGATTCGACCTGGCCGGCAAGACGCTGGGTATCCTGGGACTCGGACGGATCGGCTCGCGCATTGCCGCCTTTGGGAATCACCTGGGCATGCGCGTGCTCGCGTGGAGCGCCAACCTCACTGAACAAAAAGCGGCCGTCGCGGGAGCCACCTACGCGCCTCTCGACGATTTGTTCCGGCAAAGCGACATCGTCACCCTGCATTTGCGGCTCTCCGATCGCACCAGAGAAATTGTCACCGCCCGGCACCTCTCGCTTATGAAGCCCACGGCCTGCCTCGTCAATACCGCGCGCGGCTACTTGGTCGACGAAAACGCACTGGTGGCGGCTCTGCGGGATAAACGCATCGCCGGCGCGGCGCTGGACGTTTTCCAAACCGAGCCGTTGCCCGAAGCACATCCGCTGCGCTCTCTTGAAAATGTTGTGCTGTCGCCGCATATGGGGTACGTTTCGGCGGAATCTTACGACCAATTTTTTCGGGCCGCGGTCGACAACATTGACGCGTATCTCGCTGGTCGCGTTCCGGCAGGAGCGCTCAATCCCGAAGTCCTCACGGACGGAAGGTCCCGCAGGAAACCGGCCGTAACGCAAGCCTAAGCGAAAATCAGGAGGTTCACATGGCGCTTTCCACCAAGATTTCCGAGAAGGATGCGCAGCAATTCGCCGAGGAGATTCGTGCCGCCGGGCTGGATGCGCCTTGGTTGCATCCCGGCCCGTTGATCCAGCCCAAGAAATTTCAGGTCCAATCAGGACTTTGGAAATGGGACAAGATCGAGCCGGTGGTGCGCGGCATGGCTGATTTTATCGCGCCCGGTAAGGACGCTGAACGCCGAATTGTGCGCATTGCCAATCCGGGCGTGCCCGAACTCACGGCGACGCATACCATCTCCATCGCGTTCCAGTATTTGCTTCCCGGCGAGGTAGCACCCGCTCATCGTCACAGCCCCAACGCTATGCGCTTCATGATCGATGGCCAGGGCGCTTACACCACCGTGAATGGCGACAAGTGCATGATGCATCCGGGTGACTTGATCCTCACGCCCGCCGGGGATTGGCACGATCACGGTAACGAAGGCACTGGCCCCGTAATGTGGATGGACATACTCGACTCCCCGGTGGTGCGTTTCCTCGAAGCGCTCACCATGGAATCCTATCCGCACGAAAAGCAGCTCGCGGGTTCACAGAACCGGCGGTCCGAGCGCCTTTTCTCTGCGCCCGGCCTCGTCCCGGCGGGACGCGCCGCCGAAACTCACGAGCGCCTGCTCGCCTATCGCTGGCAGCACGCCCGCGAGGCGCTGCAGCGTCTTGCCGAAGTCGAGAATGATCCCTTTGACGACGTCATGCTCCAATATGTGCAACCCACTACGGGAGCTTCCGTGCTTCCATGCCTCGCCGCCTATTTGCAGATGCTCCGCCCGGGCGTTGAGACGCGCGCACACCGGCACAACAGCAGCACCGTCTATTTTGTCCGCGAAGGTTCCGGGACCACTGAAGTCAACGGAACCACCTATCACTGGTCCCCAGGTGACGTCATCGTCGTCGCGCCTTCCGCGGTGCACAAGCACCACAACGCAAATCGCGAGCCGGCCATTCTGTTTGTGATGCAGGACACTCCCATGCTCAAAGCGCTGGGCTTCTATCGCGAGGAGGCAGTCTAGCCGCAACTTTCAGTTACGCAGCGGTTCGTCAATCACGCGATTTCGCAGGATACCGATTCCCGGCACTTCGACCTCGACCACATCTCCCGGAACCAGGTAGCGAGGCGGGTCAAACCGCGCCCCCGCGCCTGCGGGTGTCCCGGTGACGAGGATGTCGCCCGGTTCAAGGGTGCAGAAATGCGAGACGTAAGAAATCAGTGTGGGAATCGAAAAGATCATCCGGTCGGTCGTATCGTCCTGCCGAATCTCGTCATTCACTCGCGTGATGATTCGCATCGGCTCGGGTCCAAGTTCCTCGGGCGTGACCATCCAGGGCCCCACCGCGCCACTTCCTTCGAAGTTTTTTCCCGGTGTGACGTTGAATTTTCCGTGGCGCAGCCAGTCCCGGATCGTACCCTCATTACAGATGGTATAGCCGGCGACGTGCTCGAGCGCCTCGCTTTCCGCGATGCGCCGGCCCCGGCGGCCCTCCCTGTGCCCAATGACCAGCGCTATTTCGCCTTCATAATCCAATTGCTTCGATTCCGGTGGGCGCACGATCGGTTCCTCGTGCGCGACCAGCGATGCGGCGATCCGCACAAAAATGCTCGGATACTTCGGCTGCTCGGAGTTATCTTTGTATTCTTCCGCTCGCCCCGGGTAGTTCACGCCGACGCACAGAATCTTTCCTGGATTCGGGATTGGCTTAAGCAATCGGATCTCGCTCAGCTTGAAATCCACCCCGCCGCGCGTTGCGAGCTGCTCTAATTCGCTAAACGCACCCGCGGAAATTACCGCGCGCAGATCGGGATATCGGCCCGAGAGACGCGAACCGGCATCGACGACCCCCTCATTTCTGACAATGCCGTAGGAAATCCGCCCATTGACTTCGAAGGTCGCCAGCTTCATGCCGCTTTGTCGGCTTCGAGCAGGCCGGCCCGTTTCAATACCGAATCAAGCCGTTTTTCCAGCTCAGGAGTGGCCGGCACCATGGGAAGGCGATGCTCGTTGGCGGAAAGAAGGCCGAGCCGTTTCATCATGTATTTGACAGGAATCGGGTTCGTATCGAAAAATACCGCCTGATTGATCTCGAATAACTTCTGATGCAACGCTCGCGCCCCCGCTAAATCGCTTTTCCACACCGCTTCGCACATCTCTCTCAGAACGCCGGGGCACAGGTTGCCCACCGCGTTCATCAGGCCGCATGCGCCTACGGCCATCATCGGAAACGACAGCTCTTCAAGTCCGACAAAAATCTTGAAATCCTCGCCAAACGCCGCCAGGCATTCGGAAACAAAACCGAGATCGTTGACTGCGTGTTTCATCCCCACAAATGTGGGTGACTTGGCCTTCAGCTCTTTGAGCGTGTCGAGCGTAACGCCTACCGCAGTCCGTCCAGGGATGTGATAGACCATCCACGGTAGATCGCTGATCTTGGCCAGTTCGAGGTAGTACTCAATCAATCCTCGCTGCGGCGGCCTGGTGTAATAGGGCGTAACGATCAGCAAAGCATCCGCGCCCGCTTTAGCCGCATGCTCGGTCAATTTTCTGGTTTCCGCCAGCGACTGCGATCCCGTCGCCGCCACTACCGGCATGCGCTTCCCGGTAACCCCGAGCGCCACATCGACGAGCCTGTTGCGCTCTTCGACCGTCAGCGTCGCCGGTTCCGACGTGGTCCCATTGACCGCAATCCCGTGACTGCCGTGCTCCATTTGCAAAGCAACCAGCCGCGCATACGCGTCGTAATCCACCTCGCCGTTCCTGAACGGCGTGATGAGCGGAGGAATCGAACCCTTCAACCGCCCCCTCAATCGATCGAGCGCAGCCGCCATCAGTTACTCCTTCTTATTCCAACGATGCCGAGCATGATAAGTGGCTCAGCTATCATCGTCAATTGCGCCGAAAAATTGCCTGGCGACCCTCTCGATGCACGAATGCCATCGGCGATTGCCGACCCATCATTGACGATTAGTGTAGAGAGGGGCAGCAGACCTGCCCCCTCTGCATTTACTCGCGACCGTGCCTGCGCCCCAGAGCCAGCCTCTGTCGCCGCCGTGATATCATTCTCGCGAAGCCCCAAAATTTCCTGGGAGCGCCCGAGTTGACGGCCACTATCCTCGACGGAAACGCCATCCGCGACCAGATCTACGCCGAATTGCAGCACGAAATCGCCGCGCTGCGCGCCGCCGGCATTCGCCCTGGCCTGGCCGCCGTGCTGGTAGGCGACAACCCCGCTTCCCACGTCTACGTCAAAAGTAAAATCGCCGCCTGCGAAAAACTGGGCCTCGGAAGCTGGCAGCTCGAGCCCCCCAAAACAAGTTCCACCGGCGCACTGCTCGAAATCATCGCCGACCTCAACCAACGCGACGAAGTCGACGGCATCCTCGTGCAGTTGCCGCTCCCGCCCCACGTCGACGCCAAACGCGTGCTCGAATCGGTCGATCCCGCCAAGGATGTCGATGGCTTCCATCCGCTCAATCTCGGACGCCTGGTTAGCGGCCGGCCGGCGCTGGTGGCCTGTACGCCCTCCGGCGTGATGGAAATTCTCCGCCGCAGCGGCATCGCCATCGAAGGTGCGCAGGCCGTCGTGCTCGGCCGCAGCGACATCGTCGGAAAACCCATGGCCCTGCTGCTGATGCATGCGAACGCCACGGTCACCATTTGCCACTCGAAAACGCGCGACCTGGCCGCCGTCGTTTGCCAGGCGGACATAGTGGTCGCCGCTCTCGGCCGCACCGCCATGGTCGTGCCCGATTGGATTCGGCCCGGCGCGACCGTAATCGACGTGGGCATCAATCGCGTCACCGACGGCCGCGAAGCGGCTCGCCTGTTCGCGAATTTCCCTTTGCGCCTGGCGCAGTTTCGCGACAAAGGCTCGGCGCTCGTGGGCGACGTGCACCCGGACGCCGCCGCTGTCGCCGGCGCCCTCACCCCGGTTCCTGGCGGCGTCGGCCCGCTCACCATTGCCATGCTCATGAGCAACACCGTGAAGGCCGCCCGCCTGCGCCGCGGCGGCGCCCTCAACGCTTCCGCCGCCGCCACGCCCGTTCATACCGCCCCGGCTAATACCTCCGTTAAAACCGGCAATATCTGATGCTTCACGTCGGACTCACCGGAGGAATCGGCTGCGGCAAAACTACCGTAGCCGCCATGATGCGCGAACTCGGCTGCCATATCTTGGAAGCCGACGCACTCGCTCACCAGGTGATTGCGCCCGGTGGCCCCGCCTACGAAGAAGTGGTCCACGAATTCGGCGGCGAGATTCTCACACCCAATGGCCGCGTCGCGCGGCCCGCCCTCGCCGCCATCGTCTTTTCGCATCCCGATAAATTGTCGCGGCTCAACGCCCTGGTGCACCCGCCGTTGCTCGCGGAAATCGATCGCGAGCTCGCGCGCCTCGAATCCGCCGATCCGGGCGGCGTAGCGGTTATCGATGCGGCGCTGCTCATCGAATTCAATCACTTCAAGAAATTAGACCGCCTCGTCGTCGTCTGGTGCACCCCCGAACAGCAGCTCGCCCGCTTGACCGACCCGGCCTTCGGCCGCAGCCTGCCGCGCGAACAGGCCCAAAGCCGCATCGCCGCGCAAATCGACCTCGAACAAAAACGCCAGCTGGCGGATGACGTGATCGACTGTTCGGGAACGATCGCCGAAACGCGCCACCAGGTGGAAGCGCTGGTCGCCGATCT
>PLJR01000151.1 GCA_003140295.1 Acidobacteriota bacterium
CAGACTCATTCCTGCCTGTGCGCTTTTAACGCGCTGTCGTTGCCCGACGTACTCAGAATTCGCTGCGGTCTTTCGAGTGTCCCAGCGAATCAAGCGCCGTTCTGCCCCAGTGTGTCGAACCAGTGTGCCGGCCGATTGTGCCGACCCCGTGTGCCGACAACATCCGTCAACAACATCCGTGCCAACCCAAAGGCATTGGTCCCCGATAGTTCGACGCTCCGACGCAGCATCGGTGAACGTAGGATGCACCGCTGCGCAAATCCGTTTCCACCTTCGCGGCGGCGCTAAAACGCCGTCGTTAGCACCCGCTTCCATCGCTGCACGGAGCCGGTGACCACCGTAAGTACGCCGCGACCGTAGACCGCCGGCGTAGCGCCGCGCCATACGCGCCCCCCCGCTGTTTTTCACTGCGCGCGTCCCTTGCGGCGCCCGTAGTCTCTCACAGTTTTGGGCCCGCCTGTAGCGCCGCCCCCCACAAAGCGGTTATCTCACACAGTTTAACGGCCTACGCCCGGTGCAGCCGCCACCGCGGTGCTGGCGTTTTGCGCACTGCGCGGGCCCGCAAGTAACTCTCTCGCCGCACGCACTACTCCGCCGTATATCGCCCGCCTCCACCCGGTGTTAGCTTGGAAATGTCTTCTCGTGGAGCCTACTCATGTCCAACTCAACTAATAATGGTGCGGCCGCAACCGCTGCCGCAAACGCCCGGCGCAGTACGCGGGTTTTTCAAGCCGTGCCGCTCAGCGTCTCCGGGCAAAATCGCATCGGAAATCTGTTCCTGGAGTCCACCTCGGCGGTGGCCGTCAATTGCCATGGCTGCCTGTATCCTTCGCGCCACGAATACCGGCATGGCTCGTGGGTAACGCTCGAAGTTCCCAACCAGCACGTCAATATGCTGGCGCGACCGGTGCGCGCGCAGGTCAAGTTTATACGCCTCCCCCGCAGCCCTCAGGAGCTTTACCTGGTCGGCGTTGAGCTGGAAAATCCCGCGAACGTGTGGGGCATCACGACCGCTCCCGAGGATTGGTTGCGATTTGCCGAAGCCCCCACTAACACGGCGACCCATGCTCCCGTGAATTCGGCGCCGCTCGCTCTGACGCCCGCGCCGCTCGCGGTCCCGCAGATCGCCCATGCGAATGAACAAAGCACGCCGAGCGTTCCCAGCCACGAAAGTGACCTCGCGTCCACGGCCACGCCGGGTGCCCCCCATGAACACACCGCTGAACACACCGCGCCATTGGCGGCCCCCGCAGCGCCCACCAACGGCGCCGCTGCAGTTTCCTCCGTCACCAACGGATCCGTCACCCCCGAGCAACTGCTCCGCTTGCTCGACGGCAAGCTGCAGCAGGCGGCGGAGAAGGCAGTATCCGCGGCGTTGAGTGCGCGTCTCAACACGGTCGTCAACCAGGCCGTCAAGGCCATTGAAAATTTCAGCCAGGCCAGCCTGCGCCAGGTCGAAGTGCACTGTTCGCAGTACCGCGAAACTCTGGTCGGTGCCGCGCGCGAGGACTTGCTCGAGCGCATGAATCAGGATGTGGCCCAGGCCGCCGAGGGCCTGCGCGCCCAGGTGGCTGAATTCTNNTCGAGCGGGCGGTCGCCGAATTTAACGACGAGACCGAACGTTTGTCGCAGCGCCAGCTTGCGCGCCTCACCGAAAAGGCCCATGCCGCTGGCGGAGAAGCCGCACGCGCCATCGACCGTCGCGCGGCGGAAGCGCGCACGCAGCTCGAATCCGCGGCCGGCGCCATTCTCGGTGAATTTCACGAACGGGCCGGCATCGAAATCAATCTCGAGATGACCGAATCCCGCAAAAATATCGACGCGTCGCTCGCCGTCGTGGCCGCCGAAACCTTCGCCGCGTGGGACACTCGCCAAAGGGAGTGCAAGGAGGAACTCGCGCGTTCTAGCGAGGAGCAAGTTGCGGATTTCCGCCGCAGGCTCACCGGCATCGTAAATTCCTCCCTGGTCGCCGCCATGACCGCGGTGGGCAGCCATTCCACCGCACTGTTAAAGGAGTTGGTCGGCCAGGAGGATAAATAACGAGGCGATATAACGGGGCAGAAGTTCCGAGCGGCCGCGTTTCAGAACTGTCCGCGCTACTTGAACGCGTGCGAAGAGCTTCTCCTCGTTATCCCCCAACCACCCCGGGAACGATACCGTTGCGCCGCGCCAGATCGGCGAGTTCCGCAAGCTGTTCTTGCACTTCGCGCACTTGCGATTCCAGATTTTCGATTCCCGATTGCAGCGTAATGCCCGCATTCCCTTGATCGAGAGCTATCCCACTTTCGGTGTTCCGCCGATTCTTCGCATCCTCGATTGCCTCGAGGTATTGTTGCAGCGCCGCCGTGCGCCGCGCCAGCTCAGTCTGTAACCGCGCCGCTTCATCGGCATACCAGTAGGGGTCTTTCGTTCTGTCGTACGGCTCTTGGTTCGGGGCTGCCTCCACGCCGGTCACCGGCTCCGGACCGATAAGCGAAATCCCCGGGTCAGGAAGCTTGGCGATGTCCGCGTTGGTCCACACGCGCGCACTGTCGGCCTGCTTGGCCGCCTCAGCAGCCGCCGTCTGGGCGCCGCCCGCCGGCCCTAGGCCCGTAGACGGTGTGCCCACAGATCGCCCGCTAGATTGCCCCGTAGACAGATCGTTCGCGCGCAAAGGGCCCGCAGCCGCCAACATTGCTCCTGCCAGCGCCACACCCGCCAGGCTCACCTTCAGCCCGCGGAATGCGCGCACCAAGTAGAATAGGTCATCCGTGCGATATGAAGTGTCCATGTCTACCTCGCCTTACTCATCATCCTTAGGCCAAGAGTACCGCGCGCGTATCCAGCGAAACACCTACACACCAANNCTCTATAAGCTATTGCGGCTCAACGGCGGCACGATGCCGTTCAGCCGCAAATAAACCGCCATCTGCCCGTAAATGTCCATGGAGTGCAAAAGCAGCGTCCAGAAAATGCGCGCCCGCGTGGACGGCCCCAGGAACGGCGGCCCCTTAACCGTCTCGATCATCGTGGCCTCAGTCTGTTCCTTGATCAGCGCGATCCCGTAGTCATACGAATCCCCCAGCGCTTTCAGCATTTCGGCCTTGGTTTTCGCGCTTTGCGCCGTGAACGTCGGAGCCGCAGCCTTCCCCCCAATCGCTTTAAGCAGGCCGACGTTTACTTGCGCCACGTGCATGATCTGTTCGGCATAATTGCGCTGCGCCGACGTCGATTTGTAGCTGAATTTGTCTTCGGGCATGGCGTCGGCTATGTCCATCATGGTTTTCTTTTGCCCCTGCCAATCCTTCAGCATGTCGTCCACGAGCTTCGCCTGCCCCGCGGCCTGCCCCGCCGCCGACCCCGCCTGCGGCCCGGCATGGGCGACACCTCGCGCTCCGGCGAACGTCGCGCCGGTAAATCCGACCGCCAGCAGCAACGCGCCCACGGTTCGTAATTTCAGCTCCATCGCTCCCCCTCAGTTATAGCTTGATTGCACGGGAGCTTAGCACACCGCGACTCTCTCGGCCTCCCGTCCCCGCGTGTGCCCCGAACGGCGTGCCCTCCGCTCAAACCTCCGTCCCCAGACGCGCAAGCCGCAAAGCATACAGTGGGTTCCCGATACGAATACCACTAAACCCTGTACCCGCCGGCGTGCCCATTGGGGTACATTCCCAAATGAACGCACGCACGTATGCTGGCGCCGCAGTTCGCGGCTGATCAGCGCAACAAAATCGTTGCCGGCAGAAAGAAAGAAGGAGCGCATGATCCCTGTTGTGGGAGTCTTTGAGTCTCGTCAAAGTGCGCAGCAAGCCGCAGCCGCATTGGGCGCCGCCGGAATTGCCAAAAAATACCTCACCATTCTCACGCCCGACTCTTCCGAGCGCGACCCCAACATCGAGAGTGTGCCCCAGACCCAGGGCGAGCAGCCCGGTATGGTCAAGGCCATGGGAGCAGTAGCCGGAGGCGCGGTAGGCATGGGCTTGGGCGAAGTCCTCGCCAGCCTGCTCGTTCCCGGAGTGGGTCCCATCCTGGCCATTGGTGTCGCCGGTGGCGCGCTTCTCGGAGCCATCGGCGGCGGTGCCGTCGGCGGAGCCTTGGAAAATTCCGCATTTTCCGGCCTCCCGGAAGAGGAACTCTACGTTTACCAGGATGCCCTGCGCCGCGGCCGCACCGTGGTCGTCGCCATGGCCGAAGATCAAACCCAGGCGCAAGCCGCGCGCGAAGCCCTCGAGCGCGCTGGCGCGGAAAGCATCGATCGCGCTCGCGAAATGTGGTGGGTCGGTTTGCGCGATGTGGAAAAGGAGCACTACGAATCCGCAGGCGGCAATTTTCAGGCCGACGAATCTGCCTACCGCCGCGGCTTCTGCGTCGGCCTCCGTTCCGGTCACAATCTCCAGACTCCGGAACCTGTCGACTTAGAACCTGACTCAGGCCATCCCGTTTCCCAAGCCTTTCGTCACGGCTATGAACGCGGCCGCGCCTACGCGCAGGAAAACCAGGGCCGTTCAAAATCCGCGTAGGCGCAACGACACACTGGTTTTCAATTTCACATCGAATCTGTTGCCCGAGCGTAGCGACTTGTGTAGGCTTTCGGCATCAGTGAACGGAGGGTGGTCGCATGGAATCTTCGTCGGAGCAGTTCGCTCACGTAATGCTTTTTGAATGCCCGGAATGCCGCCGTCCTCTGGCTTCGGCCTGCGCGAGCACCAAAAGAAGCCTCGAAGACGCCGACGCCCACTGGTTCAATCCCCATTGTCCCTGCGGATGGACCGGCCGGGTCATCGGCCTTACCGCCGTGAATCATTGGGTCTTGCCCTGGGAGCCTCCCGTGCCCATTGGCGTGGGCGTCCCCGGCTCGTGCGACGCTCCCGCGCCCGACTAGCATCCCACCTGCATTTCTACAGCAAGTGCCGGATAGCAGCGGAGCCCGGCACATCGCATATTCAGTTGTCGGCTGTAGCCGTTGCGGAAGAGGCCTTGCCTGTGCGTGTCTTGATAGCGGACGATCACGAGCTCGTGCGGAAGGGGCTCGGGGCGATGTTCAGCGGCGAGCCCGATTGGACTATCTGTGGCGAGGCCGCCAACGGCCAGGAAGCCGTCGATTTGGTCGCCAAGTTGCGCCCGGACCTCGTTTTGCTCGACATCACCATGCCCCTGATGAATGGACTGACGGCCGCCGCCAAAATCCGCCAGCTCGTGCCCGCCACCAAGATCCTGATCGTCTCCATGCACGATTCGCCGGTAGCGGCCCGCGAAGCTTTGAAGGCTGGCGCTGATGCTTTTCTCCCCAAGTCCGCCGGGGGATTCAATCTCATGCGCGCAATCGACGCCATCTTCAGAAACGGTGCTCCGGCGGCCCAGCCCGAGGTTTCGCCGTCGGAGGCCTAGCCGCCCGCCTCTCTACCGCTTGTTTCGCCGCATCAGCGCGTCCACCGAATAATCATTCCATTCCCGAAACACCAGCAGCAAGAAATAAAGTAAAACGTAGACTAACTGTATTTCCACAATCGCCCACTGCTGCAAAAGGTTCATCCCAAAAAGCAGCGGCACCATGAATAATCCCCCCACGAACAACGCGTAGCGTGTGCCCAGCCCGATCAGCACGAAAAACCCGACGGTTGCTTCGACGAAGGGCAGCGTATACGTCAACAATTTCACCGATTCCACGGGCAGGAAAGTCCCCGAAAATTGCTTCACTGTGGCGTCGATAAACTGCCGGTAAATGCTCAGCCGCACCATTCCGTGCACCATCACCGCCAGTCCCATCCCGACCCGCAAAACAAAATAGCCCAGCGCGTGATCGGTCCTTACTTCCGCGCTGCTTTCAGTGCTGATTTCTCGCCCCTGTCGACTGCCCGAAACCGCCCCTCGACTGCCCGAACCGGTTGGTACCGAAACATTCGCCGAACTCATCGTTGTGCTCCTTGCTCGACCTTCAGCAATTGGCGATCACCCACTGTGTGAATTCGTCTTGCGAATTCGTCTGGTGCTTTCCTTCCGTGTGCATGTTTTTTTGCGTGCCACATTTTTGGATCCCATGTTTTTGTGTATCACGCATTGGCTATCGGTTTAACCTCTCGGAAAAATCCGAACCTGCTCGGCTTTCGATAACCAGGTGACCTTTACTTATCCGGTAGCTGTCCCGACAAAGCAAACGCCGGAACATCCTCGATCGAAGTGTGAAAGCTGATAAACATCTGGTAGTGCCCGTCGCGGTTCGACCACAGCCGCGTCGCCCAGTAAGGTTTCCCGCTGTACGGCTGGTGTTCGGAAACCATCATCACCGTATCTCCAAAATCAAACATTCGCGCCATCACCAGCGGCACCGCTTCATTCGTGCGCACGCCGTTCTCTTTTTGCTTCAAGGTTTTCGCCATGCGGTCCGCCTTGCTCAGCGGATCGCTGCCCGCCGAATCGACGATCAGGCAATCGTCGGTGACCTCCCGCCCCCAGGCGTCCATATCCCGCACCGCCGAACCCGTCTCCATCGCTTGCCACGAAGACAACGCGGCCTGCTCGGCCGGCGTCGGCGGCGTGAACGGTACGGACTTGCAAGGATTGACGCACGGCGTCACCACGCCCGCCTCGCTCGGTACCGCCGCATCGCCCGCCGGCGCCTGTGCCAGTTGATTGATCTCATTGATGTGCAGCAGCCGCCAGCCCGCGGGCCGCTTCACCCACACCCGCAGAATATGCGTTTTCCCGCGCGCCACCAGGATCACCCCCGCCGTTCCATAAGTATGTTCGGTCACCTTGGCGTCGCTCCAGATGCCCGACGCCGGCTTGTGCGTAGCCGCCGACTTGCCTGCCGGCAAGTCACCGCCTGCTCCCGACTTGTCCGCGCCCGCGCCAGCCGCCGCCGCGATAGGCGGCAACCCTTGCAACACCTCCTCCTTCGACCGCAGCACGCCATGCGCATCAATCCACGTGAAATCCGCATCGAGCAGCCGCACCACCGTCGCCGTATCGTCCCGCTCAAACGCCCGCACCAACAGCCCATTCGCCTGGATCACCGCGGAATCCTCCGGAGACGACACCGCCGCCNNCAACGGCCAGCGCTTTCGTGAAAATATCTTTCATACTCCGCCTTTCCTTGAGCACCGCGAATCCCGGCCAACCCAGCGCGGACCGCCAAGCCCGATCAGCCCAGCCCGCGCCCGCGAGGCGCGAACTGCCCAGTCGCGATCGGCTGATCATGCGCCGGATTCTAGTCTGGCTGCGCATCTTGAGCAAGCGAGTCTCACGGCGCGAAGCGCACCAGTCAGGCAGTTGGAGCATGCAACGGCGGTGTAGCTCGGGTCGGCCGCCGCCTTTGGCGGCGCCCCGAGACCGAGGTAAAGTGGAAGCGGGCGCAAGCGCAGAAGAAGCGCGGGGCCCGTACCCAAAGGTTATAGTTATGATTTTTGAAGACACTAATTCGGCCGGTACCCTCGACGAAATCTCACGAGAGCTTATTCAGGGCTTGCCGAGTGACTTGAGTGATCCCTACGCGGCAAACACGCCGTGGACAAAAGCCGTAACAGACCGCCTCTGTCAGATGGGGAGGAGACGAGGCATGCTCGCGTGTGGCCATCGCTCTCAAGACCACGGTGAATGGCTCCTCGATGTGACTTGGATGGTGCCGGAGCGGCATGAAATCGCCCTTGCAGTGGAGTCGGAGTGGGGCGAGTTGGGAGAAGTAGAGGATGATTTCGACAAGTTGATGTCCATCAAGGCTCGGCGCAAGCTGCTACTTTTCTCCACCAAGAATCACGAGGGCGCTGGGGACATTATGAAGCGTATCGAATCAAATATGCTGGCTTATCCGTATCACCTCGCCGGAGAAGAATACATGGCCCTCGAAGTAACAGCGCAGGGAGCCTTTCGGTATCATTTCCAGGTACCAAGTGACGGACGGTTAGACGTCATAAGTTTCAACCAAATTGGCGAACCGCTATCTTGGCCGTGGACTTAAGCTGAGAGGATGTGACTTTATTGC
>PLJR01000277.1 GCA_003140295.1 Acidobacteriota bacterium
TAGGTGAAATCGGTGAACATCGGGGCGACGTTCGTAGCCGCTCCGGCGTCTGTTCCCGTGGCCATATTTGATCTTCCGTCGAGATGGCAAGTGTTGCATGTAGCTTTGCCGCGGAACAGATCATAGCCGCGTTTCTCTTGAGCGCTCAGCGGGGTGGTGGTGCTGTTGGCCAGATAGGCGTCAAATTTCGACGTGAACGGGCTAACGCTGGACGAGATTTCGTAGGACGCAATCGCCTGCCCGAATTCGTCGAAGGCTTGGTTGGACCGAGTGCGGTCGGAGGCGCTGAGAATCAAGGGAGTCGCGTTGGTTCCGAAGATCGCGGCACCTTTTGGCGTACTGCACACGGAGGTCACATCGGAAGGCCAGGCAATATCCAGTGAGCCGGCGCCCCAGACCTGTTCGAAGAAGAATTTGTACTTGCTGATCGATAACTTCCAAACGACGCACGCCGTATCCGGATTGGCCATCTCTTCAGGGTCGACGGGAGGATCCTGCCCCTGTTCCGCCGCAGAATTCTGCAAGCGGTATCCGGTGGCGCGGGCATCCCAGAAATTTCCGCCGTAGAAATCACCTTGGGTGATGTTGTAATGCAGCGGAGGGAAATACGGCGAGTATACATAGCTTTGCGGATTGCGCTTGGCCATGCGATTGTTGGGGTAAGCACCCGCCACGGTAATGGGCTCAGAACCAGGATTCGCCCCGCCAGTGAATACGCTGAGAATGGCGGCGCCATTGCCATATCCAGCGGCGGGATCGTGGCAGTAACTGCACGCCAGGTTATTGTTGACCGACAAGCTAGGGTCGAAAATCTCAAGTTCGCCGAGAGTCTCGACCTGGTGGAATGGATCGAGCGTACCGGATTGCGCCGCAGCCAAGGCCTGCGCTTCCAGCGCTGCCTCCTCGGCGCGAATGCGGATGGCGTCGGGATCGTGTTGGATGATGCATTGCAGATCCAGCCGGTTGCCGGGCAAGATACAGGGCACATCCGCTGGGGGAAACATGTAACCGGCTGGCAGTGATTTGACTCCCGGCGGCGTATTTTGCGACAACACATTCTGCGAACTTACCGATGAAGCAAGCGCGATCGCACAACAGACCACGATCGCGGCGACCAACACTCTTTTTCTCATGCTTTACTCCTCTCCTGTAAATTGGTTAGTTGTTGTTCAGCATGACGAGTTAGTTGTTGTTCGGGATGACGAGGTTGTTGTTGTGCGGGCATCATGAGGTTGATCGTTGTTCGAGATGATGAGGTTAGCCGCATCTGCATGCATGAGATGTGCACAGACACACGAATGGCCTCAAAAAAAACGAGCATTCGCGGCTTGGAAGTCTTAAGCTTTCCGGCAGGTAACCAGCGCAGCTACCCGTGCAGTTCGGTTCTCTATGTTCAGTAGGAGGTTCGGCGTAGCGAACCCGTTCACCGCAATCAAGTGGAGAACTCGATCGCAGCGCACGTACTATCTGGAATCCAACCACCGGACAAACCCCTAATGGTCTGATATGCTGGCGCACCGTTCCGGTCAATAAGTGCAATCATGTAGATTTTTTGGCATTCGTACACGCGTCCTGCCTGCAAGTGTTGCTGGCGTGCCATGCTCTATTAGATGATGAAGGTTACCGTGAGGTATATCGAAAACAACCTGGTGCCCGGCGAGACCGTGCTTTACAAGACGCGGCTTCACTGGATCGTTCTGGTCGGCCCACTGCTCCTATCCATTCTCTTGGCCGCCCTGGGAATTGCAGCTCTCGTCGGCGGATCTCAAGCCGATCCTGGAAGCGAGTCGCGCATAGGGCTACTCCTGGGCGGCACGCTCCTCTTAATTGCGGCAGTCATCGTGCTGGCCATCGGGCTCGTCCGAAGAAACGCCACCGAGGTCGCCGTATCGAATAAGCGCGTGTTGATCAAGAAGGGATTCGTCGCGCGAAAGAGCATCGAGGTTCTTCTGGCGAAAATTGAAAGCATTGGTGTGGACGAATCCGTTGCCGGCCGCATGCTTGGTTATGGCAGTGTGATCGTCCGCGGCACGGGGGGCACTTTCGAGACTTTCAACACCATCGCACACCCCAATGAATTTCGCCGCCAGGTTCAGCAACAAATTGGCGCCCCCTAAGCTTCCAAGCGCCACGTTGGCTTGCACGGCCTGCATGAGACTTTTTAGCGAAAGAATAAACGTCCCAGGTCTACCGTGAGGTGGGCGTATGGCAAGTGGAAGCCAGCGCGCATTAGCTCATCTAGCTTTATGCCTTCTAACTTTGCTCTCCGTACCTGCCGGCGGCTCGATCAGCGGCACTTTTACTATATTTGACGCCCCTGGTGCGGGCACTGGCTTTGGACAAGGCACCAGCCCGCAGGCCATAAATGCAGGCGGCGAAATTGCTGGATATTACACCGATCGTGAGGACGTGCCTCACGGGTTCATACGTCACAATGACAATACCGTTACCGAGTTTGATGTTCCCGGTCGAAGCACACCCAGCGGCCCGGGTACATCTCCGCAAAGCATCAACGATGACGGCGACGTAGCTGGTTTTTATGTAGATGCAAACCGCGTCCGGCATGGATTTGTGAGAAATGTGGATGGCACGTTCCACACATTGGATCCAGCTGGGAGCATTGGCACAGTCATTCAGGGCATCAACGGGCCCGGAAATGTTGTTGGGAACTATGTCGCAGGCGATGTAGCGCATGGCTTCATGCAACGCAAAAACGGGGAAATCGTCAGCTTCGATCCTCCGGCTAGCTTTAATACTGCGCCAATGAGCATCAATGTCCGCGATGAAATTGCCGGCTATTACGCGGACGTCAATGATGTCCTTCACGGTTTTGTGAGGCACACCGATGGGACATTCACAACTTTCGACGCGCCACCCGCGAGTACCAGGGGCGGCCAAGGCACATTTCCACTGAGTATTAATGATGCTGGGACGATTTCTGGCTATTATTCAGACGCAGTTGGTGCCCGGCGTGCCTTCCTTCGAACTACCAACGGCGCCTTCACCCTGTTCGATCCTCCCGGCGGCATAACAGATAATCTCACGCACACCGACAGGGAAGGCTATATCGTCCGCTCGGTGACCGCTCCGCTGAGCATGAATCCGGACGGCGAGGTCGCGGGATATTATGGAGACTCAACGGGAGTGGTCCATGGCTTTGTGCGCTATAAGGACGGCACATTCGCGACATTCGAAGCACCGAACGCCAGCATAAATGGCGGCCTGGGAACATTTCCGCAAGGCCTCAACAAAAATGGGACGATTGCAGGTTACTACTACTCTGCGCCCACTGGTGCGCTCCACGGATTTGTGCTGAAACCCTCTGCTGGCTCGCGACCACCCGCAACTCGGAGCCCCCAAAAGCCCCGCTAAGATCACGCGCTAAGATCACCCACTAACTTCAAAAGATAAGTTTCAACGCCAACTGAATCTGGCGTGAACTCGTGGTCGTTTGAGTTATTTGGCCAGCCGTGCCAAATGGATTTGCGATGCTGGCGCCGGTCGGAGCTTCGTTTTGCAGGCCGTTAAGGCCACCCGTTAAATTAGTGGTTGCGCCCGTGTAGGCAACACCGCTGGGATATCCGAAATTGGGGCGGTTGAGTACGTTAAAAACCTCGGCGCGTATCTCGAGATTTCCAGCCTCACCGAGAAAGCCTATCTTGGTATCTTTCACCAAAGAAAAGTCCCAACTGCCCAGTCCCGGCGAACGCAGTATATCGCGCGCCGAATTGCCCAGCGTTCCGAGCGGGTTCAGGCCAAACATTAGCGGGTTGAACCAGTTATTCGGATTACCGGTGACCACCGTCTGAGGATTGAAGGGTATGAAATTGTAGGTGTAGGGCTGAGTAGTGGCGCTGCCTGGTGTTAACGGGAGGCTAGTGGTAAAGCTGCTGGGCGTGGTGATCAGATTTGCGCGGTCGCCCGGATTTTGCGCAATCTGAACGCCATCCAACGAGCGCTCGGTAGAAACCAGCACCGAGTACGGGAATCCTTGCTGCACGCTCACGATGCTTCCGACCCACCAGCCATTCAGGATTTTCGCGAGGCCGCGATTGGAGCTGATCGTCGGGAAGTGGTACAGCAAGTTGAAGTGCACCGACTGTGGGAGATCGAAGCAGGAGAGTCCCTTGTCCAGTTTCAGGTTGGAAGGAACGTCGCCAACCGCGGAACCCGTGCCTCCGCAATCGGTGTTGTACATTTGACCCGACGTCGTGTCCAGCGATTTGCTGAATGTATATCCGGCTTGAAAACTCAATCCATGCGAGAGTCGTTTAGCCACAGCAACCTGCAAGCCGTTGTACCAGGAGTTTGATCTGGCGGTTATGAAAATGGTGCTCGACCAATAGGGGTTGACCCTGCACGGAGCGCTGCTCCCTAAGGTGCCGTAGTTGGCAAGAAGAAACGCCGACGTCGCAGGGGAATAGGTTTTTGTGAAATCGAAGGGCGTTGCTCCTACTCCCGGAATGTTGGCGTTGTTGAAGCACTGGGCCAAACCGTTGGGGACGCTATAAAATGGAACTCCATTGTTATTTCCCGCGGGCACTACGGGATTCCCATCCTCATCCGTGTACAGGTTAATGCCGCGATTTCCGACGTACGAGACCGAAAGCGCGAGGCCCAGAGGAAGCTGTTGTTGAACGGTTAGGTTGTACTGCAACGAGTGTGGATTTTTTAGCTGGTAGTCCACCATTTGCAGCGCTCGACCCTGCTCCGAGGGCGGAAAGCTCAGAGGAAATGGGAAATTTTGCCCCGAGAGCACCGCGCATCCGGCCGCGCTGGCGCAGCCGCTGTTCGTATTAAAAACTGTAGTCTGCACGCCAAACGGCGGGACTCCTACAGCGTTCTGAGTTAGAAGCGAGCCGATGTTGGCGACATCGTAGTAGATTCCAAAGCCCCCACGAATCGCCGTTCTCCCGTTACCGAACACGTCCCAAGCCATTCCGATTCGCGGGCTCCAGTTCCGGAATGTTGGATTGTCCATAATCGGGCCCACTCGGTACGTCGTTGAAGTCGCCAAGTCTGGAACCGTAGATTGCCGCCCCAGTAAATCGTGGGGCGTGGTCATGAACTCATACCGCACTCCTAAATTTAGGGTCAGTCGCGACGCCGCACGCCAGTCGTCCTGCACGTAGAATCCAAAAGTTTTGAACAGATAGTCGCGATCCAGGTAGTTACCCGAGAAGGGCGCTACCAGGGTTTGGGACCCGGGCCCCGTCACAAAAGTAGGAGCGGGCTGTACGGCGAGGAATTGGCTGGGAACGCCGGTCATGAAACTGGAAATATTGGAAAAACTGACGGTGCCGTAAGTGCCCTTCTGCATGACGTTCGGCTCTTGAAACATATTCATCAAGGTCCCGAATTTGAACGCGTGTTTGCCCCTGGTGTAGAAAACGTCGTCGCCAAGCGTCCCGATGTTCTGAATGTGATAGGTGGGCGCGCCGGTGGGTCCCACGGCGGTCGTCCCGCTGCCCGGCCCAATGCTGCCTGCGCTGTCAACTCCCGCCAAAAATAAGTAATACGGGTTGTTGGCCGCGGGGCCGAAGGGGTTTAATGCCGTGACGTAATTCTTTTGCCAATTACTGAAGTTCGTCCGATCCCAGGATATGCGCAGCTGGTTCAGCGTTGAGGGCGAGAAGATATGATTCTCTCCCAACGTGAGCCACTGATTCCGGCTTCTGCCGATGGTTGTAAACTGCGGGTATCCGGTTCCATTGTCGGAATTGTTCAGGTTCCCGTAGGGCACGTGTTCGTAGGCGTCGTCAAACGTATAGCGGGCGAATAACGTATTCGCGGAAGAAAAATTATGGTCCACGCGCAGTTGCGCATAGTCTTCCCGAACCGCGGTGGTGCCCGGATAGAAGAATCCCAATCCGTTGTTGACGCCCGGCTCGTTGGGATAGGGAAGTTGCCCAATCCACGGAATAATTACTTGTGGGATTACACTGCTGCCACTCAGTCCAGTCGCACAACCGGCGGCGGTAGGGCCGTATAGTCTGGCAGTCGGCGCGGGATGACCGGAGGGGTCCACTTCGCCAGGACCCGGCGCGAACCAAGTGGTCCCCGGAGTTTGGGTGATGGGATTGCCCGTGGAGGAATAGTAGCCGTTCGCGGGTAAGCCGTTAGGAAACGCGGACAATAATCCCGCCGGCAGCGCGGTTGCCGAATCATTATAGATGTTGCCCCCGCTATCGGTCAGGATATGGCACGCCGGAGGGAGCGTTCGGTCTTGGACCGCATCTTCCTGGCGCTCGCGGACTCCCTCATATACCAAGTAAAAGAACGTCTTGTCCTTCTTGATCGGACCTCCAAAGGAGGCGCCGAAATTGTTTTTCTTGAACTGCGGGTTACGCTGAGGAACACCAGCCTCATCGGTAAGTAATGATGGCGGCGCGTCGAAGAAATTCCGCGCGTCCATGTGGTTGTTCCGCAAATATTCAAACACATCACCATGCCAGTTGTTTGATCCGCCCTTGCTGACCATAACCATCTGGCTGCCCATGGTCATGCCGTATTCGGCGCTGAACATGCTCGTCACCAGCTTAAATTCTTTAATACCGTCCAAGCCCAAGGTCGTATTCGCCTCCGAATTAGGGCCGGTGTTATACGCATTTCCGATTAAACCACCGTCCATGGTGAAGTTGTTCGAGCGCGGTGGCGCGCCATTGCTGCTATACCAGTTTCCCGCCGCGCCGGCTCCGCCCCCCACGGGAAAGTTCACCTTCGCGACGCCCGGTTGCAGGAACGTCAGGTCGAGGTAGTTGCGGCCGTTCAGCGGCAGGTCGGATACTTGCTGCTCGCTCACCACGCTCCCCAGCGCAGAGTTGGTCGTATCCACCAGCGTAGCTTCTCCGGTCACAGTCACGGCCTGCTCGGTGGAACCGATTTGCATCGCCCCGTTTACGACCATCTCCTGACCAACTTCCAAATTCAGCGACGTCACCGTAAGCGACTTGAAACCTGGGGCCTCCGCCTTGACGGAATAATGGCCGGGCTGCAGCGCCGGAACTCGATAAGCTCCGTCGTCGCCGGTCATGGCCGTTCGCGTCTCGCTGGTATCTGTATTCGTGACGGTGACGGTGGCGCCCGCTACCGCTCCGCCCGAAGGGTCTCTTACCACGCCGAGAATGGTTCCCTGACTCTGCTGCGCCGACAAAGACATTGTGATCGTCGAGAGAATGAACAAAGTCATAGCGCCGGCAAGTATCCGCCAAGCGCCGCATGGCGTTTTGCTTGCACCCATGGAACCCTCCCGTGAGCGAGTTAGTTCGCTGACGTCGCTATTCTGGGCGGCGCTGCAAAGTCATTCTTCGGTTGTCTTTTGCGTCCACTCGAAGATCCCTAAGTTCCGACCGTAAAGGATCCGTGAAACGTCGCCGCGTAGGAATTTCGACCTCAACCCCTGATGTCGCGAATGCTAGCCAGCGGTCCCGCCCACTGTCAAGACATAAATCGTGTCAAGACATAATTTGTGAAGGCAGCGATATAGGACTCGGGACGGACGTATCGTCAGGGAATCTCATTTCTCGCAAATTTGCGGCCGGGCAAGGAATCTGGCGGTGATTTCCGGCTTGTATGGCACCTGCTTGGAATTATGATCTTATGGCCATAGGCCTGCCGTTTTGGAGGCACTTCATCGTCCCCGTCGTACCCTGGACACTGTGCCCTGGACAAAGACATGGGGGCCCTAGCTCGGTATTGACAATGCACATCCTTCGGTGAATACTCTGCCATCTGGAGGGGATCAATTCATGAGCATGAAAACCTTGGCTGTCGCAGTAGTAGCTGTCGGCTTGCTGATGACTTCAGGCCCGTTATTTGCCCATCATGGGGCCTCGGCATACGATAATTCCGCGATGACGAAGCTCACCGGGACGGTTACGGATTTCCAATTTATCCAGCCGCATCCGCTGATTTTTCTCGACGTCAAGGATGCGAACGGCAATGTTCAAAAGTGGTTCGTCGAAATGACCGCGCCAAACCACCTCGTTCACTATGGCTGGAACGGCCATAAACTGCATGCCGGCGAAGAAATCACCGTCACCGGCCATGCCGCCAGAAACGGCAACAAGACGCTGAATCTCAGCAAGATTTATAGGGCCGATGGGCAGGAGATTCCTCTCGGGGCTCCTCCTGCGGACGCCAAGGCTCAGACGTCGTCTTACTAACGTCGGTAGC
>PLJR01000337.1:0-7345 GCA_003140295.1 Acidobacteriota bacterium
AAATCCTCTCGCCCCGACCATTATTTTCAAACACTTGGACTGTGCCTCTGGCGTTCCGTCTGGAGCGATTTAGATGATTTTGTAGACGATAAAACCCTCTGCTATTGAACGTTTTCCAAATTCCGTGCTCGATCGACTTCGCGTACCTGCCCGACAGCCGCCTTCAGGACTGCGAGGCTCCACCCGTTTTTTCCGATCACCGACTGGAGCGCATCTTTGTCCAAACTCAAATCTGCCACCAACTTCTTCAGGCGCCCGTTCTCCTCCCGCAGCTGCTTTACTTCCTGAACTTCATTCACATCCATCCCGCCGTACTTCGGCTTCCGGCCATAGATCGTGTGCTTGGACACTCCCACTTCCCGCGCCACATCCTCCACCTTTCGTCCCGCCTCCACCTGCTTCAATGCTGCGATCATTTCCGCTTCTGTGTGCCTGCTCTTCATATTCCTCCCCTCTCCTTTTGACCCAAAACCCAAAAACTGACACAGAGGAAACTAGAGGTAAGCTTGGGCGGAATTCTGGTAGAGGAGATAGAGACGATGCCCAAGAAGGGTCATACGGAGGAGCAGATCGTTGCGGTCTTGCGGCAGGTGGAAGCCGGAGCGCGGGTGGAGGAGGTCTGTCGAAAGGCAGGGATCAGCGGGGCGACATACTACCTCTGGAAGCGGCAGTATTCCGGCGTAGGCGTCAGCGAGCTGCGCGAGTTGCGGCAGTTGCTTGAGGAGAACGGGCGGCTGAAGCGGCTGGTGGCGGACTGGAGCATGGATCGGCAGATCCTGCAGGAGATTGTCTCAAAAAAGCCGGCCTTGCGGTTCTAGCCGGCCCTAATGACAAGATCTACTCGGAAGCCTACGAGGAACCGAAAGAAGTGCCGGAAGGACTGCCCGTGGCGGACCAGATCGTGGCGAAATACGTAGAAGCGCTCGGCGGCGAACAGGCGTTGCGAAAGGTGACGAGCCGGCACATCACGATCGTGGCGGACCTGCCATCAGGTCCCCGGGAAGAACCTCGGACCGTGGGGCTGATCGAACAGTATCAAAAGGCACCGAACTTGACGGCGACGTTCACGCAACTGCCAAACGGGACCACGTCAACGGGTTTCAACGGCGCCGACGCCTGGAACCAGACAGTGCAGGGGCGCGTAGCCAAGCTCGCAGGAACCGATTTGGCGCGTGCTCATCGCGACGCCGATTTTTACAATAGCTTGAACCTCAAGCAGACCTACACGCGACTGGCCGTCCGCGGCGTGGAGCGGGTGGGGGAGCACAACGCCTACTTGGTGATCGCTACGCCCCAAGGCGATACCGCCGAGCACCTCTACTTCGACACACAAACCGGCCTGCTACTGCGCAGGATCACCGTGGTACCGACACCGGTCGGAAACAGTCCGACGCAGATTGATTATGACGATTATCGTGCCGACGAAAAAGATGGCACGAAGTTTCCTTACCTGATGCGCATCACCGCGGTTACAACAACGCCGGACGTTCCACGTACAAAAGGTGGAGGACAACGCGACCGTCGACGCGAGTAAGTTCGTGGTGCCGGAATCGAAGGCGCCACCCGCGCCAGCAGCGCGTTAATCAGAACGATTCTCGCGCGGGAGTTGTGAGACTGCTTCGAAGATGCTCGCCATAGAGATGCGGCTAACCGTTGTAGAGATAGCGGTGCACGAAGGTAACGGCCATGGCTCCTTCGCCCACGGCGGAGGCGCAGCGCTTCACCGAACCATGGCGCACGTCGCCCGCGGCAAACAGGCCAGGAATATTCGTTTCCAAATAGTAAGGAGAACGATCGAGAGGCCAACCGTCAGCGGGGCGGCAATTGCGAAACAAGTCCGGCCCGGTGATGAGATATCCGCCTTCATCGCGTAGAACGCCGGCCCCCGCCGCCCATTCGGTGTGCGGCGCACCGCCGATGCAAACGAATAGCCAGCGCGTCTCAAACGCCTGAAACTCACCGGTGCAACGGTTCCGTACCTTAACAGCTTCCAAAAACTCATGGCCAATCAACTCAACCACTTCGGCATTGGTAAACACATGGATGTTCCTCGCCGCGTGGATACGATCCAAAAGATACGCGGAGAGAGTACTCTTCAAGGAATCGGCGCGGACGATGAGATCTATACTCCGCGCACATGCCGATAATTGCAGCGCGGCCTGTCCGGCGGAATTGCCGCCACCAACGATGAGAACGTGCTGATCGCCGCACAGCGCGGCCTCACTGGCGCCCGCCCCGTAGTACAAGCCCGCGCCTAAAAACTCATTTTCGTTGGGTAAGCCAAGCTTGTGGTAACCAACTCCGGTGGCACAGATGGCCGACCGGGCGACAATTTTTGTTCCATCGGCGAGATAGCCGACGCGCTTGCCCGTCGAGAATTCGCCGCGAACTCCCTCGCGGGCGAGTAAAATCTCGGCGCCGAACCGGCAGGCTTGCTCGCGCGCGCGCTCGGCGAGATCCGCGCCAGCAATGCCAGAGGGAAAGCCGAGGTAATTTTCAATCTTGGGGCTGCTGCCGGCCTGGCCGCCAACCGCCCAGCGTTCGATCACCACCGTCTTGAGACCTTCCGAAGCGCCGTAGACGGCCGCACTCAAGCCCGCGGGGCCGGCACCGTAGATAGCCAGGTCGTATTCAGAACGAGAAGGCCCATGAAACCATCCCAGTTTTTCCGTGATCTGCCGAATGGTTGGAGCTTCCATGCGGCTGCCATCGGGAAAACGGCAGACCGGAAACCGGCGATCGTCGACGCGCTCGAGGCCGGCCAGGCGAGCATCTTCATCGGAGGTTATTGGTACCCACTCGAAGGGCACGTCGCTGCGGTAGAGGAAATCGCGGATGGCGTAGGCTTGTGACGATCCCTGCTTTCCATAAATCGTCACCTTCGCGGGGCCCGAGGTCATAACTCTCCTAAACTCTGGGACACGCCCGCCAGGAGCAAAAGCACTAGAAATTCCACAAACATGTTAAGCGAGCTTGGTCACCATTCTGCGCGCCGCCAGTGAAAGCATAAGGCGAGAAACGCCGCTAAAGAGCATGCTGACGCCTACGAGCATGCCGATAGCCCACTCGCTGCTCCACGGCCATACCCTCCAAATCATGAGTCCAAGTATCAACGTCAGGATGCCGTCGAACAGCAACCAACCCCAGCCGGTTATCGGCCGAAGGCGGAAAGATAAAACCAGTTCCAAGATGCCCTCCGCAAACAGATACGCCGCGAGCGCGAATGTCAGAGAAACCAAACCGAGCAGGGGATGAAGCAGCATGTACCCACCGATGAATACGTAGACGGCGCCCAGGAGCAATTCCCAGAGCATTCCGCGCTTGCTGTGAGTTTGCCAGGCAAAGACCAAATGGACGATACCGCTGAAAACAAGAAGCCACGCAACGAATATATTCACGGCGATTCCCGCGATGGTGGGAAGGGCGATAGCCAGAAGGCCCGCCCCGATCATTAGAACGGATAGCGCGATTGACCAAGGCAAAGACTCCCTGAGAATTCCAGCCGTCGATGTTGTGCTCATATGAATTCGCTCCCCCCGATATTTTTTTGTTGCAGCGAACTTTGCCGCGCCTTTTCTGCGCACACTGCTCTTCGGACATCAGGCTTTACTGGGACTATATGTTTCCTGCACGAAGACGTGCGCCGTGATCGTCTTGCCGCTGGAGTCGCGAATCTTCAGCGGCGCTCCGGTCTGTGGATCGACCAGCTCGATGCGGATCTTGCGTGGCTGTCCGGAATTAGAAGGATTTGAGGACACGTACGTGATCACATACCGCACGCGAAGGTTTTCCGTGAGGTCATCGAAAACCGCGGCGAATTCCACGTTGGACTGGGGTTCGTAGGCACGACCACCGGAAGCATTGGCGAAATTTTCGAGGTTTTTTTCCGCTCCGCGCCAGTCAAAATGGGAAAAGGGCGCCTCGGGTCCGTAGACATCCGCCTCCTGCATCATCAGGCTGCCCAATCCGACGGTATAAATCGGAATTTGCGCGTCGCGAGACGCCTGCAACGCCTGCTGGTAGTTTGCTTTGCTGAAGGTGTCGATGCCGCTGGAGATAACGATGATTGCCTTTCGTCCACCTGGGCCGGCCGCTTGCACTCGGTGCAGCGTGTCGATGAGCGCATCGTAAAAGTTCGCTTCCGATGAATCAGGAGTGTCCAGTTGGCTGAAGCTTTTATTGAGGGATTCGCGATCTGAAGTGAAATCAGCGAGGGTCTCGACGGTCGAACCGTATTTGAACAGTGCAACTTTGTCATGGGGTCCCATCACGTCAATGAAATGGCGCAAAGCCTCGTGTACGCTCGTAGCGAGAGCCTTGTTCAGCTCATGGTACCGACCGCCGAATTCCATCAGCACCGCGACCGAAACAGGCGCGTGTTCGATTTCGACATCAGCGTTGGTTTGCCGCACGCCATCCTCATAAACCGCGAAGTTTTCCCTGCGAATGTTGGGGACGAAGTATCCATTGGGATCCTGGACCCGGCATTTGATGGTTACCGTCCGGCTAGAAGGGCTGAACACCACCTCTGAGCGCTGGGCGCCTTGCATGCCTTTGTAAAGTGGAGTTCCGGCCCTGGCAGGAACGGTTATGGTGGATTGCTGACCGTTCGGTTCCTTTAGCGGAGCCGATTGCAGCCCGCCGTGGGCGTTCGACGAAACCATGACGGCACAAAACCAGAGGCCAAGCACTTGAGCAACCTGAGTCCTGCAGGTTTTTTCTTTCATGGCCTGGCCCCCGGTTTCGTGACATCCGAACTTTGAATCCGAATCGTTTTCGCGTGCGGCGACCGCAAGAAATGGTGCAAGCTAGCGATCACCGCTATTTTCAACTTTCAGGTTATTGGTCACCGAAAAAACGCCGGGCACGCTATTGGCTCGAAGATTTGCGATATTCTTGTCCATCTCGGTCGCAACTACACCCTCGAGCGTGACGTGTCCGTTTTTTACGATAATGTGAATCGGCGGAACGGCTTGGTGAGCGTAGCGGCTGAGGACACTGTTGCCGTAGATGGCGCGGTACTCAGCGAGGCGTATGCGATCGTCTTGCGGAGAGGGCGGGAGGATCTCGATCTTGTTTTCCACTCTTTCCACACCCTCGATGTGCTTGACCATCGTTTCGGCATCGGTCTTGAGCGTGGGATTCACCACCTGGCCCAACAACTCCACCGTTCCGCCGTCGACCCTAAATTCCAAGTTGTCGAATACCGAATAGAAAGGGAGCAGCACCAACTGCTGGCGCACTTGCCGCTCCAGGAAGGTGGAAGGTAGCCGAATCCCTTGCGGTGCTTCAGGTTTTGGCTCGAGAGGGTTGTAGAATACAGGCGGAGCGAAGGCCCCCGCCAATAGCGCAATAAGAAGAATTGAAGGGAGATTGGTCATGAGTCGCTCCAAATGGCCACCTCAGGCGGCGTTCTATTCACAATTCTCTAAAGTCGCGCGCTCTTAAGCCCCGGCAGCAGCGGATTTCTGGCTGGCCTTTATTTCAATTTTTTTCGGTTGTGCGCTCGCCGAGATGGGAGCTGAAATTTCGAGTACCCCGTTTTTGTATTCCGCGCTGAGTTTTTCGGCGTCAACCTGCTCCGGTAGGGTTACCACGCGCTCGAAACACCCGTAGGAGAATTCTCTGTACTGATAGTCGGCATTCTTTTTCTCTTCAGTGGTTTTATGCTCACCGCTAATTGTCAGGTTATTGCTCTCCAGAGTGAGCTGCACTTCCTCGGGTTCAATTCCAGGAAGAGCAACGCGCAGGTGGTAGCTTTTCGCCTTGTTATCTATCCTGGCGTCGAGGGCAGGAATGAATATCTCGGCTTCTTTCGAACCTGGAGCTGCTCTTCCGGTCAAGAGACGGTTAAACATACCGTCAAAATCTCTTCTGAAGTCGAACAGCTGGTCAAACGGATTGCCCCTTACTGCAAGATACGCCATGGATTTTCTCCTTTTAAAAGTGTATTTCGACGCTGGTGATGCATGTCACTCTCGCGGCGGTCCCGATTTTTCTCTTGATCGCCGTGGTCACCGAAACGGCACCTGTTCTAGGCCGCGACGGCGATCCGGTCTTCGACTGTGCGGACACCTGGTGCAGCCCAAGCGGCGCGTTCCGCTTCCTCGCGTTCGAACCACGAGCGAACCGTTCCGCTTAGCACGACCTTGCCGTCTTCGGTCTCGACTTTAATCTTGTTAGCGTCGATCTCGGCGAGCCGCTTCAGAGCGCCTTCAATCGCAGCCTTAACTTCGCCTTTGCTGATACTGGGCTTGAGCTCTATGAGGTCAATGACTCCTTTGACCCCGATGAGTTTGCGCACCGCTTTTTCTGCTGCCGTCTTCTGAAATTGCCAGTCGACCATGCCTTCCAAGGTGACCCATCCTTTCGAGACTTTGACCTTAATCCGGTCTATAGGGATCAGGACGTTCCACTGAAGGGCATTCACGGCCGCCCGAGCGATGTCTTCGTCGGTGCGTTCACTCGACCCCGGCAGATGAACTTCAACTTCGTTCACGACTGCCTTTACCCCGGAAACGCGTGCAGCCGCGCGCTCCGCAGCCATCTTTTCCCAGTAGCTCGGGACATTCCCGCTGAGCGTAATGATTCCGTCTTTAGCGGCAACGCCGATTTCCGCGGCGTTGATGCTGGGTTCGAAGTTAAGCTCGGACTCAACTGCTTTTTTTAGTTCCAGGTCGGTCATCTGTTGTGCTCCTTATCATTTCGAATTTGGCTGGTATCGCCAATTTGGGCCGGCCGAACCTTCTGAAGTTCGCACGTGCCGATGTCAATCAACTACGGTGCCGTTGCACCTGCAGTTCCATCGCCGCTGCTAACCGCTACCATTCGGCTATGTTCATTTAGGCGTGACGATTAGCATTCGCGGCCAAGATTCGGGAGACTTAATCAACGCGGTTAACGGGCGGAAAAGCGGAACAGGAAGTCAGCATCCTGACACGGTTCCGACAGCAAGCCCGGACCGGGGATAGCCCACGTGCCTGACGGGCATGCACACGAGTCGCAATGCTTGGCACAGTTATGACGAGGAACGTTCACCGCTGGGAAAGAGTTTCCAGCGGAGCGGCTGCGATGGTTAATCGTGCTGCGGCAGCAGGTAGCCGGCGCGGGTGCGCGCACTCATTTTCCCCTGGCCGGGCGCGACCACGCTGATGCGAAGCTTCCGGTATCCGTTGCGCTCACGATCGTTGGGGCTATACCCAATCGTATATTGGTGGCGAATATCTTCCGCGATCTGCTGGCAAACTTTTACAACTTCCGTGGAGGAGTGGGGAAAGTACGCCTGGCCACCGGTATCGCTGGCCAGTTTTTTGAGGATTCGCGGGTTCTGGTCGGCGCTATGGGA